>CAZZLT010000056.1:0-10755 GCA_964655125.1 uncultured Desulfurococcaceae archaeon | reverse complement strand
CCTTTTAGCTTGTTCATCTACAATCTTTCCTTTACCTAAGATTCCTAACTAATTCTTTTGCTCTTTAACTATTCAACCATGTACGCTAACTATACATTTAAGATATTCTATTTTAGAGAATTTTAAACATTAAATAAAGGTTTTCCTCTTCCCATCTAAAGTAAGGTCCTACTAACTTATCTAGAGTTAACTTATTTCACCTATATACCATCAGGTAAGGTGATATAATAAAGCTTTTTAGCTCACTATTTCACTGTTAGTTTTAGCTTAAGGTAAATTCCATATATTAATACTTTCTTCAGAAGAAACCAATAATTTACTTTATATTATTTTATTAATTTTGTAATTAAGTTTTTAACTATATTTTCGATATTTAGCTCTTTGGATATCTTCTCTATCTCATTATAGATATTGTCAATTATATCATCCACTCTATACCCAAGATTTTTATATTCAATACCTATCAAAAATGTTGATATATAGTTACATAATCTAGTCAGTTTTGCCTCAAAATCCGTTTGACTTGTATATCTTTTGTAGAGTTCTACAATTAATTCGTTATCTATATTCTCTTTTATGTAGTTCTCCTCTATACTCTCTTTAAGCTTTCCTAATCTTACGCTTACAGGTTTTATTATATCACCTATGAAAGCTTCTCCAATATCATGTACTAACGAGTAGAGAATGACTTTACCTATATCCACACCCTGAACACTACAACAAAGCTCGATACAGATATATGCTGTTAAGAAAATATGTTCAGCTACTGTCTCAGCTATGAAGTTCGGTACTCCTCTTAATAACCAACCACTTCTAGCTAGGTTTAGAAGTATCTTTGCGTATGGGATACTACTCATCATAATCACTCATAAGTAGTGATTATACTATACTTAAGAGTATTTTCAGGCTTATTAAACAACTACAACACCTTTTTCCTCCAATTCTCTTAAAACACTACTGTAGAATTCTTCTGCCTTAGATAAGTCTCTAACTCCTCTAATAAGTGCTTTCCCATTAGCTAATAGTAATATTTCATATCCACCTATCTTAATATAGGCGTACCTCTCATCAAATATCTTAACATTTTCAAATACGTTATTATTCCTAAGCTTAGAAAAGTCTATTTTAACAGGGTTTTCAGGTAAAACTTCAATTACGGTAGTACCACAAGTAAATCTAACTCTTTCCTTATCCTTCTTACTTAAATAAGAGAATTCCTTCTTAACACAAGCAGGACATTCAGGTCTTCTATATAATTTTATTCTCTCAATAATTAGGTCGAATGCGTCAACTATAAATAATTCCTCCTCCACAGGTAATCCTAATAAGTACTTCAAGGCTAGAGTAGCAGCTATAGTTGCGGTTAATGAAACATTAATGTTTATCACGCCAATTACATCACATACATCCTCCCTCCTCCTAAAACCTTCACTTACTAGACATCGAAAACAAGCACCCTTCTCAGCATCGATGAATTTCGTCATACCATACCATCTTTCAACACCTACCATGACCCAAGGTTTTTTAAGAGCTATACAAGCTTCATTTATTAATAATCTAGTCTCAATATTATCACTACCATCAATAACGAGGTCAGTATCAGCAATTAAATCCATGATATTATCAGCAGAAACGTTATCAATAACATACTCTACATTAGCTAAACTATTAATTTCACTTAACCTCTGCTTACATACTAACGATTTAGGAAGAGCTTCTAAGGCATCGGATTCTCTAAATAGATGAGTTCTATGTAAATTACTTAATTCAACAAAATCCCTATCCACAATCCTTATAAAACCTACACCAGCTCTAACTAATAACTCTGCGATAGTTGTACCGGTCGCACCACAACCTATTACAGTAACCTTACTCTTAAGTAATTTAAACTGTCTTTTCACACCAATCTCATTTAATATTACTTGCCTTGAAAACCTCTCAATAAAATTAGTTAAATCCATGTTTCCCTTTATAACAATGTTATTGAAAGTTTATAAATTTTAATAATTGATCGTAAAGTTTTTAAACTCCTACTATATCATTGTTATAGGTGGATAACCGTGATTACTATAGACCCTGTATGTGGGATGGAGATAGATTCCGAGAAGACTAAGTATAAGACTGTTTATAAGGGTAAGGTATATTACTTCTGTAGTTATCATTGTAAAAAAGTATTTGAGAAGAATCCAGACTATTATTTAATTCATGGACCGAAGAAGGAGTTCATGCATGAGTAAAGGATATTTTAAAGTATATACCTCTCATTAGTCTTATATAGTCTTAGTAGGGTAGGTAGTTCTAATGGTAAGAATTGTTGAGAAAATTAAGATCGTAGGTGTTGACTGTCCTTCATGTATTTACAGTATTGAGAGAAAGGTTTTCAAGGTTGAGGGAGTCTTAAATTTTAAAGTAGGTTATGTTTCTAATGAAGCTATTATAGAGTATGATAATGAACTCACATCTCTTAATAATGTTGTTAAAGCTATTAGGGATGCCGGGTATGATGTTGAGAATGATCATTTAGAATTTTATGTTGATATTGAGGATGAAGAGATTTACTCTGTTGAGAGTAAGGTCAAGAAAATCCCCGGAATTATTGATTGTAGGATATCTCCGGTATCTAAACTTATGAGGATCCTCTATAATCCATACACATTATCTCGTGAGGAAATTAAAAAACATTTGAAGGATTTAAAAATAGAATTCACTGAGGAAGTAAGTAAGAAGTTTAAATATGAAGTTAGTGATAATATCCAGAAATACCTAAGGTTTACAGCATTTACTCTAGCGTTATTCGCCATCATATACCATAATATAGGATATTTAACTAACCTCACATTACCTCTCTGGAACTATAGGGACTTACTACTACTCTCAATAGCTACAGTAGTTATTCTACTTAGCATCGACATTATTTTAAAGGGTTTAAAATCTCTTATGAGGCTTAGTCCATCAATGGAATCTCTCATAACATTATCATCACTTTCCTCATATGTATTCAGCATAACAATAGTAATTGGATTTCTAAGAAATTCGGAGACTTTCTTTGAGGCTTCAGCAGGTGTTCTCGGATTTGTCGGGTTAGGTAGGTATATCGAATCCAGACTTAGGAGAGGGGTTATGAAGGAGGTAGAGAAATTAGGAGGAATTATTAGTGGGAGGGTTAGAGTTGTTAGGGGTAATTCTGTAGAGGAGGTAGATGTTGAGAAAATCGTTCCAGGCGACATTGTTGAGTTTAAGTCAGGTGAGAAGATACTAGTTGATGGTGTTGTAATTGATGGGTGGGGTTATGTAGATGAATCTACATTTACTGGGGAGGTAATACCTAAGTTTAAGAGTGGTGAGAAGAGGGATGCGGTCTTTGCTGGAACGTTACTTACATCAGGTTATGTTAAGGTAAGGGTTACTAGGGCAAGTAAGGATACTGTACTCTCACACATTATAGAGATAGTTAAGGAGGCCTCCTTCATAAAACCTAAGACTCAACTTTTAGCAGATAGGATTGTAGGTTATATGACTTGGGTAGTAATAATACTTAGTATAGCAACTCTTACTTATTGGTCAATTCAGGGTGAATTCGAGAATGCTGTTTTATTCATGGCCTCAGTACTTGCAATTACATGTCCATGCCCATTAGGTATAGCCATACCTATGGTTTACGTAATCGCTGCATACAAACTAGCCTCGCTAGGTATAGTTATTAGGAGAGGGGATGTTTTTGAAAAAGTTTTAAAAGTAAGAGTTGCTGTATTTGATAAAACTCGTACTTTAACTATTGGAAAACCTACTGTAGATAAGATAGTAGTATTAAGTAGTTCTGAGGAAGAGTTAATGAGTGCCGTATGTAGTGCCGAGAGTAGGAGTGAGCATCCAATAGCTTCAGCTATATTAGAGTATTGTAGAGATAGAGGATACATATTTAATGATCCGGTTGAATATACTCATCTACCTGGACTAGGTATAGTAGCTAGGGTAAGTAATGATGAAATTGTAGTAGGTTCTGAAAAACTTATTAATAAGATGAACGTGGATATACCTGAGTACGTGAAGGATTCCGTAGTAGAGTATAGGAGACAGGGATATACAGTAGCTTTTATCGTGTTGAATAAGACCTTAGTAGGTTTCATACTATTAAAGGATAGTATTAGAGGGGATAGTATAGGACTTATTGAATTTCTCAAGAAGAGAAATGTAAAGACAATTATAGCTTCCGGAGATAGCGTGGAGACTGTAGAAGCTGTTGCAAAGGAAGTTAAAGTTGATGAAGCTTATGCTGAACTCACACCCGATGATAAGGTAGAACTAATAGAAAAGTTCCAGAGGAATGGATTAAATGTTATGTTTACTGGTGATGGAGTTAATGATGCAGGTGCTATTGGGAAGTCCTTCTTAGGTATAGCAGTTGGCGGTGCCGATATAACTAAGTTAGCTGGGGATATAGTGATAATGAGTGAAAAGCTTAAAGATATTAAAAATTTTATAATCTTCAGTGAGAAAGTTAGGAGGAAGTCTCTTGAGAACATCTTATGGGCGTTTATATACAATTTAACACTAGTACCAGTAGCTATGGGCGCTCTCTACAGTATTGGTATTACCTTAAGACCTGAGATGGCAGCTACAGCAATGATATTAAGTAACATATCCGTTATACTAAATTCATTAACGTTGCTTAAGAGTAAACTCAATTAATAGTATTAACTATAAGACTTCATGAAGAGTTAGGATAAAGATCCTTAGAGAAATACTTCTTAAGGACTATCCTTAACTTTAAAACTGATCAAATCATATCATTGAATATTATGAGAAGTATTTAGAGATAAGTACTTAAATGTTATTTCACGATGCGATCTTGAAATGATGTGAGGCTAGGTTTATCGAACTTAACATACACTCTTACACTACTTATCAGATATAGTAACGATAATCACTCACGTTAATTTGATCTTAAGGTATTAACATCACTATATTAAATATCCGTTATCAATATCTGTATCTTCAAGTACATGTCTGTTAAGTAGTAACTCATTTAGTAGGAGTGCTGGGATTAGTGTTGCTGGAATGACGTTAAGCCATAGCATTAAAGGTATTATGTGGACTAATTCTGGTTCTTGATCTATGAGTTGTTGTATTACTTGATTACGTATTCTATCATCTGAACTAACTAATCTCTCCTCTAACTTCTTACGTCTCTCTTCTAACTCTTTCTTTACTTCTTCAGCAAGTTCTAAACCTTTATCCTTAAGCCTACATACTACTTTCTTAAATATCCAGAAACCCTTAGTATTACACTCTATAAGACCTTTCTCCTCCATCTCACTTAATTTAATCCTCATATCCCTCTCAGAAATACTTAAGATAGTTGCTAATTCCTTAGGACTATGAATACCCCTACTAATAAGTAAAGCAATATACTTATCTAGGAACATGCTAACCCCGTAAATTAATGATTAGTTAAAATGTTTAAAAACTAATAATCATCTAATCCCTATATAGTGATAGTTAGTGAGGGGGTTAAACCTAAATTTAATCAGATACGTACCTACTCAAAACGATGCATGTATTAAATATAAGGTATCATTACGGATATTGATTACTCTACCCTCTAAATATTAACTTAAATTAGTTAGAGAAGTTAATACTTGATTTAACAGTATGAGTGAGGGAAGTACCTCGTAGTTACCTTAATAAACATACCTTAACTAAATTAAGAGTATGGTGTTGTAGATATAGTATGTATCTGTATTAAGTGCTTTATTGAGTTTATACCTAAGCTTAAGTCATGAGTCGGCAATTCTATTACCTCTAATTGTTCCTTAATCATTAGTGATGATATGATTTAGTGAGACTACTAATTCGTTAGATGTGTTTCTTATTGAGGATTGAAGTACGGAGATAAGGTAGTTAAAGTATTATTGGTTTAACGTTATAGACCTCACATATGGTGTTGGCTTTAGATTACCTACGTTAATTGTTGTAGGAATAAATAAAGTAAGCGGTAAGTATTTCACTATTTAAAAGTATGTTATGTTTGGGTGTGGTTGTTGAGGGCTGTAGGTGTTGTTGCATCTAATGCTAGGACTTATGAAGTACCTATATTAGTGTTTAAGGATGCTGAAGCTTATGTTAGGGAGGAGGTATTCGTAGCTATTGAGGATGTTAAGTTTGGGAGGAAGTACTTAGGTGTTCTTAGGATGACTACTAAGTTAGACCCATTACTAACTACTAGTCAGAGGTCTGCAGTTATTGAGAAACCTGAGATTGCTGAGGAGGGTTTAGACATACCCTACGAGACATCAGTTGTGAGGGTTATTGGTGAAGTACTTAATGATAGGGTTGAACCACCTACAACACCACCAACACCTAGATCTAAGGTCTACATAGTTGAATCACCAAATGATTTAAGGTTAGACTTAGGTAGTGGTTTGTTAGTCGGTATTCATAAGTATAGTGGTATTGAGATACCTTTAAGACCTGAAGCTCTTAAGTACCATATAGCTGTAGTAGGTACTACAGGTACTGGTAAGTCAAGACTTGTTAAGGCGTTAGTAGATGAGGTTTTAAGTAAGACTGATTGGAATGTCCTTATATTCGATCATACTGGGATGGATTACGTACCTTACTGGCCTAATAATGTGGTGAGAGGTGATGAGATAGTATTAGACGTGAATACAATTACTGAAGGTCTTAAACTAACTATAGGGGCTTTAGAGAACTTAATTGAGGAGTATGTACCGGTATCACTAATACGTTATATAGTGTGTAAGGGTGATCAACAATTATGTCCTCAATTTAATCAAACTGAGAAATTATATAGTTTAAGTAGGGAAGAACTTGAGGAGTTAACTATTGATATATCAAGTAAGAATTTATGGGTTGTTGAAAAACTTGCTAAAGTAGTTAGTGAGACTGCTAGTAGATTCGGTGCTCGTACTACAACCCCATTAAAACTATCTCTATACATGACGTTATTTGCTAGACACTATATGAATAAGTTAAATAGGATGTGTGTAAGTGTTGATGAGGTAATTAATAAGTTAATTAGTAGTAGGGTAATTGTAATTGATTTAAGTATTATTGAGACTGAGGTTAGGAGGGTTATTGTTAAAAGATGTCTTGAGAGGTTATGGGAGATTATTAATGAGTTACTTAGACCTATAAATACTTTAGTAGTTGTTGATGAAGCACATAATTACGCATGTCAGTATGGTTGTAGTCCGTCAAATAAATTAATTGAGAAGACCCTCCGTGAGGGTAGGAAGTGGAATTTAGGTGTTGTACTAGCTAGTCAGAGAGTTATAGATCTAGCACCAGATGTTAGGAATAACGTAAATACAGTATTCTTTAGTAAACTTCAAACACCTTACGACTTCGATCAGTTAAGGAATTTCGTAGATTTAGCTGGGATTAGACCTGAAGTACTTTCACTACTAGAGACTAGGGAATTCTACTTCGCTGGTTTAGGTAATCCGTTAAAATACCCAATGCTTATTAAGGTGAGGGAGGTTGGAGAACCTCCAAGAATTACCAGTTAATGAGGAGGTATCTGGAGTAGCTCCTGAAGTAGTTGAGAAGGTATTAGATAGAACTACTACTAAGTTGGTTAATGAGGTTAATAAGATTAGGAATATATTAAATGAGATTAGAGGGGTTGTTAAGTCTAAATTTACTCTTAATACTGCAGAGAGGTTTGAGGAGTTATGTTATACAGCTGTAGATTCTAGTTATACAGCACCAGCTATTGAGCTTATAGGTGGTTACTTAGGTATTGTAGTTGTATCTACAGTACTTTACGGTTTAAAATGTAGTAGGTGTAGTGTTGATGCTAAAGCATATACTGACTTATGGTTTAGTAATGACTTAACAAGTACTTACGCTAAGTACTATGAGAGATTAACAACTCTAAAACTGTTAGAGAGGAAGAAGGATGGTGAGATATACTTCGATGTATTATTAGTTGATGGTGAGATAATTCCTAGGACGTTAACCACGTATTTAGAACCTGGTAGAGAGGTATTATGGAAGGTTATAGAACTTACTAATAAGGTTATTGAATTAGCTGATAAGACAGATACAGCATTAGTTGGTGTTTTAAAGAGGAGTTATGCTAGGGATATAGTTAATATACTTGGTTTTCATGACTTAAGACTAAATGATAGAGCTATAATGAGTTTAGTTTTAAGACCTAATGAATACTTAATCGTTGGTGCACATTGTGATATCTATGATGAGTTAAGGAGGCTTAAGGGTAGGTTAGGTGTTAATGAGGAGTGGTTAGGAGCTAGACTTAGATGGTATGATGCTTTAGTTAAGAACATACCTACAGGCTACGCTATTAAATTAGCATTTTATAGAGCTCCAAAAACTCTCTACCCTACAGCAACTAAGGTAGAGTACTTAACTAGTGATTCACTAGATGAGGATACATTATTATCAAGCCTAATACATGTTAGTACAGCTACTGGAATACCAGCACCTATAGACTACGCAGATACACTCTCAACGATAACTAAGGAGTTAAGACAGGCAGTATATCAGAAACTACTTGTGGAGATTGTTAAGAGGTTAAGAGCTGAAGCTAAAGACATCCTACCAATACTCTCACTAATGAATCCAGAGAAAATAACACGTATACTAACTTAAATACCGACCTAATACTGTATACTAATATCCACTACCTCACATTTACTTATTTTAATCCTTATAACCAATCTCTTGTTTAGAGATATACCCTACCTTAGTACTTAGGATAATATAAGTAGAGACTCATCGTTGAATTCAATAAAACTGAAGGTACTCATAAATCCTAACTACCTTAATATCAGTAATTAATATAGAATTATAAATAAATTTCCTATAATCTTTAATTGTATATAGGGGTAAAGTAATGGTTATCTCTGATAAGATGTAAAGCTCTTATTGCTGAGGGTTGAGGTAGGTTTGTTCTAAAGGAAGTTGATATACCTAAGATAGGTCCTAAAGAAGTTTTAATTAAGGTTAAGGTATGTGGTGTTGATAGGACTGATGTTATTGGTTGGTTAAGGACTGAGTATGTAGCTGCTGGTTATAGGACTAGACATTTAAATTCCCAGTAATTCCTAGGGCTGAGAATAGTGGGGGATTGTAGAGGTTGGTAGTGATGTAACACGATTTAAGGTTGGTGATAAAGTTACTGTTGAGTACTATACTGATTTCTGTGGTGAATGTACTTACTGTAGGGCTGGTCAATATAACTTATGTCCATATTCTAAAGGTAGGGGTGAGGTTGGGAGGAGTATAAACGGTTATTTTTTACTTATATGAAAGCTCCTGAGAAAGCTCTTATCCATGTACCGGGTAACGTATGTCATGAAGATGTGTGTTTAACTGAGATGGCTGCAGTAGCTATGCACGGTATTCGTAGGTCAGGTTTCGGTATTCCAGGAGGTATTGCTGCTGTAGTAGGTGTAGGTATTATTGGGTTAGCAGCACTTCAAATACTTAAGTCTTTAGGTCATGAAGTAGTTGTCCTTGGAGTTCAGAGAGATGAGGAATTCAGTAGGTTGAGAATTGCTGAGGAGTTAGGTGCTGATAGAGTAGTTAATATAAATAAGGAGGACTTTAATAAAGTTGCTATGGAGATGAAGGGTAGGGGATTTTATAAGGGTAAGGAGGGATTTGATGTAATAGTTGTAGCTCCGTCACCTCAAGCAGTTGACTTAGCATTAAAGACTATAAGACCTAGTGGTAAGATTATTCAAATAGGACATCCACATAGTAGAGAACATATATCAATAACATACTATAACGTATTAGATGATGTGACTATATACAGGGATTCTGTAAGTACGAGAGAAGATTGGGAAAGATCGTTAGCATTAATGGCTTCTGGAAAATTAAGATTTGCCCCTGAAGCTATCACAAAATACTCTCTAGATAAGCGGGGAAAACATTTAAAGATTTTTGGGAGGGTAGTAAAATCTATAATAACTCCATAGTAAACCTTAATTTATTAACTATAAAATAATGTTTTAATACTTACTCTATTATTTTGATGTTTGGGTTATATTGATTAGTTTTAGGAATTGTTTATGACATTCTATATAGTCTTTACAAGATTCTCTATTAGGTTCTATGATAGTTTGTGGTTTTACTTCTTCAAGTCTTACTTCAGCTACTGTTTTTACATATCCTAAAGCCTTCATAGCTATGACAACACCACCTAATACTCCAGCATTTCTAGGGTCTTTATAAAGTATTACTGGTTTACAGAGTACGTTAGCGATAGTAGTAACTAGGTTAAGGTTATTACAACCACCTCCAGCACAATGTATTCTCTCTATCCATACGTTATTCTCGTTGAATGCGTCCATAGCTGTCTTCACTATGAAGGATAAACCTTCGTAGAGTCCTTGAACTATATGTTCTATACTATGAGTTATTCTCAACCCTACTGTAGTGAATGTTAAGTTAGGATCTCTGAATGGGAATATCTCACTAACTGCGAAAGGTAGGATGTAGATACCCTCACTGCATACTACCCTACCTAAATTCCTTAACTCCTCCCTATTTACAATAGATTTAAACCAATCTATTACTATCCCACCATTATTTGATGGTGAACCAATAACTCTATAACCATCAGCTACGTAGTAACTATAGAACCTCATCTTAAGACTCTTATCTAATACTATATCCTTAGTTAATAGTCTAAGTGTTAAGCTTGAACCAATACCAACTACAGCATCTACACCATATACTGAGTAACCTATATTCTGT
>CAZZLT010000055.1:0-16946 GCA_964655125.1 uncultured Desulfurococcaceae archaeon | reverse complement strand
AACATCTAAAAACCTTATATGAGAAATTATTTAACTTAGAGTGATTAAATGATTAAATATCATAATTATTGAGATCTAAAGAATTTATTGAATTAACTGATAAGGTGTTAGGAGGGATTTAAATATCTAGTACTATTATAGGAAGGATTTAAAGAAGGTTAAGTTTTATAGAAGTACTTACGTAGAGATTAATTTCTAGTCTTATATTTATAGATTATGTTTTCCCTCTTGCTAATGTTATTGCTAGTTTTATTGCTTCTAACATTGCTGTTTCTTTTGCTGTTCCCTTACCTGCTTTATCCCATACTGTCCCGTGGTCTGGTGATGTTCTTATGAATGGTAGTCCTAGTGTTAGATTTACACCTTCTAATAATCCAATCATCTTTATAGGTATATGTCCTTGATCATGGTACATAGCTATTACTGCATCGAATTCTCTATCATGGTATGCTCTATAGAATATCGTGTCTGGTGGGTATGGACCTTCAACTCTAATACCTTCTCTTAAAGCTAATTTAATAGCTGGTATTATCTCTTTCTCCTCCTCATCACCGAATAAACCACCCTCACTAGCATGTGGGTTTAAACCTGCTACACCTATCTTAGGATTATCAATACCGAATAACTTAGTTAATGCTTCATGAGTTAACCTTATAGTTAAGTATATATTATCCTTCCTAACTAACTCTATAGCTCTCCTCAGAGATACGTGTGTAGTAACATGAGTAACTCTTAAATGCTTAAATACTAACATCATCTTAACCACGTCAACACCAGCTAACTCAGCAAGTAATTCAGTATGTCCTGGATAGTCATAACCTGCTAAGTAAAGACTCTCCTTACTTATAGGTGCAGTAACTAATGCATGACCCTTACCACTCTTAATTAAGTTAACAGCTGTAACTATATACTCATAAGATGTTTTACCACCCATCACTGACGGTCTACCGTAAACTAACTTCTCAATATCTACATTACCTAAATCAATAACACCAACACTAAATAACTCATCACTAACCTCCTCAGGATCACTAACTACTGTAAGACTTAACTTACGAGCATTAACTACTTCCTTAGCCCTCATTAAAACCTTTAAATCACCTACAATAACATACCTTGCAATACCTTGAAGCTCAGGATGAGATAATGCTTTAAGGATTATCTCAGGACCTGAACCTGCTGGATCACCCATAGTTATTAAGATTATAGGTTTAACCATCTACATACCCTACGAAGTTAACCTATGAATAACTCTTAATAAGGTTAGATCATCACCAAAACCACCAGCTTTAGTAACTAACTTAAAACCTAAACCACCAATCTTAAGTAGTGGTAAACCGGCCTCAACCTCACCTAAGACTTCTAAAGCATTAAAACCTAAATACTTAATAGCAGACATAGTAATATCACCACCACATAAGAAAACACCACTAACCCTACCTAAACCAACATCATTTACTACTAAAGCACATAACCTACCAAAAGAATCACTTATTAACTCATATAACGATGACCTACTAATACCTAACTCACTAACTAACTTCTCACTCTGTATAATCTGATAATCATGATATGATGTAGTAAGAACTATAGCTAATGGGTTAGACTTAAGACTTTCTAAAACCCTACTACGAACATCTAAGTACTCATTATTAAAGTCCTTAATAAGTCTCTCAATATTTAAAGGTATTAAAACTACGTTATTAACTACCTTACTTAATTGTCTCCTAGTAACATCATTTAAAGAACCAATACACATAATTATAAGACCTCTATAACCATGACTAATAACTACGTTATATACTAAGTACTCAGCTAAACCTGCAGAACCAACCCATAAAATCCTTACCCACCCACAACCCCTAATAAGATTAATTAACTTTATAAAATCCTCACTAACTTCAATATCTGATGATATAACATCATAACTACATACATCAACTTTATCTGAAGACCTTAACTCACTTAAGTATATATGTCTATAATCAACATTAAATCCTAAGAAGTAATCAGGTATATATGAAGACTTTACTGGAGTCCTTAAATCCCTACCAAAGTAAGTCTTATGAACTGGTACATCATTAACTAAATGTATACCGTTAACAGTCTTCCTACCACGTTTTGGGTAAGCAGGTGCAAATACGATAACATCAGGTCTTAAAACCTCGTAAATAGCTCTAACCTCCTCAATAATATTCCCTCTTAAGGTAGAATCAACTTTCTTATAGATTAAGACATCATCTAATGAATACCCTAAATCAGTTAATGAAGTTACTAACCACATAATAACCTCCCTAACCCTCCTATAAGCTTCATCAGGTGTTAACACTCTTGAATTAGTATTAATTCCAATAACATCGTATTGTCTTAAAATATCTAAGAGATTAATCTTTAAATCAGTTAATACTACACCTCTATAACCAACCTTACAAAACTGAACAATAGTATCGTTAGTACCTGTTAAGTCATCAGCTATAATGAAGATCTTCTTATAAATCCTCAATTCAAACCCTACTAATTTTAACTAAATTAAGTCTTATTACTTATTACTACCTAACCATATTAGTTTAATGATTAGTAGAGACTTTATTTAATAATATTCTCTAAATAAGTTTTTAAGAGTTATCTCCCAATATACTTACATAGAGAAAGTTGTTAAGGCTTCTGAGGATGAGTATAATATTATGAAGAATGTATTAAAGTTCTTAAAGTGTTATGTATTCATCACATAGTCTGTAGTAGAGTATGCTCAGATATAGATTTAAGTAATGTAATGAGTATAGTTTGGCAATACATATAAGGTTAGGGAATACCTATCTGTCTATATTAAGGTAGTTAGTATATGAGTAGTGAGGAAGTATTAAAATGCTCTCTATGTAGTGAACCTGCAATTACTAATATACGTTACGCTAAACTTAGATTATGTAAGAAACACTTTATAGAGTATATCCAGAATAAAGTCTTTAAAACTATTAAGAGATACGAGCTTATTAAGAATGGTTGGAGGGTTTTAGTAGCTGTTTCTGGTGGTAGGGATAGTATAGCGTTACTACATATACTCTCAGTAATTTCAAAACAATTAGATTTTAACGTATTAGCTCTACATCTAGACTTAGGTATTACTGATTACTCTAGGATGGCTAGAGAAGTAGTTGAGTCATTCTGTAGAAGTCTTGAAGTACCTTTAATCGTAGTTGATTTGAAGGAGTTATTAGGTGTTAGACTACCTGACCTAGTTATTAGGAGTAGGAGGCCTGCATGTAGTTTATGTGGGTTGTTGAAGAGATACTTAATAAATGTTGTAGGTATTGAATCTAAAGTTAATGTAGTAGTCCTCGGCCACCACTTAGATGACCTCCTAACATATGTTATGAAGAACTTCCTCCTACAAAAACTTAACGACATAAGTAAGTTAGGCCCTAAGACAGAATCTGAAGGTCCTTTAGTAGGGAGGGTAAGACCACTCTACGAGGTCTCAGGGAATGAGACATCACTCTACGTAAGTATTCAAGGACTACCAGTAGTTGATGGTGTATGCCCTTATAAAGTAGTTGGTAGTATTGAGGGTGAGGTTAGGAAATTCCTAGATAGTATTGAGGGGAGGAACCCAGGAATTAAGATAGCCCTCGCTAGAGGTATAGCTAAGAACATAGAATTCTATAAGGTAGGGTTGAGAAGTAACGTAGGTACGTGTAGGTATTGTGGAATGCCTACATCAGGTGATGTATGTGCATTCTGTAAGTTAACAGAGAAGGTGTTAGGTAGTTCTATGGGCCCCATAGTAAGGAGTAAGATTAAGGAGGTAGTAAGTAGTTATAGATAACTCAATCAAGTCTTCGTATATACCTTAACACCTAACTCCTTAGCAGTCCTAAGACCTCCCCTATCAATGAATGGTGTAATTATCACTAACTCAGGCTTAACACCAACCACCCTCTCATAGAGTTTCCCAACCCTCCACAGCTTAGACACATCACTATCTGAAGTACTCGCCTTAACCTCTACAAGTACGTGTGTTCTATCCCTAATCAGTAAGTCTACCTCAATAACTGATGGATACCCTAAGACCTCACCCTTATCATCATAGTAGACCCACCTCCTAACCTCACCAACACCGAAGACCTCCTCCACAACACCCCTCATACCCTCCCTAAAAGATCCCTCAGCAATTATACCCAACCTAGCCCCTAAAGCATCAACCATCCTACTAAGTGATTCAAAAGCTCTATTGAAGTCCTCCCTCAACCTCTTCAACTCATTCTCAATAACTTCAAACCTCTTATAAGTCTCCTCCCATCTCCTACTATTCTCCTCCCACCTCCTATTATTCTCTTCCCAACGCTTCTCTTGCTCCTTAACAAATATTAGGAAGTCTTCTCTAAGCTTCTCAATAGACTCCCAAACCCTCCTCATCTCCTCCTCATGTCTATCAAGTCTCTTAAGAACCTCACTATAACCAATCAACCCAACAACAACTAACCTAAACTCCTCATCCTCCTTAAGTAAACTAATTAACTTCTTCTTAAGCTCTATAATCTCTGAAGCTACCACACTTAATGATACGTCCTATACCTTATAAGTTTAGTTATTAAGTAGTCTATACTTCACGTTTAGAAAGGTTTTAAATTGCATCACTACTAACTATATGTGGTTTAATATGCGTACTTCAAGGATTTCAGGTTTCTATAAGTTAGGGGTTAGTGAGAGGTTAGGTATTGTTAAGGATTTTGCAGGTCTTACTGATGAGGAGGTTAACCTCTTACAGACTAGTAAGATGGGGTTAGTCATAGCTGATAAGATGATTGAGAATGTTATTGGGACTTTTGAATTACCTTTAGGTATAGCTACTAACTTCTTAATAAATGGTAAGGACTACTTAATACCTATGGCTATTGAAGAACCCTCAGTAGTTGCTGCAGCATCTAATGCTGCTAGGATGTGTAGGGATGGTGGTGGTTTATTCGCTGTAAGTACTGAGCCTTTAATGATCGCTCAGATACAGTTAGTTGGTGTTACATCACCACATACAGCAGTTATGAAGATACTCCAGCATAAGGATGAGATTATCAGGATTGCTAATGAGAAAGACCCACTACTAATTAGCTTAGGTGGTGGTGTTAGGGATGTTGAGGTTAGGGTAATTCAAACACCTGTAGGTCCTATGGTCATAACCCACTTAATAGTTGATGTTAAGGATGCTATGGGTGCTAACGTAGTTAATACTATGGCTGAAGCTGTAGGTCCATACATAGAGAAGTTGACAGGTGGTAAAGTACTGTTGAGGATAGTATCAAACTTAGCTGATAGGAGGTTAGTTAAGGTATGGACTAGAGTTCCTAAGGAAGCTGTTGGAGGTCCTGAAGTAGTTGACGGTATAGTATATGCTTGGGCATTCGCAGCTTCAGACCCGTATAGAGCTACAACACATAATAAAGGTATTATGAATGGTGTGATAGCTGTAGCACTAGCTACAGGTCAAGACACTAGAGCTTTAGAAGCAGGTGCTCACGCATACGCAGCACGTAGTGGTAGGTATACAACACTATCTACTTGGGAGAAGGATGAGAACGGTGATTTAATAGGTTATTTAGAGATGCCTATGGCTGTAGGTATAGTAGGTGGTGCTACTAGGGTTAACCCACTAGCTAAGATATCACTTAAGATCTTAGGGGTTAAGACAGCTAGGGAGTTAGCTGAGGTTATGGGTGCTGTAGGACTAGCTCAAAACCTAGCAGCTCTAAGAGCATTAGTAGCTGAAGGTATTCAGAGAGGTCATATGAAACTCCACGCTAGGCAGATAGCTATAGCTGCTGGAGCTCATGGTGAGGAAATAGATAAGGTAGTTACTGAGATGCTTAAGGAGGGTGTTATAAGGATTGATAAAGCTAAGGAAATACTGAGTAGGTTGAGGGAATCTACTTAAGTATTAATTTAGTGATTAACCCTCCTCTTCAAGAACTCCTTATACATATCTATAGATTTAGTCTCCTCAGCCCTAACACCACGTAACTCAGCCAGGTAAACACTTGTTAAACCAGCTATGTATGAACCGTAAAGCATCTTAGATAGTAGGTCATCACCTAACAACTTCAACACCTGTAAGTCAACACCTCTACCTCTCAAGTAATCTATGAGGAACTCTATAACTAGGTCATCATCCCATATAACTAAAGACTTAACAACACCTAGAGGTAATTCCCAACCAACTATATCGTTATGCGCCCATTCAGGTATTACCTCAACCTTAGCCATCATCTTAGAATTCTCATTAAACTCGTCCTTAAACCTCATAGCTAGTGGGTAAAACCTCGTATTAGATATTATCACTGGTAGTGAGTTCTTAAGGAATTCAGCTAATTCCTTAGATGTCTTAGATACGGATTCAACATCTCTTAAAATATTAGTTAAACTCTTTAAATCACTACATAAGTTAATTCTGTAAGTACTTAGTAGTTTAAGTGTGGCTATCAGTAGTTGTGGGAATGCTGCTCTAGGTATTAAACCACTATCAACTACTACGTGGGGTAGTCCTCTAACCCTAGCTAACTCTAATAACTTACCGCCTGAGGTAACTATACAGACCTCAGCACCTACTTCTAAAGCCTTCGATACAGTGTTTAAAGTCTCTAAAGTATTACCTGAGTAACTGATAGCACATAGTAGTGAGTTTTTAGATGTCCATCGAGGTATTTGGAAGTCCTTAACTATAGTTACTGGTATCTCAGAGCTTGAGTATAGTACTGAGTAAATCATATCACAGACTATTCCAGAACCACCCATACCTGAGAGTATTAGGTTTTGGAATAAGTCCTTACGAGGACTTCCGTAAACCTCAAAGTTAGTAGCTCTTAAAGCTAGTTCATACCATCTTAAGTAGATATCAAGGATCACGAATCTCAACCCTAGTAATTAGTTGTTTCTAAAGTAATAAGTTACTCAACACTTACTTTAGTAGTACTGTACTTCTGCTTCACAATACCTAACGCTAGTGCAACACCGTAGATTATAGCTTCAGGTCTTGGAGGACATCCAGGAACTCTAACAGTTGGTGGTTCAGGAATACCGTACTCCTCCCTCAAAACCCTATATAGTTCGTTAAGACCACCTACAGTTGAGTACGTATCATACCATATACCACCACCACAAGCACAGGAGCCTATAGCTATGACTAACTTAGGTTCTGGAACAGCTAGTAAAGCATCTACAACCTTCGGTAAAGACTCCCTAGTTATAGGGCCTGTTAGTAGTAAAGCATCTGCATGTCTTGGTGAAGCAACTAACTTAATACCGAATCTCTCAACGTCGTGGTACGGTGTTAGGACATCAAGGATCTCTATATCACATGCATTACAACTACCTGTGTTTAGGTGGAATACCCAGATACTCCTCCCGTAGATACTCATACAGTACCACCTACTGGAGTTATGAATGAGTTTATAGTTGACTTCCTACGGCAGTCAGGACATAAAGTCATTAGTTCTGGGAGTCCCTCACCTACCTTCCCTAAGACATAGTTTAAATGTCTAGTAGTTGTGAATGGTTTACCACAGTTAGAACACTTAACTAACTTTAACTCTATTATGAATCTAACCTCATCCTTATAAGCTAGTTCAAACTCTTTAGTTATCTTTATAGCTGATACAGGGCATACCTCAGCACATCGACCACAGAATATACACCTACCTACGAAGTACTCAACCCTCCTAACACCCTCATTTAAATCATCAACAACTCTTATAGCGTCTGGAGTACATACGTTAGCACATGCACTACACCCAATACATTTACTTGAGTCAAACTCAGGTAATCCTCTAGAACCTTCAGGTACTTCAACATGTTCAAACGGGTACTTCTTAGTAACTACACCAACTTCTAAAGCCTTCTTAATCCATGATAACCTACTCATAACCTACCCCTCCTAGCTAGGCTTCTAAAATCAACTCTAAACTTCTTACCAGTTAAGACATCAACTACTACTAACCTATCAGTACATGAGAAGCAGGGGTCTATACTAGCTATAGTTAACGGTGCATCACTTAACGGACATTCATGAAGCATTACCTTCAAAGCAGGTATGTTATTATATGTAGGTGCTCTAACCTTCCACCTAAACACCTTACTAAACCTCCCAGTAATTACGTAGTGTACGTCCTCACCTCTAGGAGCTTCAACACCACTAAATCCTTCCTTAAATTCTGGAATCTCTATATTCTCAGCTATTATAGGGCCTGAAGGTAGTTTATCAATTAATTGCTGTATAATTGATATACTTTCGTAGACTTCCTCAACCCTAACCATCAACCTAGACATATTATCACATTCACTATATACAGGGACTTTAAACGATACTTCCTTATAAGCTGCGTATGGGTGGTCTACACGTACATCACGTTTAAGTCCTGAACCCCTAACTGTAGGGCCTACAACACCGTAACTTATAGCTTCAGACTTAGGTAGTATACCACTACCTTCAAGTCTCTTAATAACCTCCTTAACACTAGTTAAGCTCTTTACGAAGTAGTCGTACTCCTCCTTAACATTCTTAAGTATCTTAACAATCTTCTCTATAGATTCTCTATTGACATCCCTCCTAACACCACCTACTAAGTTAATACCGTAGGTCTTCCTACTACCTGTTAATAACTCAGCTAAGTACATCACAGGTTCTCTAATCCTCCAAGCATGCATAAACCCTGTATCGAAGCCTAGTACATGACATGCAACACCTAACCAGAGTAGGTGGCTATGGATCCTCTCAATCTCAAGTACTAAAGACCTAATGTATAACGCCCTCTCAGGTACTTCAATACCTGCAGCATTCTCAACTGCTTGACAGTAACATACGTTATGTACGAAACCACATATACCGCAAATCCTCTCAGCTACGAAAGGTATTTGATTATAGGTTAGTCTAGACTCACCTAACTTCTCAATACCTCTATGTACGTGGAAACCTCTATACTCAACATCAACTACTGTCTCACCCTTAACATGTAATTCAAAGTACTCAGGCTCGTGGAGTAGTGGGTGGTAAGGTCCGTAAGGTAGTGCTACAACCTCTTCAGACCTACTAGGTACGTAATTACATCCTAGACTTGGTTTAGGCTTCTCATAGTAGTTAAACTCCTTCCTAAGTGGGTATGTGTTTGAGGGCCAGTCATCAGGTAGTATCAGTCTACGGGGGTCTGGATGACCTAGTAAGTTAATACCGAGTAAGTCTCTAACCTCACGTTCACCCCAGTTAGCACCCTTAACTATAGGTGTTATTGACTCAACCTTAGGGTCTTCAGGACTTAACCTAACCCTAATTAAGACGTAGGTCTTCAGGTTATCTAAGCTGAAGACGTATACGTTATGGTATGTACTATCTATACCCCTACCATCAACACCTACAATTACTGTGTATATACCTCCTAACTCCTCAGTAATAACCTTAACAACACTTACTAAGTCCTCAGGTCTAACATCAATAACTACCCCACCACTAATAACTTCATGATGTAGTACCTTACCCTTTAAGACATCATAAAGTAACTTAACCACATCCACACCTAACACCTCAATAAAGTAGTGGTCATTCTATAACCCCACCACAGCTAATACTAAAGCTATTATAGGTACAGATGTATACTTCCTGATAGAGTCTAACGCATGTATAACTCTATACCTACCGTGTATGACTGAAGCAGTACCTAAGGCTAAGTAAGTTAACGTACTCAACCCTAAGATTAAGACATAGTTAGTTAATTCCTTAATAGGTGTAGGTATAACTGATGTAGCTAGAGATACTGTAGGACCTAAAGCAACTACTACGAAGAACGATGTTGTTAAGTACCTCCTAACTAAATTACCTAATATCATGAACGCAAGTAGTGGACCGCTATACTCTATCAAGTACCCAGAAGCTATTTCAGGTTCAGCCTCAGCTATATCGTATGGTGTCCTAGCAGACTTAATGAATGCGTAGTATAGTAAGGCTATGTAAGCTAGTATTACTGAAGGTGTTATTACTGGAGTAGATGATATCTTACTTAGACTTAATGACGACTGTTTTAAAGCTATAACAGCTATAGATAGACCTAGAAAGAGTTCTGAAGCCATTAGAAGTGATAACTCCCTACTACTACTAACCTCAGTAAATGGATTACTAGAGGATAGACCACCTAATAAGGCGGTAATTGATGAGAATATCAGTAAGTATATGAAGAGTATTAAATCACCTTCAAAACCTAACGGATTACTTAAAGTGTACGGTACTACGAATAGTGTAGCTACTGAGGTGAAGAAACTCAATATAGGTGCTATAATGAATAACTTAGATGCTGTAGAAGGTACTAATAACTCCTTCCTAAACAACTTAATTAAGTCGTAGTATGTCTGAAGTATTGGAGGACCTACCCTACTCTGAATCCTAGCCTTAACAAACTTACGTTCAATACCGTCAAGTATAGGTATTAAGACCAAAATAATTAACACCGTAATAATTAAACCTAAGTACACCACAACCAACTCAGACCACCACAACTAACGCTATTAACACAGTTAAGAAAGTCGTAATCACTATAAGCATTACGTATAAGTAGGTATCTACCTTATCGTAAGCCTTAACAAACCTCATAAACATACTAGTTACTGGGTTTATGAGGAATTCATATACGTAGTGTCTAAGTACGTAACTGAAACTATATGTACGTTCGAACTCGGTATAGTATGAGTTTCCATCTAATCCTAACTTACTTGGTAGTAGGTCTTTAGTTCCGAAGGTCCATAGAGGTACTGTCCTAACCTTATATCTTAAGGTATATATAACAATAACTAATGATGATGTTATCGTTATTAGTAGTAATGCGATGTAGGTTAATATGTTGACTATATTCATAATTAAAATACTAACTGAGTTTAAGTCAAATACAACTAAGTTACTGATTGTTCTTGAGGTTATGATGTTGAGGGGTATGTAGAAGAGTACTCCTAATAAAACACAGAGGGAGGCTAGTAGAAGTTGTGCTAATACCATTGATGTCGGGACTTCCTTAACATGACTTAAGGAGCTAATGTTTGGGTTAGATAAGAAAGCCCTTGATAAGTACTTTATAAAAGCACTAGTTGTTAATACACTAGCGAAGATCGCTAGTGACGCGTAAATTACGAGTAAGGTATTTGTAGATATTAGTAGTGAGAGTATTATAAGCCACTTACTTATGAATCCACCCAATGGTGGTATACCTGAAATAGATAGTGAGGCTATTAAACTTGATGTGAAGGTCATCGGCATATACCTAGCTAAACCACCTAAGATGTTTAAATCCCTACTATTAACTCTATATATTATACTACCAGCTGTTAGGAATAGTAAACCCTTAGATACTGCATGGTTAAGTACGTGGAGGAGGGCTGCAGACATAGCTATAATACCTAGAGGGTTAGGATACAGTACTAAACCACCCCCTATACCTAGGAATATATAGCCTATCTGCCCGATACTGGAGAAAGCCATTAACTTCTTAGAATCTGTCTGGACTATACTCATTGAAGTACCGTAGACTACTGAGAGAACACCTAAGGAAGCTAGTACTAACCCTAACACATAGTAGTTAAGACATACTAACGAGATAGTAAATCTTAAAATACCGTAAACAGCTGTCTTAATCATAAACCCACTCAGTAATGCTGATACGTTAGAAGGTGCTTCTGGGTGTGCGTCAGGTAACCAATTATGCATAGGTACTAAAGCAGCTTTAATACCGAAACCAACTGTAAAGAGTAACATGAGTAAGTACTGAGTAGTAACATCTAAATTCAAACCTTTAAGAGATGTAAATGATGTAGAACCTGATAGTAGGTATAGTATTAGTAATGACATTATTATGAGTCCTGAACCAGAATAAGACATTAGTAAGTACTTTAACGCAGCCCTACGTGCAACCTCACTAGTCCTCTCAAACGCTATAAGGAAGAATGCTGTAATAGTCATTAACTCCCAAGAAATTATGAATAACACTATATCATTACTTACTAAGACTAAATACATCGATAGTAGGAAGAGTATATACGTTAATGAGTAAAACCTTAAACTCTCAACACCTAAGTAACGTTTAATGTATGCTGTACCGTAGATAGATGAAGCTAACCCTACAATACCTAAGGTTAATATGAAGAATGCTGATAACCCGTCAAGAGATAATGTGAAGGTCTTTAAGAGGTTTGAAGTCCCTAGAAGAATCTGTAGTTCTGTAGTAATCTTAGGTATTGTAGGGTCTGAGGTTAAAGTCTGAATTGCTAGTAATATCATCGTAACACTCGCTACTGAGGAGATAAACAACGCTGAGTCTAAAGCCTTAGAATCTCTAAGGATTAGTGAGAGTATGAAACCTATGATTAATAAGTAGATTGGTAGTAGAACATCACTTGTAATCATCAACATTATATCCAATACTATCTACCATATCATAGTAATTAGTACTGAGGTATTATAAGCATTCTTCAGATAATAACTAATATATTCCCTAAGTATAGTTAGTAAGTGGTAAGTCTAGGATGTTGAGGAGGGTTGAGGAGCCTGTAGAGATTAAAGAAGCTATTAAGAATTTAAGTAGGTTACTTAGTACTAAGGGTAAAGACTTATCTAAAGGTGTTTTAGTATTTAATAAACTACCTCAATACCTATGGAGTTCGTGGGGTAATGACCTGAAGAACTTAGGGATCACCTGGCAGGAATTCCTAAAGATCATTAGTAAGAACTCTAACTTAATTGTTGAATGGGCTGTAAATGATGAGATTAGTTGGGATGAACTGATTAAAAGGTTTGAAGAGTTGATAATATCTCAGAGAGGTGTTGAGTCTAAGAAGGAGTTTATAACTCTTGATAAGTTTATGAGTGATTAACTCTTTATGAGTTCATCAATACGTAACCCCCTCTGACCCTCTATAACGTCTGAAATCCCTGACTCCTTAATAATCTTAGCTAAGACCCTATCCACCTCAGTTATATTAGGTAAACAGTTAAACTTCTTAGTATATACTGTTATCTTGATGGATAACCCACCCTCACGTTCTAGAACTACATCAACACCTCCCCCACCACCACATTCTAAGACCTTCCCCTCCAACTCCTCCTTAAGACCGTAAGTCCTTAAAACATCCTCAACCTTCTTAATAATATCCTCCCCACACTCGTTAGACTCTATATCAATGTTTATATGAGACTCAACCTCTAAAGCACAACCACTATCATGTATTTGAAGCTCAACATGATCTACTAAACTCTCCCTACTAGAGACCTCAGTCCCTTCAAAGTAAATCATTATACCCCTAATATTATAGTCCTTATCTATAACACCACCTGAAACCTCTGAAAGTATGAAGCCCTTCCTCCACAGACCTAACACCTCATCAATTACTAATATGGTATTATACATACCTTGAGAAATATTAAGAACCCTAGTAAGAGCTGATGCGATTAACTCATCACCTCTCAACTTAAAATACTTCCTCAAGAAGTTAGACTCAGCACTTAATACCTCCTCAACAACATCGAAACTATTAACGTAAACCCTCAATACCTCACTAACCCTAACACCATACCTCCTCGCTACATTCTTTAACATATTGTAAATACTATCCTCAACATCGACTACTTTCCTAACCATAGACATCACATTATAACTAATTTAGTAATTAAAAATGACGTATTGTTTTATAAAGTAACCCTTAACTACTTTTGATACTTATCTATTAAGTCTTTAATTATTCTATGATGTTCCTCCTCATTTCTAGCTAATGCCTCAGCTAGATCTGTGAAGACTTTATGTTGTGTGGTCCTGGCAATCTCCCTATAAAGTTCGATCATATCTGATTCAATAACTAGATGTTCTTTAAGTACCTTAGCTATAAGAGCTTTCTCAACTGCGGAAGGCGTTAATCCCTCTACCTCCTTTAATACTTCTCCCTCCCTTCTAGCAACTTCTTCATAGATCTTTAGTAAACTACTCATCAGTTCTTTATGTATTAGAGTATCTATAAGGACTTTCTTAATAACGCTCTCTAAGTGCTCTAACTCCATACCATATAACCTAAGAATCCTCATAGCATTAAGGTAAGAACCTAAGGCCTTATCTTCAATTTCATAAGCTTTCCTGACCAGGTTTTGAGACATTTTCAATGCCTCCATCTAATTTTAAGTTTATTTAGGTTAATAAGTTGTAAAGTTAGTAAAAATATTAAATTAAAAATACTAATTACCTTAACTTATCTAACCAGCAGAAGGCGTTCCATGCGATGCTACATCCTTCCAGACCAGTTCCCAAGCATCGCTTTCTGTGAACGCCTCCCTACGTACTATGATCTCAAGGACATTCTTTAATAATGAGTGATGGAATACTTCATCTCTAAGAATAGCCTCTAATAAGAACTTAACAGCTTTATTCTCTATACTACCCTCTAACAACTTCTTAAGATAGTTTATCATCTCCTCCTCAGTCTTTATATGGTGTTCTATTTCACTAGCTATCTTCTCAAGCTCTACCTCACTAATCATAGATCTCTCCTTCGATAACTCTACTAACGCCTCATATATCATAGAATGTTTTAATGAGTCTTGAGCAACTGCTGTCATTACAACCCTTACGACCGGATTTGTAACTTCCTTAGCTGAGCTGACTAACCTATCGTGATAACTCTTTTCAACCTCAGCTATTTCTTTAAAACCCTTCTTACTCATACGAACCACATAATTAATGTTACCTGAAGGCTATTAAATCTTAACATAGTAATATGTTAGGAAATTCAATACTGTTAGGAATTACTCCAAATCTTAGGTTATTAGTGATTACATGATATTTTATTTTAATGTAATATGTGTTTGGAAGGTCTATTCAGGCTTGTGGGAGAATTCTCTAATAAGATCTTCCCTTAACTCTATCCCTAGACCGGGGTCTTTCAGTGGTATTATATAGCCGTCCTCAACTATTATCGGTTTCTTCAGTATCTTATTATGTAGTTCTGTAACGTTGTATTCCTGTATTAGGAAGTTTGGACTGCATACATCTAGTTGTATTGTTGCTGCTAGTAGTATTGGTCCGAAGTACATGTGTGGTGCTATTGATGCGTAATGAGCTTCTGCTAACGCGGCGATCTTCTTAGATTCTAGAATTCCGCCGCAACGACCTACATCCATCTGAATTATTCGAGCAGCACCCTTCTTAAGTAGTTCTAGGAATTCATACTTAGTAACTCTCCTCTCACCAGCTGCTATAGGTATTCTAGTATGTTTAGCTACTATAGCCATCTCATCAACATTCTCAGGAGGTACTGGTTCTTCAAACCATAGAGGGTTGAACTCCTCTAACATCTTAGCAACTCTAATAGCACTATGTGTGGTGAACTGGCCGTGAGTACCGATACATATCTCCACCTCATCACCTACAGCATCTCTAACCTTCTTAAGTAGTTCTCTAACATACTTAATCTCACTTAAAGTTACATCCCTAGGACTCGGGTATAGTGGTGGGAATGGATCTAACTTAATAGCTTTAAAACCCTTCTTAACAACTTCTAAAGTCTTCTCAACAGCTTCTTCAGGTGTTAACTTCCTCCAACCCTCACCTTCAGGTATGTAGGAATAAGCTCTTAACTTCTCATGATACATACCGCCTAGTAAGTTATGGATTGGTTGTTTTAGGTACTTACCGATGATATCCCAGCAAGCTATCTCAATAGCACTGATAGCAGACATCGTGGTTAAATCTGGATGTCTGAAGTCGTGGTCGTAACTATACAGTCTATGCCATAGGTCTTCAATCCTGAACGGGTCTGAACCTATTACGAACTTCCTACATAAATCCTCTAACAACTTAACGTTAGAGACTTCCCTACCGTAAGCACCTAAGGAGGTTAACTCACCATAACCTTCAATACCTTCATCAGTAATTAACTTAAGGAATATCCAGTAACGCCCACCCCTATATGGGGGTATGTTCTTAACTATGAATACTTCGAAGTTAACTATTTTCAAGGAACCACCAACTTACTAGTTATTTCCTCAGTATTTAGCTTATGGTCTACGTAATTAACTTCAGGTAAGGTTTAATTAAGTAGTTAGTTTTTTAAGCGTATAACCACATTCTTTGAGGTAGTGTTATGAGTGTTGATGTCCATACTATAGCTGTGTTAGGTGCTGGTAAGATAGGGTCTGCAATAATTAAAGCTATTAGTGAGTGTTGGGGTGGTGTTAGGGTTGTAGCTACTGGACGTAGGGATATTACCTTAGAGAATGCTAGGGCTTTAGGTGCTGAAGTAACTAGAGATAATAGAGGAGCTGTTAAACTAGCTGATTTAGTAATCCTTAGTGTTAAACCTCAACACTTCCCAACAGTTTTAAGTCAGACTGGTACTGATGTATGGGTAGGTAAGATAGTTGTTTCAGTTATGGCTGGTATTAAGTTAAAGACTCTAGAAGCTGTTTTAAAAGGTGCTAAAGTTTATAGAGCTATGACTAATATTAACGCGTTAGTTAGGAAGGCATCAACAGCAGTAGCTACACTTAATAATGATGACTTAAGTAGAGGAGTTATTGAGAAGTTATTCAGTTGTTTAGGTAGTGTTTACTGGGTACCTGAGGAGTACTTAGATATTTGGACAGCGTTAGTCGGTAGTGGTCCAGCATTCATAGCTGAGATAATAGATGCTTTAGTACTAGGTGCAGTAGCTTCAGGAATGCCTAGGGATATAGCTTACAAAGCAATATTAGATGTTCTTGAAGGTACTGCAATACTACTTAAGAATAGGGATGCACACCCGGCAGAGATTAGGGATGAGGTAACAACACCTGGAGGTACGACGATTAGGGGTTTAGCTATTATGGAGTCTAAGGGGGTTAAGTCAGCGTTGATGGAGACTGTAGAAGCTGCTTATAAGAGGTCTTCAGAGATAGGTGTTGATGTAGATAC
>CAZZLT010000054.1:0-33595 GCA_964655125.1 uncultured Desulfurococcaceae archaeon | reverse complement strand
CGCCGGGGGCGGGATTCGAACCCGCGTGGGCTAATGCCCACCGGCTCTCAAGGCCGGCCCCTTAGACCGCTCGGGCACCCCGGCTCTTTACTAATAACTTTATAACAAGAATTAAATATGTTTAACATTATAAGCACCGTTATAACGTATTACCTGTCTAAATCATGAATCTGTATTTGTACTCCTTAGCTGAGGTAATCAACTACTCCTATACTTACCCCATAGTTTAGGATATGTTCCAGGACGTATTATAACTCTTACATTCTTTATAGCGTATCCCTTACTATTCTCCATAATTTCTTGAGAACTCATTAAAGCCCTCCCTAACGCTACTAACTCACCTTTAAGTGATAGTATTGCTACTATATCCCCCTTACTTATCCCTTCATGAAGTCTTACTATTCCTGGTATAGCTAGGTCTGCCCCATGAGCTAATGCGTCGATAGCTCCATCACCTATAACTACTTTAGGTATATGAGATACTACATACTCTACCGGTAATATATACTTCCTCAGTAGTGATTCATCCCCTAACTCCTTATACATATAAACTGCTTCTGATAGCTTATGCATTGTGACTAAGTACTCACCCTCTCTAAACGGTCCTGTCCTAACCCTCCTTAACTCACGCATATGAGCACCTACACCTAATACCTCACCCATATCATGAATTAACTTCCTCACATATGTTCCATGCTCACAAGCAATCCTTAACAATACGTAAGGGTAATTAACATCTAATACCTTAATCTCATATACCTTCTTAATCCTTAACCTCCTCTTCACTGAAGACCTAACAGGTGGCCTCTGATATATCTCACCTGTAAACTCCTTAATAACATCCTGTAACCTACTTAATTCCACCTCACCATGTAACTGCATCACAGCTACGTACTCCTTATCAGCTAACATTAACATACCTACAGCTTTAGTACCACTACCTAATGTTATAGGTAATACACCAGTAACCTTAGGATCTCCCCACCCCACCAATGAGTTATTGGTAGGGTTCTAGGGTCCCGCCATGACCTGCCTTAGATATATTTAACATTTCTTTAACCCAAGCTACTACTTCATGACTACTAGGTCCTGGAGGCTTATCAACAACTACTACACCATAATCTAGTAACTGATTTAAAGGTCTTAACGTAGGGATCGTACCGTACTTCTCAGAGGTAATCTCATCCCTTCTTACCAACCACTTCCTATTAACCCCTCCGAAACTATCTAAGCTGTATATGAAGTTAAGACCTTCAGAGGTTATATCCATAAAAACACCAAGTAATTATGGATAATCTAATCCTAAAGATCTAGCTACTGCTAACTAACGTCCTGACCCTCAGTAGAGACTCCTTACTAATCTTAACCTCCTCCTTCATAAACTCAAGTAGGTTTGAAGCTGTTAAAGCATTAATTACATCCTCATCAGATGCTCCCTTACTTATATTCACCTTCTTATCTAGAGGTTCTACATGTCTTATATTAACACGTCTTCTCTTAACACCAGTTAATGATTTAGGCCCCGTTACTAGTATGTAGTTATCATCTATTATATCAACTACTACACACTTCCTACCTGCCTCCCTACCACGTAACTTCACACAAATCCTACCTACTTCTATAGCTGGCACCTCATACACCCCAAACGCTTAAATTCCCTCTAATCCTTACCTAACCACACCTATTTAAAATTTTATTAATAGCTTCTAACACTATATCTAAACACTCTTCAGGGGTAAACGTTGATGTATTTATTATTAAGTCGAAGGCTGTGTAGTCATTTAGATCTATACCGTATATAGCTTTAAACCTACGGTCTTCAGAAGCTTCTAAAACTTTAATGAGTTCTAAAGCATCATTAAATGTTAGGGAATCCCTCCTAGCAATCCTATCAACCCTAACATCTAAAGGAGCTATCACTAAAATCTTAATATGTGCTATATCTTTTAAGATCCATGCTGATATATGACCATCAACTACAACACCTCCCTTCATAGCCTCATTCCTAATAGTCTCATCCACCATCCTATCTATACTGTAGTCACCTTCAGCGATTTTAGACATATCAATTAGTGAAATACCTCTCTCCTCAGCAAACCTCCTAAATAAACCACCAGATGATAGGTACTTCAACCCTAATTTATTAGATAATAACTTAGCTAATGTCGTCTTACCACTACCGGGCCTACCACTAACAGTTACTACTAAAGACTCCCTACAACACCTCAAAATACCCTGCCTCAACTAGTAGATCTGATATTAACCTTCAATAACATCTCAAGACATTTATGACATATCTGCCCTCCGTAAAGTCTCTCAGGCCTCTTACTACTCTTAGGACCTCTCCTAACAATACTGTAATCCCTAGGAACACCATTTAGTAAGGTACCACATATAGAGCATCGTACTTTATAAAGACGTAATTTCTCGTAGTGAACTCTAGTAATCCCTCCTGGAGTCCTCTTCACCACCCTACTTTTAGACCTAGACTTCAGGTTCTGCACCATCATCAACACACAATTAATTTCTTATAAACCTTTAAAAGTTATTCGTAATTAAGTACTATCTTAAGTTTAAGTACCGTATATAGTACTCATCAACGATATCTTACTATGTAGGGGTTGGTAAGCTACTATAACTGCTAGAACTAGTAAGAATATATTTAGTTGATCCTTACCTAACGTTATGCCAGGGATCCTTAACGGACTAGTAAAAACATTCTCTATCCCGTATGTTGACGATACATGAAAAACTACTGCATTAGCTACTGTAATAGCTGTGAATATAGCTAACCACATAATGAATAAGTTTAATAAGAATGCATACCTCACCCTCCTTCTTAAGAACTCATACCTACTCTTAATCATCCTTAACTTCTTATCTTTAGGACTTAGCTTAGATGCCTTCTCACTTAACTCTCTAATCTCCTTAATGATATCCTCAATACCTGACCTACGTAGGATATACCTTAAGAGTAGGGAGTACGGTATGAATATAGCTATGATTATAGCTATGTATAGAGCTACTAACATTGTTAAACCCGTAAACGATTAATAATTACATCAACTAACTCTAAAGCTGTTTCCTTAGCACTACCCTCCCTATTATAGAGTATGTAGAGTGGAGCACCTACTAAGGTAGCACTAGAGATCGCGAACATTCTATTCATCATCAGTAAATCACTTAATAACTTAGGATCTCCATAATCACTTCTCTCCCTACTCTTATCCCTAACCTGCCTACTTAAGATCTCATCAACACTAGCCTCAATCACTGCTATGACGTCAGGCATTAAGTACTTAACTACGTGATATGGTAACCCACTCCAGTAACCAGTTGAAGTCTTAACTACTGCGTGAGTATCTATAAAGAATATAGATTCACCATGTAAATCACGTTCAGAGTCAATCTCATATCTAATCCTCTTAGCTACCCTTTCCTGAACCTCACGTTGAATCTTAAGCGGGAGTAACCTAATCTCATCTCTAGACCTTACTAAACCCTGCTGTATTAACTCCTGAAGCATATAATCACCAAAGTTAATAACCTTCACTACATAACCTTTAGTTAATAACTCATTAACAGCTATATTAAGGACTGTAGTCTTACCAACACCTGGGATACCGACCACGACTACAGTCTTAACCAACTTACTCACCTATGAACCTCTTAAGGAGTGGATATGCTTCTAATGCTCTCTCATAAGCTATTACGTTATAATACTGTTGTAGTATACCTACAGCTAAGAGTAAACCAGTCCCAGTCCCGAAAGCACTGAAAACATCTGCTGTAAGAGCTATTAAAGCAACTATGATAGAACTTAATATAGTTAACGGGTATATATACCTAGCTAATAATGACTCAAGTATCTTAGGATTCCTCCTCATACCCGGGATTTCAAGACCTGCTCTGATTAAGTTCTCCGCCTGAGCTGCTGGGTTAAGACCTGCTACCTCCACCCATATATACCCAAATACTACTGCGAGGGAGACTAACAGTATTGAGTATATAGAGACTCTTAACGGGTTGTAGTAGATTTCTAGTAATGACTTAGGCGGTGATAGGTAGGTGATCATCACAGCTAGAGCTTCAGCTAACCAAGGTGCTGACTCACTTAGATAAGCTGAGCTTATATTGTAGAACAGTATTAAGTCTGAGAAGAGTATACCGACTAGTAGTATAGGGATGTTAGTTACGTATAGGAATTGTAATGGGACTTTAGCCCTAATACCTGGAGCCCTCTGAGTAGTTACAGGTATGTTGATCTTAACACTCTGTAGGTATGTGAGTAGGAAGACTAAGACTATAAGAGTTATAAAACCTGTTAACGACGGTAATACCATATCAACACCTTCAGTAACACCGTAGAATAACCTCTCACTACTTAACCCACCACCTAATAACCCCTGAATAAGGTATAGTAAGAACCCGTGGTAGTGGTCAGTTCCTGGAACCTTAACTGGTGCTAGAGTATCCCATACTATAGTCCTAGTCACACCTGCAAGGATGAAGAGACTAACACCACTCCCTATACCCCAACCCTTCTGTACAGCTTCATCAATTATTAAGAGTATTAACGCACCTAAGAAGAACTGCATGAATATTGCTAAGGTGAGGAAAATATTTAACCTATAGTATAGTGCGAATCCTAACCCCTCAACAACAGCTATTAAGACTGCTAACCCCTTCTGAGACTGAGTAAATAACTTACGTCCTGAAGGATCACTCATATCTATCTCAAGTACTTTAGCACCAACTAATATCTGAAGTATTAAACCAGCAGTAACTATAGGGCCTATACCTAACTGTGCTAGAGTTCCTTGCTGGGATGCGAAGACAATGTTTATTATCGGCGGTAGTTGAATACCTGTAACACCGTAACTAGCTAGAGGGTATGCTAAAGTACTAGCCATAGCGTAATATATTACTAGAGTAGCTAATGTGAAGAGGAGTCTAAACTTTAAGTCAGGTCTCCTAGCAGGTTTAGGAGGTGATGGGATGAAATCCCCTATAACCGCAAAAACTCTTAAAATACTTGACAAGTTAGACTCCCTACTCCCTCATAGTTAAAACTACTTCACCACCTAAATCCTTAATCTTCTCTATAGCTGATTTAGAAGCCTTATATACGTAGACCTTAACCTTATAGTTTAAGTGACCTCTACTTAAGAGTTTACCATATCCAAGTGAGGGTAAATCTATAACTACTTTATCACCTTCGTATGTAGCCTTACCCTCCCTCACTAACTTACTGATTAACTCATTAAGTTGATCTAAATTAATAACATTATACTTACGTTTTAATGCCAACGGACTTGTGAATCCGTGCTTCCCATACCAGTCCGGGAAGTACTTTAACGTCCACGACCACTTATGCTTATGAAAACCAACAGCACCTCTACCACCCCTACTACCACTCTTCCTATGCTGTCCTATACTTCCATACCCATGCGTCCTATACCCCCTATACTTCCTACTCTTCTTCCCACGTCTCACAACCATACTCATATCATCCTCTTAACTAACTCATTTATCTCAGATCCTCTATAACCTAATTCACCAGATGCCTTATAAGGCCTCTTAATACTCCTCTTAAAACCTCCCTTAGGAGGTCTTAACCTGAACACAGGGGTAACTCTAGGTTCTTTATGCCATAAGATCTTACCATTCATTAAAACCTCAACTAACTCATCAAAAGTAGATACGTTGAATATGTTTTTCAAATCTTCGTTAGTGATAGGTTTATCACCGACTAACCTACCCCTACGTATTATTAATTCCTTAAGTACTTTAGGGTCTACCTCCCCCCACGTAACCCAGTCCTTAACAACTTCTAACATACCCTTAACACTTTCACTATCTGGGTAGATCACTGCATGAAACTTCCTAGTAAGTCTGAGTAGGTGTAGGGTATGCTCAACATCTGGAGGTGCTCCAGACCTACCTCTTAACCTAATAATTAGTAGTAACGTCATGATCCTTACTGACCTCTAACCCAATCATATACCGTTACGAATTTATAGGTGTTCTTAAGTGCTTCGTAAGTAGCTGAAACAAAGTTAAGTGTAGTTCTAGTCTCACCCTTAGTAAACGTCCATACATCCTTAATACCTGCATACCTAAGTACGACCTTAGCAGCATCACCAGCGACTAGACCAGTACCTTTAGGTGCTGGTAATAACCTAACATAAACACTTCCAACCTTACCAGCTACTGCAAACGGTATTGAATGAGGGTCTTTACATAAACACTCCCAACTACCGCATCCCCTCCTTACTGGAACTATGTTTAACTTAGCATCAACTAATGCCTTCTCTATAGCCTGTCTTAACTGTTTAGCCTTCCCAAAACCTATACCTACATAACCATTGAAATTCCCAGCAACGACTAGAGCTCTAAACCTGGTTAACTCACCAGCATCAGTCTGTTTCTGAACTATAGATACATCAACAACTTCGTACTTAAGGTCTGGGAGTAAGTAATCAACTATTTCAGGCTCCTTAATAACTAGGTTGTTATCGAAGATCTCCTTAATACTAACTATCTTACCCTCCTTAACCATCTTACCCAGCCTAGTCCTAGGAACCCACTCCTCTAGATATGAACTCATCTAACCACCTACCTGAAAACCTTTAATATATACTCCTTAACCTCTATGAAATGATTTGGAAGGTCTATCGGGTTCAACCCCCTACTCAATACTTCTGAAAACCTCTTCTTAAATAACTCCTCATTAGTACTCAGTAATTCCTTAGCATACTCCGCTATATGCTTCCCACAGATCCTATCATCGTCTGGTAACACCTCCTCAGATACAGGTATATCTACACCAGCATCTAAACAACCCTTAATAGCTGCGAACACCCTAGCACCTTTAATAGGTCTGTGGAGGCCTATATCAGGTATAGCACTATTAATACCTAACTTCTTCGCCTTCAACCCAGCGACTAACCCTGTTAAGTACGTAGCTGGGGTATTATTAGGATCTCCCTTCCAACCAAGCTTAAATAAAGTCTTACTATTAACACCGACTAACGTCTTATCACCTCCTAATGAGAATTCAACGAATTGAACGATAACATACTTATTAGTTAACCTAACTACTAGCCTAACCTTCCTCCCCGACTTCAGCATCACATACCTCTTATAGTAATTAGTCTTACCCTCCCTCCTACGTTTCTTAGGTACCTTATACCTAGGGCCTTTAGCCATACATAAACACCTTACCTAATACCTTCAATCCCCATATCACGTAAGTATCTTTTAAGATCTGATAGGCTCTTAAAAACCCCACCCTTAGCTAGGACATACATCCTCCTATAAGTCTTAGAGTCTATAACCTCATGATCTCTCAACCACTTCAAATACCTCCTTAACTTCCTAATAGTACTTACCCACATATCCTTCTCCTCAGTTCTAGCACCTGCCTTACCCTTACGACTACCATGTCCTCTCCTATGACCAGCCTTCCTCTTCTTACGTCTCTCCCTCCACCTCCCCCTCGAATTACCCTTCTCATACTCAACAGTTATAACTCCATCATCAATAAGTTTCTTTATACCATCCCTAGTTATCACACCGGCAACATCATCTACTCTACTAGGATCTATCCTTATCCTTGAAACACCTACACCGAGGATTTCAGCCGCAAGACGTTTCTGTAGTGTGAGGTCCGGCATCCTACCCACCCTCATTAGCTATTAAGAAACCTTGAGCTCTAGCCTTATCTAAGATTTCTAACTTTTTACGTAAGCTAACATCACTACCTACATACACTATGACTTCATCAGGTTTAAACCTACTTAACTCATTAACGTTATGGATTACGACAGGTTTAAGACCCTTAGGATGTAAACCTCTAATTACGTTAGGTGTTCTATAACCGACAGTAGCAATTGGTGGATGTCCCTTAAGCTTCAACCTCATAGGGTTATCCTTACCCTTAGGCCTCCTCCACGTTGGATTATTCTCAAACTTAGTGAACTTCCACCATACATTCCTAAGGAATACTAACCTCCTCTTCCTCCTAATTAACTTAACTAAGACCTTCCTATCTAGACGGACTTCACCCACCATCAGCATACCCCCTCTCATATATGTATATACCGTCTACAAAGACCCTCCTATCTAGATCTCTAATCTTAGTAGCTCTTTCAATATTAGCTGCTGTCTGTCCGACCTCCTCAATATCAATACCTTCAACTACGACGTCATCACCTTTAACGTAAACCTTAACATTACCTACGATTTTAGCTACCCTCGGAGCTCTCTCACCTAGGAAGTTCTCTATAATGACCTTACCATCACTAACCTTTACAGTCATTGGGAAGTGAGAGAAGACTATCTTAAGCTTATATCTAAACCCTCTCAACACACCAGTGATCATGTTCCTAACATGTGCTCCTACAGTATAAACTAATGCTTTAGACTTCCTATCTGGGAAGAAAGAGTAAACTACTATCTTATTACCCGTAAGTAAGAGGTTAACACCTCTAACATGTGAGAAATCCTTAACTAACTCTCCCTTAGGACCCTTAACACGTACCTTCAAACCATTACATGAGACTTCAACACCTTCAGGAACTTCTATAACATCCTTAACTACTGTATCCCTAACCATTCAACCACCTCAATATACGTAAGCTAGAAGGACACCACCTATCCTCATATCTAAAGCCTCCCTATGTGAGAGTACCCCCTTAGGCGTACTGATCACTAATATACCTATGTCCCTAGACGGTAGGTACCTCCTTAACCAGTACGGCATACTCCTCAACTCATTATATGTTATTGAGAACCTCGGCTTTATAACACCTGCCTTATTAACCCTACCGAGTAATTGGACTTTAATCTTCCCCCACCTACCATCATCTATATACTCAAACTCACCTACATATCCATACTTCTGCATAGTCCTTAAAACCATAGCTATTAACTTAGACGCTGGCCATATAACAGCTTCCTTACGCTTACGCATCTCACAATTAACGATAGTTGTTAACGCATTAGCTAGAGGATCTATCACTACCATCTAACCACCTCATGAATACTTCTTAAACCCTAACGAATATGCAACCTCCCTAAAACACTGCCTACAGAGGTATAGACCGTACTTCTGAATAACTGCATCCCTACTACCACATCTAATACATACCTGAACTCCACGACCATACTTCCTAATTAAAGGTTGTTTGAACTTCCCCATCCTAAACCACCTTCACGTTAAGTACCCTCTCAAAAAATACTTGAGCTTCAAACTTAGAGACCCTATGTCTCTTAGGGATACTCGACTTCTTCCTACGTCTACGCATAACTCTAAATCCAGGTCTCTCTAGAGTTACAGCTATATCCATACCGAAAATACCTAATTCAGGGTCGTATCTAACTCCTGGAAGCATTATATGTTCTTTAATCCCTACAGATACATTACCGAAATCATCAAAACTACTACTCTTAACTCTCCAACCTAAAGCTTCAAATACCATGTTAAGAAATTTAAGTGCTTTCTCCCTCCTAAGAGTTACTACTACAGCTATAGGCTCACCCTTACGTACCCCAAACTCCCTTATAGTCCTCCTAGCTCTTCTAAATGATGGCTTCTGACCAGTTAACATCTCTAAAATCCTAGCAGCCTTCTGTAACCTCTCACCACCTTCACCAACACCTATATTTACAGTTACCTTAGCTATCCTAGGCATATACATCGGATTCTCACTCCATTTACTAATCAGTTGTTCAGGTGAGGGACTACCCACTTAAAGCACCCTCAGGTAACGTTATCTCAGGTGACTCCATACCTATGACAAAGATCTTATCTAGAGTTGTATATATAGTTTCACCACGTAATCCCTCAATCTTTACCTGCTTTCTATACCTACGTACACCCTCACTCATACTTACTAACATACCTACCTTACCAACGTTACGACCACCAATCACAACAACTAATGACTTACCTACCTCTAACGGTATATACTTGATAATCTCTTGATTAGGTATTGAAATCTTCAGAGTCCCCATAGTCTTATAAACATCTTCAACAGGTCTTGTAGGGTCTGAAACCCTGATTAAGATGTTCCTACCGTCATGTAAGTTAAGTTGGGTATGACCACCCTTAACAGTAGTCTTATCCTCAATACGACATAACTTAAATGATGCTTCATCCTTACTTATAGGTACTAACGCCATGTACTTAGTAGGTACTGGTACAACTCTAAAGGTCTCACCAGTATCAACAACCTCAATAACATCCATGAAACCTATTGGGAACTTATAATTAGTTCTAACAATACCGTCAACCTTAAAATGTCCTTCAGCTATTAACCTCCTAGCCTCCTTACCCCTCTCTACGTACTTGAGAACATCCCTAACAACCACTAATAAAGGTATTGACCTGGTAATCGGGTGTGGACCTGGTGATGGTTTAAGAGCCCATTTAAATGTTTTTCTAACTACAGGCCAGAACTCTGGTGCAGCATGTCTTTTTAGATGTCTAGAACCCCCCATCCTAGCCATAACTAATCACCTACTAAACCCTTCTTCCTTCTATTGATGATCTTCTCCCTCCACTTATCACTAAGGTCTAACTTAGTTATTACAACTTTAGATGGATGTATAGGGTAGTATACAGGAGTTCCATCAGCTTTCTTAATAGTTACACCCTCAACATAAATCCTACATCTCTTAAGACTAACCTTAACAACCTTACCTTCATGACCTACCCAATCACCTCTTAAGATCTTCACAGTATCACCAACTCTTACGTAAATACGTTTGATACCGTACTTACTAACTAACTCATCAGATAATCTAGCAGTAAGTAGTTTACGTTTACGATGTGGGGGTCCTTCAATTAAGCTTAACCTCTGCTTACTAGGTTTTGACGACATGAAAACACCTACACAACTATAGTCGCTATATTAGCTATCGTCGGCCATCTCTCAGCAGCTTCCTTAGCTATAGGTCCTCTAACCTCACTACCCTTAGGAGTTCCTTCAGGGGTGACTATAACGCATGCGTTATCTTCAAAAGCTATCCACGTACCATCTAATCTTTTATAAGGTTTCTTCTGTCTAACTACTACTGCACGCATAACCTGTCCTAAGAGTTCCGTAGCCCCCCTCTTAACAGTAACTATGACTAAGTCACCGACTGTAGCTCTCGGAACCCTCCTCAACCTAGTCCTAAGTCCTGGGACTCCAACAACCATAACCTCCTTAGCACCACTATTATCAGCTACTCTTAATCTAGTCCCAACACATATACCTGCTGAGTAACCCCTCCTCCCAAACGCTGCTCCTAACTTAGCCCTCTTAGCACCCATCAACTACCACCTCTAGAGAGAACACCTAAAACAACTTTAGAAATAGACTTAGCTATAGGTCTAGTCTCACCGATAACTACTACATCACCTTCCTTAGCGTTAATACATGGTGGATTGTGAGCATGTATTCTAGACCTCCTCCGTTCATACCTCATATACTTCCTATTATACACTAAGTACTCACGCTCAATAACAACTGTATTCCTCATCCTAGCCTTAATCACCTTCCCAGTAAATATCTGACCTCTAACCTTTATATGACCATGCCATGGGCATTTATCATCATCACATACATTCTGAGGTGGTGTTAACCCCTCAATCCTTATACCTACATTATTCACTCTCGTTTCTCGAGACATCATCTAACACCTCTATACTTCTTAATCCTGTCTTCAGGCCTACCTACTAACATATCACCACATACCTCTACATCTTTATCTGGTAACTTAAAAATTATCTTAGAACCTAACTTAGGGACCATAATCTCCTTACCATCCTCATCAATAACTAACATATTCATAGTCTCATCAACTACCCTACCCCGACGACCGATTAAAGTCTTATCAGTATGGTCTGTGATTACTACCTGAAGCCCTATCAACTCATGATATATTAAGTTATTAGCGTCTCTTCTCACTCTTAATCTCCTCTTCACGTAATACAGTTAATATCCTAGCTATATTCTTACGTATAATTCTAATCCTACCAGTATTAGTTAACGTACCCATAACAGCTTGAGCTCTTAACTTCATAAGTTCTAATCTTAACTCATTAAGTAGTTTTAACCTCTCCTCACGACTCATATTCCTAATCTCAGTAGCTGATAAACTCATTAGAGATCACCATTAAGTCTTACTACCCTCAGAAGGACTAGGTTGAGTAGTTACTGAAACCTCCTTAGGAGGTACTATCTCTATCTTATCAGCAGGTTCTAAAGGTTTAACTATTAATACTTCAATACCGTAGATACCTGGTTTCTGTGGTAGGTGGACTACTGCTCTATCAACTAACTGATGTACATGTTCTCCAGCCTTATACACCTTACCAGCCCTAATCTTCTCATACCTAGCTCTCTCACTAACTAACTTACCACTTATTACGATCTCAACACCTAATGCTCCAGCCCCTAAAACCCTTCTTAAAGCTACGAATGCAGCCCTCCTGAAGTGGTAACCTTTCTCTATAGCTAAAGCTAACCTAGAAGCTACTACCCTAGCGTTAAGTTCAGGATTCTCAACCTGTGTTACAGTGATTTGAGGGTTCTCTATATTGAAATACTTCTCAAAAAGTTCTGTAAGTTGTTTAATAGTCTGACCCTTCCTACCTATTATTAATGCCGGTCTATCAGCGTAGATAACTATCCTAGTACCTAATGGAGTCTTCACTAAATCCACTTTAGCGTATCCAGCCCTCATAAACACCTTAGCTAAGTACTCATCAACTTTTACCTTAATTAAATTCAACTTAATAAAATGTGATTTAATATCTACCAAGTACTACACCTCACTAACTACTATCTCAACATGTGTTAAAGACCTAAACTTAGGTGTTGCCCTCCCAAAAGCCCTCGGCATCCACCTCTTTAGGTAGGGACCCCTATGAGCTGCTGCATGAGTAATTATCAAGTTCTCAGGGTTTAAACCCTTATTAACAGCGTTATTCTCTACATTCTCAAGAAGCTTCAGTAAGTACTTACATACTTTAACCGGGTACCTACCTATAGGAGACTTAAACTTAGGGAAAAGATGTGAAAGTCCCTTCTTATGAGCTATTGATAATTTATACCTAGTGTAAGGTATGGGGGTTTTAAAACTTATAACATCATTAATTAGTTTTTTAGCTTCAGATAACTTCATACCCCTTATTACTTTTAAGACCTCATAAGCTTCTTTTCTAGAGATTGGAGCGTCTCGTAATACTGCCTTAGCACTCCTTGACTCATCAACCATTACTGAGTAATGCCATATAGGCAAGCAGTGTACACCCCACTGCTACTCATAAAAAACTTTCTAAGGTTAATAAGCTATTAAGATGTACTTAACCATAAATGATGATATCCTTAACTAGTTTAATACCGACTTCACAAACTTATAAACTTGCTATATTGTATAGTCTTAGGTGTTGACGATATGTCGAGGGTACCGCTTAAGTTAGTAAGTGATTATACGTGGGTAATACATAAGGGTTTTAAGGAATGTATGAATGTAGATGCTATAGTATTTGCTGATGATTACCTACTTAAGAAGATGGAGGAGGACCTCACGTTAGTTCAAGCAGCTAATGTAGCCTGTTTAAACGGTGTAGTTAAGGCTGTATACGTAATGCCTGACGGACATCAAGGGTACGGCTTCCCTATAGGTGGTGTTGCAGCGATGAGATATGATGATGGTGTTATATCCCCTGGTGGTGTAGGTTATGATATAAACTGTGGTGTTAGACTGTTAAGGACTAACTTAAGCTATAATGATGTTAAGGATAAGGTGAAGAACCTTATCGACGAGATCTTCAGGAACGTCCCAAGTGGTGTTGGTAGTACTGGTAAGGTTAGGTTATCAATATCAGAACTAGATAGAGTTCTTGAGGAAGGTGTTGAGTGGGCTGTAGGTAAGGGTTTTGGATGGTATGAGGACTTAGAACATATTGAGGAACGTGGGTGTATGGAGGCAGCTGACGCTAGTAAAGTAAGTAGAGTTGCTAAAGAGAGAGGTGCTCCTCAGCTAGGTACTTTAGGAGCTGGTAATCACTTCCTAGAGGTCCAGGTAGTTGATAAGATATACGCACCAGATATAGCTAAGAGGATAGGTATAGAGTATGAAGGTCAAATCACTGTTATGGTCCATACAGGTTCTAGGGGTTTAGGACATCAAGTAGCTAGTGATTACTTAATGATGATGGAGAAAGCTATGAGGAAGTACGGTATAAACCCACCGGATAGGGAATTAGCTGCAGTCCCGATAAACTCTAGAGAGGGTGAAGATTACTTCGCAGCTATGGCTGCAGCAGCTAACTATGCCTGGACTAATAGACAGATGATTACCCATTGGGTTAGGGAGAGCTTTGCTAGAGTATTTAAGAGAGATCCTAGTGAGTTAGGTCTTGAAACAGTTTATGATGTAGCACATAACATAGCTAAGATAGAAGAACATACAGTAGATTCTAAAACACTAAAGTTAGTCGTACATAGGAAGGGTGCTACTAGAGCTTTCCCACCAGGACATCCGGATATACCTAAAGACCATAAAGAGGTTGGACAAGTAGTACTCATACCGGGGTCTATGGGTAGTGCTAGCTACGTAATGGTAGGGATACCGGAAGGTGCTAGAACGTTCTATTCAGCAGCTCATGGAGCTGGTAGATGGATGTCTAGGGAAGCTGCTATTAGGAGGTATAGACCTACTGAGGTTGAAGCTGAGTTAAGTAGAGCTGGTATATACTTAAGAGCTGCTACAAAGAGTGTTGTTTCTGAAGAAGCTCCAGGAGCTTATAAAGATGTTGATAGAGTTGCTTTAGTATCACATAAAGTTAATATAGCTAAGTTAGTTGCTAGGTTAAGACCTATAGGTGTTGCTAAGGGTTAAGAATTAAATGAAGGTTTTAGAGAAGGCATTACTACTTAATAATAATGTTTTAGAGGAATGTAAAGTTTTAATCACTGATGAGTATATCAAGATATTATTAAGTGGTAGGGTATACTCTAAATTACTTGATAACAGGTCTTCACTCTCCCTAATAGAGTATAAAACACTCAGTAAGTTGAGGGGGAGGACAATCATAGTAGGTGTGAACGACTTAATAGATATTAAGTATAATAGAATATCGAGAATTAGTAAGGATGTTATGAAGATGTTTAATGAGTATGTAGGTAGTAATACAAACATATACGATGTCTACTTAGAGACTAAGGACCGTACTTACAGATTTATACTCACACAAAGAGATATGATTAAGTTAAGGAATTACGTCCGAAAATCACTTCATAGCAACAAATAACGTACTCCTAGTAGCCTTTAGACCTGGTTCACCATGTTCAACCTTCTTACAAGTTGGTGCGAATTCACCTAGGTAATGCCCTATCATCTCAGGAACTATCTTAACAGGTATGAATTCCTTACCGTTATGTACAGCTATGGTTAACCCAACCATAACTGGTAAGACTATCATATCCCTTACATGAGTTTTTATAACTACGTTCTTCCCCTCACTCATCAACTTACGTGCTCTCATAACCTTCTCCAACAACCTCATCCTCGGGGATTCCTTATACCCCATCTGAATTCTCCTAGTCCTCACATTAGAGTTAGACTCCCTCAGGAGTGACCTCCTAGCTCTAGCAGGTAGTAACTTTATAAATTCATCCATAGACATACTCAGTAATTCCTCTAAAGTCTTACCTCTATATTTAAACGTCCTCCACTCAGGTGGGATATCAACCCTCACACTACCTACGTTAGCACTACTCATCATACCACTAAGATCTAAGTTTAACTAACATATTTATAAATCTTTAAACCTCAACGTACTAACTAAAGAAACATACGGATTCCATCCTTAACAGTCATTAAATACGAGTTTAAGTATGACTCATTACTTATCATATATTTAATACCTTCAATTCCTAAGAACGTGTAGTGTGGAGGGTTTCAACCCGGGTGAGGAGGGTGTTAGTGTTTATGCTGTCCTAAAACGTGTAGTAGTTCGTTTACTACAGCTAATGTGGAGTATATAGCTTCAACAGTTCTAACACTACGTACTCCTTGGAATGGTATTGTATTGATTTTAAATTTTATTAAATCATCTAATAACGTAGAGTACTCATGCCCTACTAACTCATTAAAGTCTTTCTTATGATTACCGAATAATAACATAAGGGTACTCACACCTCCCTCGATAACCTCCTTAACTACTCCGTAAGCATCATTCCCAGATTTTGTTGTTAAAACCCCAACTACGTTAGGACTCCTTAAAATATTTATTATCTTCTTAATACTTTCTACAACAACTACTTTATAACCTACATACCACGGTAAACTCTCTGCATCAACTATAACACCTCTAAGAGGTTTCTTTTTAGTGATCCTGATTAATACTCTAGACCCTATACGTACGTCATTAATGAAACCTCTAGGTATCTCAACTATTACATAATCTCTTAAACCAACATGTACTTTAGCAAGTAAACCTCTTACATCAAGTACAACCCCCTCCCTAATAGGTAGTAACTCTACATCATCATCTAGTAATGGATGAGTAGATATATTAAGTGGTGGTAATACACCAACATACCTTAAGGTATCCTTCTTACCGACTACGTATTTCCTAATGTAGGGAGGTACTAATAAGTAGTTTAGGATATCAGTCATAACCTCTAAATCCTCATAACTAGACTCACTATCTCTGAATACTAAAACTTCATCAACTCTAAACATAGCTAAAGCTCTAGCAAGCCACCCTATAAGTAACGTCTTCTCATAAAGTGTCTGCTCAACTAGTAATATAGATACTGGTATTACAGTAATTATTTTAATCTTACGTTTAGGTGGAGGCCATGAGAAGAGATTAGACATTGATGGAAGGCCTTAACTCCTTCAATAACTTACTTACTTTTCTTACCGCCCTTACCCTCCTCCTTAGTAGCCCCCTTACTACTGGATTTCTCCTCAGGTATCATGAATAGAGTAGTTTTCTGTCTACCCCCCATAACTACCCCACTAAAGATTTATACTTACATAACATATAAAAGTTTAGATGATGTGTTTGCCGAGTACTGAGTATGATGATAGCTATAGTGCTGATGTACATATAATTTAAAATACCTTCTCAAAAACTTTTAAGAATGTAGAAGTACGTAATACCTAGCGTGGTGTAGATTAAATGGCACGTAGGAAGACCTCAGCACCTCGTAGGGGTAGTCTAGCGTTTAGACCTAGGAAGAGAGCTAGTAGGTTACTACCTAGGATTAAGACATGGCCTGAGGTACAGTTAGATAGTCCTAGGATCTTAGCTTTTATAGGTTATAAAGCTGGTATGACACATATCGTCATGATTGATGATAGACCTAATAGCCTGACTAGTGGTAGAGAGATCGTAGTTCCAGTCACAGTTTTAGAGACACCACCACTAATACCATTAGCTATTAGAACGTATAGGAGGGACGTATGGGGTCTTACAACATTTTGTGAGGCTTGGGTAGAACCTCCTAAGGAGTTAGAGTTATGGAGGAAGATACCGACATTCAGGAGTACAGACCTAGATAAGAAGTTATCAGTAATTAATGATAACATAGGTATCATCAGTAGGGTTTCAGTAATAGTTGCGACTCAACCTAAGCTTACTGGAGGTTTGAGTAAGAAGAAGCCTGACTTGCTAGAGGTAAAGATTGGAGGTAGTGATATCCAGTCACAGATTAAGTATGCTGTATCAATCCTAGGTAAGGAGGTTAAAGTTACTGACGTGTTCACTGAGGGTCAGTTCGTAGATGTCCTTGGAGTTACTAAGGGTAAAGGTTTTCAAGGTGTTATAAAGAGATTTGGTGTTAAGGAATTACCTAAGTGGCATAAGCATCGTAAGGGTAGTAGAAGGGTAGGTTCTAGAAGTCCTACTATAGGTGCTTTAAGTACAGTCCCTCAAGCAGGTCAGTTAGGATTCCATAGAAGGACTGAGTATAATAAGAGGATATTAAGGATAGGAAGTAATGGATATGAGGTCGTACCTGCTGGAGGCTTCCCACACTACGGTATCATCCGTTCTGACTATGTATTAATTAAGGGGAGTATTATGGGTCCACCTAAAGCACCTATAGTCTTGAGATACCCTATAAGACCTCCTAAATGGATTCCTCAAGGACCTCCAATAATCACGTACGTAAGTCTAGAGAGTAAGATGTGAGGTGTTACTTAATGGTCTTCAAGATATTACTACCGGTGAGTGATGTTAAGCAAAAGAAGGTAAGTGTATATGATTTAAGAGGTAATGTAGTTAGTGAGATAGTATTACCGTTAATATTTAATTATCCGGTAAGGAAGGATATCATCAAAAGAGCTGTTATTTCAGCATTAACAGCTAGACTCCAACCTAAGGGTAGGGACCCCTTAGCTGGTAAGAGGAGGGTTGGGGAGAGTTGGGGTATTAACTACGGTCTCGCTAGAGTTCCTCGATTAGATAATGGTAGAGCTGTTATAGCTCCTATGACTAGAGGTGGTAGGTTAGCTCACCCGCCTAGAGTTGATGAGAGGTTATACGAACGTGTTAACAAGAAAGAGAAAATAGTTGCTTTAGTTTCAGCTCTCTCAGCTACTTCTGAAGTCACTTTCGTCAGGAGTAGAGGACATATAGTGAATAATGATATATTACCAGTAGTTGTTGTGGATGATTTCGAGAAGGTTAACATAACATCAGAGGCTAAGAAGGTATTAGAGGTGCTTAAGTTATGGGATGATGTTGTTAGAGCTAAGGAAGGTATAAGGATAAGGTCTGGTAAGGGTAAGATGAGGGGGAGGAGGTATAAGGAGCCTAAATCATTATTAGTGATAGTATCTAGTAAGGACGTACCCGCAGTTAGGGCATTCAGAAACCTACCAGGTGTTGACGTAGTTGCAGTAGATCTGTTAAACGTAGTTCACTTAGCACCTGGTGGTGTTCCAGGTAGATTAACTATAATTACTACTAAAGCATTAGATATGCTTAGCAGGAGGTTTGAGGTGATTACTTTATGAAAGACCCTACAAAGATTTTGTTAAGGCCTGTAACTTCTGAGAAAGCATTAAATTACATTGAGAAGTTTAATACCTTAACCTTCATAGTTAGTAGAGATGTTAATAAACATGAGGTAAAGTACGCTGTTGAGAAGTTATTTAATGTGAAGGTTGAGGATGTGAGAGTGTTGATAACACCTAAAGGTGAGAAGAAAGCTTATGTAAGGCTGAAGGAAGAGTTTAAAGCTTCAGAGATAGCTACTAAGCTAGGAATACTGTAAGGGGTTGTGAATGGGTAAGAGAATCCTAAGTCAGAGGGCTGGTAGAGGCTCACCAACATTCCGTAGTCCAAGTCATATCCATACAGCACCGGCTAAATACCCACCACCAACTAATGAAACATTAAGTGGTGTAGTTCTAGAGTTAATTCATGATCCGGGTAGGTGGGTCCCACTAGCACGTATTAAGCTAGAAAACGGTGTTGAGTACTACATACCTGCTGCTGAAGGTATGTTCGTAGGTCAGGAGGTCTACATAGGTCCTGAAGCCCCTATCAGTATAGGGAATACATTACCATTAGGTAGCATACCTGAGGGTACTAAAGTATATAATATAGAGTTAAGTCCCGGTGATGGGGGTAAATTATCAAGACAGGCTGGAAGTTACGCTTTAATACTTGGTAGGTCAGGTAATTACACCTTAGTCCAACTACCTAGTGGTAAAGTGAGACCTATAATAAGTACTGCTAGAGCTACTGTAGGTATTCCTGCAGGTGCTGGTAGGATTGAGAAACCATTACTTAAGGCTGGTGCCTCATATCATAAGTGGAAAGTTAAGGCTAGGAAATGGCCTAGAGTTAGAGGTGTTGCTATGAACGCAGTATCACACCCACATGGTGGAGGTTCACACCAGAGTGTTTCAAGACCTTCAACAGTATCTAGAACAACACCTCCAGGGAGGAAGGTCGGACATATTGCTGCTAAGAGAACTGGTAGGAAGAAAGGTAGTTCAGTATAAATTAACTCTTCTATCCACATCACTTACTCAGAGCTTACACCCATCATCACTTACATATAATATGATTCCCACAATATAATTTTAAGATCTTGTTAATAATATTAGTTGTACTAGCTATTTCAGACTTATACCTACTAGATAGTCTTAAAACCTCTGCCTTCAAACCTATAACATCTAAGTACTTAGATATTGACTGCTCATCAACTGGTTGGTCAGGTCCTAATAATATTACATCAGGTTTAACTACCTCAATACTCTTGAAAATGTTTTCTTCATTACCTAATACTGCACTATAAACGAATTTTAAGGAGTTAACTACTTCTAACCTAGTTAATTCATCATTGACTGGCTCCTTACCCTTAATCCTCCTCACAGTAGAGTCTCTAGCAACTACAGCATATACTAACCCGAGTTTTGATGCTTCACTAAGGTAGTGTATATGACCAGGGTGTATTATGTCGAAGGTCCCACCAACCATAACCTTACGTACTTTAGGTCGTTCCCAGTAGAAGTTAATAATACCTAAAATCCTTAAAGCATCTAAGAGTCCTTCAGCGTAAGCTATACATGATAATGAAGTTATGTAGTCCTTACTACTGAAGTAGTATTTAGAGTCGTTTAAGTATGCTTTACTTAAGTTTATTACCTCCCTAACCTCAGGATGTTTAACATCGTCTAACCTAATATTACTTAGTACCTGCTCTACAGCCATTATATACTTTAAAACCCTCATAGCTATTAACTCATCTGCAGTAGACATCCTTAACCACCTTTAAAACCTCCTCCTCAATAAAGTGTAGTTTAGGGGCTGTTATTATTAGTGAGTGTGGAGGTCCTCCTAAATCCATACTCATGAGGTTACCTAAGCTATCAGGACATACCTTCATATCCTCACCACCTAACCTACTAATACCTATAGCTAATCTATCAGAAGTTATAACACCTTCCCTCCTTAAACTCTCAATCCTTAAGAGTATCTGAATAGCTTCCTTAACACTCATGTAAATACTCTTATCGACATCAACCTCAAGTAATAGTAAGGTATGTAAGTTCCTTAAAGAATTCTCTTTCACTACATCATAGGGATACTCATATAAGATACCGTCCTTAGGGTACGTGACTGTAGCTATCTTCCCTAACTTATATATCATTAAACCTGTGAAACTTACTGCTGCTGAGACTATACTTACCCCAGGAACTATCTCAACCTCATAACCCCTCCTCCTAGCCTCAATAACTATGTTTACATGAGTAGTAGCTATGAGTGGATCCCCTGGTGATAGGAGGGCTACATCCCCCTCGTTTAAGGCGTTAAAGACTTTCTCACCATTAAGATCCTCAAGATCCCTCCTACCCAACATCTCATAATCACTGCCTAAAACCTCCTTAAGTTTAACATCATCAACTAATAAACTAGTATAACTGTCTAAGAATACCTTCTTAACCCTCCTTAAGATCTTTAAAGCTCTTATAGTTAAGTACTCCGGTGTAAGTCCGATACCAACGATATATAACTTACCCTTCATCCTTTAATAACACCTCATAACCATCAACAACTAATTTAAAATCTGTATTCAGTGATTTCTTCAGTAAATCTATTATCGTAAAAATCCTACCAACATCATCTACTGGAATATTAAAAACTACCTTAACCATCTCCTTACTTAATTCAAACTCACCTTTAAACATCCCTAAAATACTTCCTAAACCTTTAAAGAACTCCGACACTGTTACTTCTGAAGATAGGTAAACCTCTAAAGATACTTTCCTAATAACGTTATTTACGTAGTCATACTTAATTAAGATCCTGAACTTCTTAACAACACATCTACTTGATAAGCAATTAACTGCTACATTAAATACTACATCGTTAGATACTACCATCTCAGCATCTGTTAACGCGTTCTCTAGTAAGTCGTAGTTTAATAACCTACCCAACGCCTTAACGAATTCATCAATAGTAGACATTATATACCATTAAAATGTTATAACTCGTAAATTAAAACTACTTAAGTGACTATAGATGCTGTAGTCACGAACTCTGAATACATTATACCTACACTTTATAAGTAGATGAGGTCTTAAAGAACTTGGTATAGGTATGTCAGAGGATCTTAAGGTATGGCTTGAGAGGATATCTAGGTTATCCTTAATAAGGATTAGTAGTGAGGAGGAGGGGACAATATTAAATGATATGAGGAAGATAATTGAATTCTTCAATACTATAAACTCTTTAGACTTAAGTAATGTCGAACCTTTATTCATGGTCTTAAAAGACGAACCTGTAGTTAGGAATGATGAAGTTGGTGAGGCTCTTAGTGTTGATGAAGTACTAAAGAATGTTAAGGAGGTTGAGGGGGGTTTTATAAAGGGTCCGAGGACTGCTTAATCCTTAGGTGATTACTCTGGGTAGGCTTATACGTAAAGGGGCTACAGAACTTGTTGAGTTATTTAGATCTGATCCTAGATTGATTGAGGAGTACGTAGTAGGTACTTATGAAGTTATTGATAGAGTTGAAGACCTTGTACGTTCATACATTACTTTAAGACCTTTAAATGAGGTCTTAGCTGATGGGGTTAAAGTCCGTGAGATGCTTACAAACGGTTTTAAAGGTAGGTTAGCAGGCCTCCTAATAGCTGTTAAGGACGTCATAATAACTAAGAACTTAAGGACTACATGTGCTTCTAAAATATTATACGACTTCATACCCCCATATAACGCAACAGTTATTGAGAGAATTATAGGTGAAGGAGGTATAGTATTAGGTAAGACAAACATGGATGAATTCGCTATGGGATCAACTACAGAGAACAGTGCTTTCTTCAAGACCCGTAACCCTTGGGACCTTGATAGAGTTCCTGGAGGGTCTTCAGGTGGTAGTGCTGTTGCTGTAGCAGCTTATGAAGCTAGTATTGCCTTAGGTAGTGATACCGGTGGTTCTATTAGAGTACCTGCAGCCTATACAGGGGTAGTAGGTATTAAACCTACTTACGGATTAGTAAGTAGGTATGGGTTAATCTCCTACGGTACAAGCCTAGAACAGATAGGACCTATGACTAGGAACGTAAGTGACTTAGCGTTATTATTAAGTGTTATAGCTGGTTACGACCCTCGTGATAGTACTACCTTAAGAGTTAAGGATTTAGACTACATGAAATTCCTAAAACCAACACCTATGAAGAAGTATAAGATAGCTGTTATTAAGGAATGTGTTGGTGAAGGTGTTGATAACACAGTCCTAACAGCATTTAGTAGAAGTCTCCGTAGGTTTGAGGAGGAGGGTTTAGAGGTTTTAGAGGTGAGTATACCTATAATTAAGTATGCATTACCTGCATACTACATAATAGCTATGGCTGAAGCAAGTTCTAATTTAGCTCGTTATGATGGTGTTAGATATGGTTACCACGTAAGTGTTGAGGGTAGGACATGGGATGAGGTCTATGCTGAAGTCCGTAGTGAGGGTTTCGGACTTGAAGTTAAGAAGAGGATATTATTAGGCACGTTTGTGTTAAGTGCTGGTTACTACGACCAATACTATTTAAAAGCCTCTAAAATCAGGAAATTACTTTATGATGAGTTCATGAAGTTGTTTGAGTATGTTGATGTGGTAGTAACACCGACAACACCAACATTACCACCAAGGTTTGGTGAGGCTTTAACCGACCCTCTAAAACTGTACTTACTAGATACATATACAGTAGTAGCTAATTTAACAGGTCTACCAGCGATTTCAATACCATCAGATATAGTCAACGGTGTACCGGTAGGGTTACAGTTGATAGGTCCTAGACTTTCTGAAGGATATTTAATAAACTTAGCATACATTCACGAACTTAAGTCAGGTCTTAAAGACCTAGTACCTACTGTGGTGAGTGGGTATGTCTAACCTTGATGTTAAGATCGGTTTAGAAGTCCATACACAGATAACCTCCTTAAAGACTAAGTTATTCTGTTCATGTTCTTCAGATTATAGGGGGAAGCCCCCGAACACTAATGTCTGTCCAGTATGTCTAGGACTACCTGGTGCTTTACCAGTAGTTAATGTTGAGGCTATTAAGGCGGCTTTAATGGTAGCTCTAGCATTGAAGTGTAGGATTAGTGATGTCCTGATATTCACACGTAAACACTACTTCTACCCAGACCTACCTAAGAATTACCAAATCTCACAATATGATGGTCCGGGTAGTATGCCTATAGCTAGGGATGGGTATATAGTTATAAGTGTTGAGGGGGGTTTAAAGAAGGTTAGGATTCGAAGGATAAATATAGAGGAGGACCCTGGAAAAATTGTTTACCCTACAGGTTCAATATTAACTAGTAAGTATACGTTAATTGATTATAATAGGTCTGGTATAGCGTTACTTGAGATTGTGAGTGAGCCAGACTTAAGAAGTCCTAAAGAAGCAAGAGCTTTTATAGATAAGTTAAGATCTATCCTTGAACATCTAGGATTGGTAAATCCTGAGTTAGAAGGTGCTTTAAGAGTTGATGCTAATATATCCTTAGCTGGAGGTTCTAGAGTTGAGATTAAGAATATAGGCTCGGCTAAGGATGTGGAGAGGGCTTTAACCTACGAGATAATTAGACAGAGTAAGGCTTTAGAAACTGGTGAGAAAGTTAGACGAGAAACTCGTCATTGGGATACTGTTAGGAAGGTTACAGTCCCGTTAAGAGTTAAGGAGTTTGAAGAGGATTATAGGTATTTCCCAGATCCTGACCTACCACCGATAAAGATCTCGTTAAAACTTATTGAGGAGGTATCTCAGAAACTACCTGAACTACCTGATCAAAGGATTGAGAGGTTCATGAAGACTTACGGATTAAGTGATTACTTAGCTACAGTCCTAGTATCTGAGAAGGTATTAGCTGATTACTTCGAAGAGTGTGTGAGGTATTGCGGTAATCCTGAGATGGTAGGTAATATAATTGTGAACGACTTTAAACGATGGGTTGATGAGATGGATATAGAGGTAAGTAAGGCTGTGAAGATATTAACACCTAACCAACTATGTCAGTTAGTATATATGCTTAAGAACAACATCATAAATATTAAGATCTTGAAGGAGATAATACCGAAGGTACTGAAGTATAATAAGGATGTAAGTACTATAGTGTATGAGGAGAATTACATTGATATATCTAATGAGGAAGTCTTAATGAGGATAGTTGATGAGGTGATTAAGGAGAATCCTAAAGCTTTTAGAGATGCGTTAGTAAATCCTAAAGCGATTAACTACTTAGTCGGTCAAGTTATGAGGAAGACTAGGGGGAGGGCTAATCCAGAACTAACTAATAAGTTAATCATCAAGAAACTTAAGGAGTTAAGTGGAGTTTAACAATGCAGGTATTAAATCTTGTTAACATAGTTAGTAGTAATGTGTATGATGTAAATTACGTTAACTCCATATTAAATGATTCTATAAAAGCTCTAGAGTATGAGTACAGTAAACACCGCGGTCTTATAATAATACCTGATGAGGGGACGTACATAATAGTAGGTGATTTACATGGAGATCTACAGTCGTTGAAACATATAATGGAGTTTACTGATAGGTTAAGTAATTACAACTTAATATTCTTAGGAGATTATATCGACCGTGGAGAAAACCAAGTTGAGGCTATACTCATACCATTACTATTAAAGTTAAGGTACCCGGATAAGGTATTCCTACTTAGAGGTAATCACGAACCACCTGACTTCTTACCAGTCTACCCGCATGACTTCCCTATAGAACTCGTACATAGGTATGGGAGAGAACGTGGTCTTAGAATGTATGAAACGTTTAGAGAGTTATTCCAACTACTACCACATTCATTAATTATTAAGGACCTAGCCCTACTACTTCATGGAGGACCACCAACACAGAATATAAACTCTGTAGAGAACGTTCATGATTACTTAATCGGTAGGGGAGTAACAGATTATGTTAGGATATTAGAGGAGGTCTTATGGAATGATCCGACAGAGGATATACCATATTACGAACCATCATACCGTGGTGCTGGATACCTCTTCGGACCTAAGATAACTGAGAAGGCTTTAAGCATCACTAACACTAAAGTAGTAATAAGAGGTCATGAACCATGTGTTAATGGTTTTAAATTAAATCATGGTAATAGGGTAGTAACTCTATTCAGTCGTCTAGGACCTCCATACTACAACGAGTACGCGTCGTTTATGATGTTAAGAGTGTATATGGATCAACCATTAAATATTGAAGATTCCATCATCAAGTTCTCTCTATAATCCCTTCACGTTTAGCATGATAACATAAAACTTATTACGGATCTAACTACTCATATTGTTATGAGGTGGTAGTATGGGGTTCGACATAAGTGATATGTTCACGGTAAGGTTTTCGAAGGAGGACTTAGAAGCTCTTAAGAACATATTAGCTGAGATGAAGTACCCTGTAGAAGTTCTAACATTCGTAGGTGATATATGTGCTTTCTGTAGTGAAACTGTTAAATTAATTGATACGTTAGCGATGTTAAGTCCTAAAGTAGATAACACAGCATTACTCCGTCATCAAGTATATCACTATAGGAGAGATGGTGCTGAAGTATTTAAGAAGTATGGTATTAGTAGGATACCGTCTATTGTTATGCTTGAAGGTCAGATCAGGTATATTGGAATGCCTGCAGGTGAGGAGCTTAGAGGGTTTATCGAGACTGTGTTAAGGATAAGTAATGGTGATAGTAGCTTATCTAAGAAGACTTCAGAAATGTTAAGTAGAGTCTCTAAGAAAGTACGTATAGAGGTTATAGTAACACCAACATGTCCTTACTGTCCTTACGCAGCATTCCTAGCTAATATGTTCGCTTTTGAAGCTTATAAGAATAATAATAAGAACATAGTATCTGATATAGTTGAAGCTTATGAAAACCCTGATATAGCTGATAAGTACGGCGTTACTAGCGTCCCTGCAATAGTCTTAAATGGTGAGATTGAATTCATAGGCGTGCCTGAGGAATTCGAATTACTGAGTAGGATTATTGAGAAATCGAGGAAACCCTCAAGAACTCAATATCAGTAGGCGGTAGTTAAAGCTTAAGGAGTTTAAAGCTTAACTCACTAATATTCACAAGATTTGCAATCACCCATCTCTCCCTCACGTAATAGTGGTGGTTTATGAGTTCTAAACTTATCACCTAATAACTTCTTACCCCCTACCTTACTCGCTTCTACTAACTCCTCAGCCTCCCTAAAACTCTTACCTAACTCACGTTCTAACTCCTCCCTAGCTAACCTCTCAGCTATCTTTATCCCGAACTGTATGACTTGACGGGTCTTACTCTTATCCCTATATACTGTAATTCCCTTACAACCAAGTCTCCAAGCAAATAAGTATACATTCCTTACATCATCTACTGTAGCCTCAGCTCTTAAATTAACTGTTTTACTAACGCCTTGATCTACCCATTGCTGCCAAACTGCTTGATGCATTAAATGCCAGATAGGTTCTATATCATGAGCTGTTACGAAAATCCTCCTAAGATTCTTAGGTATGAAGGGATTATGTGCTATACTACCGGATTCAGCTATGACTTTAACTACCTCAGGTTCGTCAAGACCAGCATTACTTAGGTACTCTAGGAAGAGTTGATTAACCTCTATAAACGTACCGACACTAACTTGTCTTACGAAAGCTAAAGCAAATAGTGGTTCTATACTTGATGAAGTACCTGCTATTATTGATATAGTCCCAGTAGGTGCTACACTAGTTACTGTAGCATTCCTCAACCCATACTTCATTAACTCATGATGGAGGTAGTCCCAATCAACTTTAGGTCTCTCAGAAACTAAAGATACTACATAATTAGATGGTTGTTCTGAAATCCCTGTAATCCTTAATAACTCCTCCAGAGGTTTAACATCAATCCATATCGGTTTATAGAGTTTAGGATCCCACGCTGGGAAAGGACCTCTCTCCTTAGCTAACTCCATACTAGCTAGATATGCGTTATAGACTATCCACTCAGCTAGGTAGTATGCTAGGTATAGGGCGTCGACGGAGTTATAAGGTATGTTTAACCTTATTAACATGTTAGCCCACCCCATAACTCCTAAACCTACCTTCCTAGTCCTCTTAGTCTCACGTTCTATCTGAGGTAGCGGGTATTTATTGAGGTCTATAACGTTATCTAAGAACCTTATAGCTAGTTTAACATCTTCTGCTAACTCATCCCATAGTATGACTGATTTACCGTTAACTAACGTAACATACTTCTCAAGATTTATAGAACCTAAGTTACAGGACTCCCACTCCCTAGCAGGGACTTCACCACATGGATTAGTAGCGTTAATCTTACCTACATACCATACAGGATGCCTCCTATTTACAGTATCTATAAACAGTAGACCGGGATCTCCTGAATCCCACGCACACCTAATAATCTCGTTAAATATCTCAACAGCACTTACTACGTTCACTACAGCATTTTCCTTCCTAGCTATTTCAAGAGCTTCATCAAAGGTTATTATTTTAGACTTATCTAATGGTATAGAACCTCCAGCATTTTCTAACTCCTCAACTATATACTCTTGAACCCATCCCTCATCCATATAATACCTAGCCCAAACTATAGCGTAGTATCTGGAATCGTTGATTCCTGGGGTTAAGGATGTTAACCTCGGGTTTATGAGTTGCCATAGACGGCCTTCCTCAACAGCTCTCATGAAGGAGTCGTATACACCGACAGATATGTTGAAGTTCTGTAAGTTAACGTCTTTTAACTCTCCAGACTTACTCCTTATGAATTTAAGGATATCCGGGTGCCATACATGTAAGACACCCATATTAGCTCCTCTCCTCCTACCACCCTGTTTAATAACATCAGTAGCTGCATCATACATCTTCATAAATGATACCGGTCCTGAAGCAACTCCTGCAGTACTAGCTACTACATCACCTTCAGGTCTTAACTCAGAGAATGAGTAGCCAGTACCACCACCTTGTTGATGTATTAAAGCTGAAGCCCTTAGAGAGTCCATAATACCGTCTCCTTCAGGAGTAGTTAACGCATCTCTAACAGGTAAGACAAAACATGCTGAGAGTAACCCTAACTTAGTCCCAGCATTCATTAATGTAGGACTATTAGGTATGAACTTCTGATTAATCATTAACTCGTAAAACTTCCTAGAATACACTTCTGAGTTAGAACCTTCTCTACTAGCTATGAATTCCGCAACCCTCTTAAATAAACCCTTCGGAGTCTCTAAGTATCTTAACGTCTTAGGATCTTTGAGTAAGTACCTAGACTCTAAAACCTTAAGTGCTTGAAATGTGAATTTGAAGTCCTCAGCATCTATAACTCTCCAACAACCCTTACCATAAACATCGTTATATATCCTAGCTAATACATACTCTCTAGCAACAAGTTCAAACTTCAAATCATTAATTATCCTACTTGAGAAGGCCTTCTCTATAATATCTGATAAGTACTTAGTACTTACACTCTCCTTATCCTTAATACCTTCTAACACCTCATCAAGTATTTCATCTAGATATGATTGTAGACCATACTTACTAAGAGGTTTAATTATGGATGTCTTCAACTTACTAATATCTAGATCCTCTACCCTACCATCCTTCTTCAACACCTTTACCTGCGATGGTAAGGTAGTGATACTACTACACCCCCTCCATAATATATAAGCTTACGGAGCATATAATCCTGTAATGATTTAAACTTCTAAACCTTCTGTCGTAACTCATAATATACCCCTATTAAAAGTATTACTTTGAGTATTATCATAATGCTTTAAACTTCTCATACCATGATTCGTAAACCTTAACAGCTTCCTTACTAACACTAGGTTTTCTAGTCCTGATAACCTCAGTAAAGTCATCTAAAGTTATCTCTCTAGGTTTTCCTAAACCTCTATACTTCTCGAATAACTCCTTAACAGTTCTTAAGTGTGCAGCCATAACTATATCCTTTATATCACTACTTGTGTAACCATCTAGTATATCAGCTAACTTCTCCAAATCTACGTCTTTAGAGAGTTTTAAACTTTTAGTGTATAACTTAAGGAGTTCTACTCTAGCCTCCTTACTAGGTAATGGTATATATATCCTCTTCTGAAACCTACGTATGAAGGCTTCATCTAACCTCCAAGGCTTATTAGTAGCTGCGATGACGTATATGAAGTACTTAAATGACTTATCTAGTAATCCATCCATTTCCTTCAGAAACTGATTTCTTACTCTAACCTCACCACCGACTTCAGTAGGGTATATACCTAGTAGTGAGTCAACCTCATCTATAAAGATAATTACTGGTTTACCGGAAAGTGATACCTCCCTAGCCTTCTTAAAGACCTTAGCAACATTCTTCTCAGCCTCACCAAGCCATTTAGACATCACAGTTGCTGCATCTAGATGTATAAACACACCATCAATCTCACTAGCTACTGCAGCCGCTAATAAAGTCTTACCACAACCTGGAGGACCGAATAACAGTATACCTCTATGCCATCCTAACGGGAATAACTCAGGTCTCTTAGTCGGGTATATTATAGCTTCCTTAATAGCTTCTTTAGCTTCTTCTAAATCTGCTATATCGTTAAACGATACCCCTAACTTCTCCTTAAATATTAACTCATCAACATCACCACCATCTCCAGAACTTACTTGGGAAACACTAACTAGTTTAAGAGACTCTAAATCCTTAACCCTCTTCTCATACTCCTTAATCCACTGTCTATAAACACTATTAAGTCCGTTTTCCGGGTATAACGCTATTATCTTCTTAAGTACCTCAACAGCTTTCCTATAGTTCTTTACAGCTTCATCAAATTTACCCTCCCTATCATATCTTACTGCTTGAATAGCATACTGCCTAGCTATACCTTCGAGATACTCAAGTGATTGACTCAAGAGACCACCTCAAACTTTTGAATTAAAATACAGGGTTTTAATTAAGGATTTAAAATATTATTTTATTTTTCTCTTTAAGTATCTTAAGAGTCTGTATAATCTCCTCCTTACTTACGTTAAACTTCTTTGCAGCGTCTGAGACGTCTATAAATCCTCCATGAGTTATGATATATTCAAGTACTTTATTTTCTAATGATTCCTTACTCATACTGAGATTTCTCACATCCTTACTACCTACCTTACTATCTAATGTTTGTGTAGTTATAGTTACTATAGTTTTAAGATTATCTGTAACGTTAGTAGTTTTAAGTAGTTCCTCAGGTATTTGAGGTAAGGACTTACTCATCTTCGCCTCAGCTATCTCCTTAACCTCCTGAAGTATCTTCTGAGCTTCAGCAGACATATCTAGTAGCTTATCTTGAGATACTGTAGCCCCTGTCGTAGATGTTATTAAGTTTCTAATCTCTGATGTGAGTACGTCAATACCAGTAGCTACCTCAGGTACTACATTACTTACCTGCCCCTTAAGTGCGTTGAGTATAGCGAGTACTGAACCTAATGCTATGTTGATGTTGCTGACCTCCTTAATAGTTTCTATACGTAGTATAGCTCTCTCCAACGCTAGTACTGATGTGTATATATTAGTTATTATCTTCCTTATCTCAGCTAATTCATTAACGTAAATAGATGACTTAGCCTTATCCCCCTTAACATATGCTGTAATTGCAGACCTGAATAAGTCGTCATGTCTACTCCTTAACCTCCCCATAGTCTCCTCAAGCATATCCTTATATTCCCTTAGTTTTATCACTATCTCTAGTAGAGACTTCTTTAAAGTTTTCTTACTACCCCATGAAGTTATATCTGTAAATAATTTCAGTATCTTGTTAAAACCACCACTGTCCTCATTAACTACAACACTCACTAATACTCCCTCTCTTAATGATCTACTACCTGGACTTGAATTGGTGTTTCAGTCTTCGGGGCTAGAGGTAATTGCTGAGTTGTTGTAGGTATCATGGTTTTAGTTTCAGTTGGTTCTGTTTCTAACTTCTCTATTAGGTCTAAATGCTTCTCAATATCTTTCTTCTCATCCTGAGCCTTAGCTTTAGACTGTCTAAGGTACTCTATTGAAGCTTTATACGATACTTCACCAACTTCATTAGACATGTATAAAACCATTAGATTTGACATAGCTTTCTCAAGTCTTAATATGTGGTCCTCAAGATCGTTAATCCTCTGCCTAAGCTTCAACTTAACATCTTTTACCTTCTCCTTAACCCTACTAAACTCCTTATCTAACCTACTCTTCATTTCCTCATAAGCATGACCAGGTATACTACCCTTCCTATACAATTCCTCAGTAGCTCTCATCCTCTTCTTAATCCTGTCTAACTGATTCTCAACGTTTATAGCCTCAACCTTCCAATCCTGAATAACGACGATCCCATCAGGTGTTAACTTCAATCTATCACTGAATACATGTTTGTAATTATCTTCATTAAGAGCTATCTCAACAGATTCAACATTACCTGAAACATCAGCATATATACTTAGTAAAGTCCCGACAAACCTACCGTACTCATCCTTAATTCTTTGACCTAAATATTTTTCAACTTGATCTATAGTAAGCACCATCACACCGAAAAAATAGCTATTTAAAGGTCTAAACTTAAAAACACTCAGACCTTTAACTAATACCTGAATACTGTTAAAGTATTACAGTTTGAAGACTTACTTAAGAGCTGACCTTCTCACTCTGAAGGGCGAGAGCTCCCTTCGGGGTGGTTCATTAGTTCCCTCATATATTCGGGTAAATTATAAGTCTTAAACTATATGAGAAGGCGCCGGGGGCGGGGATTCGAACCTGCGTGAGCTAATGCCCACCGGCTCTCCAGGCTTGCCGATGTTCGTAACGCGTTTCATTTAGGTACGCACAACCATGAAACTTGGCGATACCTCTTGATAATACTCTAATTAAAGAACTTACCCAGCTAACGAAACCCTTAACACAGCGAATAGCTGTACAGGTTTGTAGTAGCTATATGTACAGATAATACTCGGTGTGAGTCTAGATGGTGTTGCGATGCTGATCCTAAATTGCCTGCTGGATGTGGGGAAGCGGTGTATGCGTTTAGAAAGGATCTATAAGGTACAATAACCAGTATTTGTGTGATCCACCAGAAGGTTTCCTAGATTGTCAGATATCGAAAAAGAGACCATGGAAAACCTTCTAAAATTAACTCTATTAGATCTGCTTACGAATATACTTCACGTCCTTATCAAATAGAACATAAAGTTCAGCCCCAAGCTAAAATTAACATCTATTTTCCCCCTGCTTCTGTAAGGGACGCTTCCGCACTAATTCCAAGTATTTCTTTTATCCAGTCATTTAGCAACCCATCTTTACATAGATGTAAACCAAATCCATTGGCTGGGCCTATTATTATTCCACCCCTAAACCTACTCTTCAGATTTCGCTATATAATCCGGAAGGGATACAACCCATTCGTATGTAGCAGCATCGATTAGAGTCAGGTGTATGTAAACATGGTAGGTTAGAAAACCAAAGACCCTTAAAGCTTGAGGTATCGTTTTGTATCATTCCATCTCTCATATTACATTGCAAATCTTACTAAGTCCCAGTATACCCAGTTTTGTTACATACTAATCAAGATCG
>CAZZLT010000053.1:0-58140 GCA_964655125.1 uncultured Desulfurococcaceae archaeon | reverse complement strand
TGAGGAAGTGTTTAGGATACCTAAACTTACTTGGGGTAGTATATTTACTAAGGTGTTAGGCCCTGCAGCAATACCATTAGGTATGGCTATAGGTTCTGGTGAGTGGTTAATGGGTCCTTCAGTAGCTGCAGCTTACGGACTAGGTCTATTCTGGTTAGTATGGGTAGGAATGATACAACAAACAATATATAACTGCTGGTGGTGTAGGATGGTTGTAATGACTGGTGAACCAATCAACGTACTATTAGCTAGAGTACCACCTAGGAACTTTTGGAGTACTTTATCAATGATATTCTCATTCTTAAGAATGTTCTGGCCTGGTTGGGCTGCTGCAGCAGCTACTGGTGCAGTAGCTATAGCTTTAGGTAGGATTCCAGGAGCTGCTGAAGCTGAATTAGTACGTTGGACAGGCGTAGTACTATTCCTACTATGTGCATTCTTAGTATCTATAGGTGGTAAGATAGAATCAACACTAGAAACAGTTATGAAGGCATTAATCATATTCATATTAGTAGCACTACTATTCATAGTAGCACCACTAACTATAACACCACAAACATTATCAGCGGCAGCAGCTGGTATGGTAAGTATTGGTTATATACCTAAAGGAATTGACATATTGTTATTTGGTGGTTGGTACGCATATATAGGTGATGCAGCAGCTGCGAATGCTGATGGTTCTGGTTATTGGAGAGATAAGGGTTATGGAACTGGTTCAGTTGTTGGTTTCATACCTGCTATTATCGGTGGTAAGAAAGTTGCTTTAAGTCCTTTAGGAGTTATATTTAAGTTGACACCTGAGAATTTAAGGACTTGGAAGACTTGGGAGAGATTAACATACCTTGATCAGTGGATAATATTCTTTATAGGTGGTATGTTTGGTATGATGTTACCAGCATTAATAGTTGCTTCATTAGTACCTGTAGGTACTCAATTACCTGCTTGGGGTATTGCTGCACATGTAGCTAATGAATTTGCAGCTAAGGTAGGTATATGGGGTTACTACTTCATATGTCTAATAGGATTCTCTATACTATTCTCAACACAGCTAGGTGTTGTTGATAGGTTAACTAGGGTAGTAACTGATGTTTCATGGAATTCTGTAGGTAGATTACGTGAGTGGGCTAAAGGTGATGTTAGGAGGATTTACTACCCATTCTTAGCTATATACCTAGTATTTGGTTGCATTGCTATGTGGACTGCAGCACCACTAATAATATTGTTAATAGCTGCCAATATAGTACACTTCTACGGTCTCTGGTTAATACCTGTGTTAACATATATTGATAGGAAGTTATTACCTAAAGAGTTAAGAGCACCTATATGGATGCCTATAATCTCATGGACTATGTGGGCATTCCACCTATTCTTCGCAATAGCTCTAACAGCATACTACGGATTCGGTATTAAAGTATTCTAAATCTAGAACTTTTTACCTCATTATCTACTCAATTTTCTCTAGGTCACGAATATTTAAATTATAACGTAGTATAGCTATTATACCTCCTAAACCCTTAAGCCTATCACTTACTGGGAATTCACTACCTACAATCCTTACAATACCTCCCTTCTCCTCAACAATACTTAATACCTCCTCAATAACTTCATCACCTAATAAGTCCTCAGTAAGTAGTAGTTTAGATATAGCATTAGCTTTAGCAGCGAGTTCAACATCTTTAATACCGTAAGCTACTTTATCAGGTTCTTTAATAAGTAACTCCATAAACTCGTTGAATATCTCTTCAGCTTCAACAGCATTAACCTCACGTAGTAACTCCTTAATACTATCCCTTCTTAACAACTCCTCAATACCGCTCCTACCACCGTATGAGGTACTATCTTTTAAGACCTTAATACGGACTAAATCACTTAACCTACTAGCTATTAAGTCCTTAATAAATGCTGGACTACTAATAACTACGATATCTACCTCCTCACTCTCTAATACCTTAAGTATTAAGTCAATTACTATGTTGACTATAGATTCAAGACTTAAATCCTTACTAAACTTACTGATACCCGGTAATGACTTATCAATTAAGTACCTCACACCCTGACCATATAGTAAGGCTATAGCAACTTCATCAAAATCAACAGCGACTAATAATGCTTTAACCCCCCTACTACTAGCCCTCTCTAACCTCTTAAGTTCTGAAGTACTCCAAGACTCCTTAACGATCTCAACTTCATTACCTACATCAATATTGAATGTGTGGTGTGAACCCTTCAAACCATATTCTTCAGGTCCGTCAATAATTACACCGTGTATCCTTAACCTACTACTAAATGGTTGGAAGTATATGTTCTTAACCTTAACAGCTAACTTCATAGGTAACCTCCTCTTACCTTCACCATCAACCTTAACATCTCTTAAGGTATTAGCTACTACTACGTCACCTACCTTAACTACATTCTTAAGTACCCATAAGTCATCCTCATCCTCAACCCTAACGACGACAACACCCCTCCTTAAATCACTCCTTAAGACCTTCATCCTACCCTAATTCTGTAAGGTTTCAGACACCTTAAAAACATGTTAGGATTAAGTAAATAAGTAAATAACAAGCATTAACACACCAGTAATTAACAATATATTATTCACTAAAGTATTATTAGATTTAAATAACCTTAAAGAAATATTCGCATCACTTAAAGGGTAGAGAGGGTTGAAGGCCATATAAGTCATTAAATCACCTACTAGGTGTAGTGAACCTGAGATTAATGCAGAGTAAAAACCTAAGTTGAAGTCCTCTAATATTAATGAGGTTAGGTAACCGAAGAATAGAGATGTTAATGTTATGAAGAATATGTTATGTGTGTACCTCCTATGAGGTAATCTAATCTTTAAATCTATATCAGGTAGTGTTGATAGTATGACTGCTAGTACTAGGAATAAAGTAGGTTTAAACCCTCTACTACTTAAGAATGTTAGTGTAGGTGTTAGTATAGTTAAGGTTAACCCTATATGTCCTTTAGAGTCCATACATACCGTGGAAACATATACTAAAGGTTTTAAATACTATATAGGCAGTATTAACGGTGTATGTGTTGGATTTATCATTTATAGCGTCAGTAGTAATCCTATCATCGACAGGAGCACTTTCACCAGGACCACTCTCAATAATAACTATAACTTTAGGGGTTAGGGGTGGGTGGAGAGCTGGGTTTCAAGTAGCTTTAGGACATACATTGTTTGAGTTACCCTACGTAATACTACTTACAATACTCTACACTAATATAATCAGCCTAATAGAATTAACCTTAGTTAAGTACTTACTAACTACTACAGTAGTGATTTTCTACCTCTTCTTCGCATACTTACTAATAAATGATGCACTTAATGTTGGGGGTAGTAAGGAGGGGTTGAGTAACCCTAAATTCTCTAACATTAGGAATCCATTACTTATCGGTATAATTCTAACAGGGCTTAATCCATTCTTCCTAATATGGTGGGCTACTATAGGTTTACCACTTATAGAGGGTGTGTATAGGTATGGTGTAGTGTTAGGGTTAGTGGTTATGTACCCATCACATGTATGGATGGATTATGTATGGTTATCATTACTAGCGTATGCATCGTCTAAGGGTGTTAAGTACTTAAGCTTAAAAGGTTATAGAGTACTACTGATGATACTTGCATTAGTGTTGATGTTATTCGCTATAAACACAGTATCTAAAACATTCTTAAACATCCCTATAATACCGTTATAACTAACTTAAACACGCTAATACTTTAAGTATATCTGTACGTGTTATTATCCCTACAGGCCTATCATTGACTACTACTATAACCCTACCAGTATTATACTTATTCATCTTATTAACAATCTCAGCAACCTCCTCCTCAGGTGATACAGTAACTACGTTAGCTCTCATATACTTAGATACCAGAGCTCCCTCATCATCATTTATATATGCTCTAATAACATCAGCACTTGTTATTAAACCTAATAATCTACCATCAACATCAACTACTGGTAAACCCCTAATATTCTCTACAGCTAATATCTTAGCAACTTCATTAATTGTACGACTAGCATCAACTGTAATTAACTTACGTGAGTTTATCATATTCCTAGCAGTTATCTTCGGTAGACTCACTAAACTTTCAACCTCTACAACTACTTCACCCTTATAAGTATTAATTAATAGTATTGAACCACTCAACACTAACCTATAAGTCGGTAGTGGCCCAACTCTAATCCTATCACCAACTCTAATCCTATCTATATCACCAACTAACTTAAGTATTGCCTTAGTAGAGTATGGGTTGGATACATCTATAAATTCAACATCTAATACATACACATTTAATTCCTCATCATCTTTACGTACCCTAGTATATGGTGTTGATATTTCTAACGAAGACCTTAAGTAAGTATAAGCCTTACTAGTAGGTTTATAACCTCCTCTAGGCCCTGTCTTACTCTCAATAAGACCTAAGGACTTAAGACTTAATATAACATTCCTTATAGTCCCGTCATCCTTACCTAACTCCTTAGCTATATCAGTACTCTTAACTAATCTTTGAGTTTTATCATATAGTTTAACTAATGCTCTTAAGATCTCCCTCTGCGTAAATGATAGTCCCTCCATACCTTACCACTTCCATATGATAATTTTAAGTTACTATTTAAGAATTTTATTAATCACGTTCTTAGGTATGTTGAAGAGTATCTTCGCAACCTCCCTAATATAACCATCTGATGGTACAGCCTTAGGTATACCTATATTTAGAGATAGGAGTTGCTTATTAATCTCCTTCATCATCTTATTCTTTATAACACCATTAGCTATATCTGAGGATATCTTAATAGCTATGAAGAATTTAGTGAACCTCCTTACAGTCTCTATATATTCTGGAAATACGTTTAACACATTCTTTAATATCTTAACAGCATATTCATGACTTACGAAATCTAAGTAGTAGAGAACCATAGCTAATCTAAGAACTTTAGCAATATCAGATTCACTCACATCCCTACCTAATAACTGCTTAAGTCTCTCCCTCATAGAGTTAACATCATCACCTTCTAAGACCCTTAGAATTTCATCATATACTACCTCATTACTGAACAACTTATTAAATTTCTCAGGGTAGTCTTGATGAATCCCTAAACCTCTAGTCCCAACAACATATAATGAGATCATCTCCTTCTCGTAAATATCTGGAGGGTTTGAAACACCTCTAAACGGTTCAACACCATTAGATTTAAGAGATTCCTTCAAAACATTTATAGCTAGATCTCTAGAAGGGTCTTCAACCACCATCAAATTACTTAAAGCATCTACATATGCTTTAACCCTCTTCCTCTTCAGACTCAACTCACATCACATCTAATACTAGAGTCTACAACATAATTATTAATAACGTTTATTAAGGTATATTACTCTTCACTTGTTAGGTGTGTTGTAGTTGATTAGAAGTGATCTTGAGAGAGTGTATGTTGTTAAGGACGGATCTAAGAAGTACTTAGTAGAGGTTAGGAAGTGTCCTACAGGTAAGGTATACGTAGTCGTACATAGGAATATAAGTGTAACTTATGTTAAAGGTGATGAGGTTAAGGAGTGGTCTCATGATATAAGTAAGACTGAAGAAGTAGATTTTAAGTCCTTACCAACACATATTAGAAGTGTGATTTCCTTAAACCTAAGGAAACTTTAAAATACATTATGTATAGTGTGATGAGTTGATTAAGGAGGTAGTAATTCCTAAGGTAATTATAGAGATATTTAATTCTTTAGTAGATATATCTAATGTAGAGTTAGTAGGTCTACTACTCGGTAGTATTAGATACGGTTCAATCTACGTTGAAGAAATAGTCATAGGTGAGAACATAGACTACTCACCAATATCCTTTAGATTAGACCCTCACGCAATCATAACTACTTACGATTTAGCGAAGACGTTAAACCTAGATATAGTAGCTCTAATACACTCACACCCAGCACCACCATACCCTAGTCCTAAGGATTTAACTGGTATGAGGTTATGGCCTATCCCTTGGGTTATAGTAGATAGTATTACTCGTGAGGTTAGGGTTTGGGTCTTAGAGGAAGGTTTAGTAGAGGTTAAACTACTCATTACTTAGTTAAAATCGTATAACGTTTAAAAGAAGTCACTTATATATTAAGTAGGTGGTATAGTGGTTAATATAATGTTAATGAAGCTTAGGTTGAGTATGTACACTACTATAGCTTTAGTAATAAGTTTAAGTACTTTAATACTTACAGCTATATTCTATATGATAACCCCTACAACTGATGTAGCAGTAATAATCTGGGGTTCCTTAGTATTCATAATCATCATCCACATCATTCAGTGGTTGTTAGGGCCTAAGATAATTGAAGCTATCTATAGGGTTAGACCAGCCGGTGCTGAGTATTCATGGCTTGTTGAGACTGTCCGTAGGATTGCTGAGGTTAGTGGTTTAAGTAGGGTACCTAAGGTAATGATCGCTAACATAGATATCCCTAACGCATTTGCTTACGGGAACATATTCACAGGTTATAGAGTAGCTGTAACTAAAGGTTTAATCAGTAATTTACCTAGGGATGAGGTAGAAGCTGTTATAGCTCATGAGGTAGGACATATAAAACATAAAGATGTTGAGGTTATGATGATCATAAGCATACTACCAGCTCTAATCTACTGGTTAGGTCAGGTGTTAATTAGGTATGGATTCATATCAGGTGCTCTAGGTGGAAGAAGGGATGGGAGGAACTCATCACCTCTACTACTAGCTGGTGTTGGGTTTGGGTTAGTAGTCGTAAGCTTCATATTCAACTTATTCGTCCTATACCTAAGTAGGTTGAGGGAGTACTACTCAGATAGTCACGCAGCTACTATACTTCCAGGAGGTGCTTTAAAACTTCAGAGGGCTTTAGCTAGGATAATAGTTACCTCAGATAGTTTAAGGAGGGTAGGTAGTAGGAGTATTAGTGAGGTTAGTAAGTTTAAGGCACTATTAATAGCTGACCCTGAGTTAAGAGTAGGTGGTAGGAGGTTCTACAATATTGATGAAGTTGTAGAGTATTTAAAGAGTTTAAAGAGTTTAACACCTCTAGAGATATTCTCAACACATCCAGACCCTGCGAAGAGGTTAAGATTCTTAGATAGGTTTAAGAGCATTTAAGTATTAAAGATTCATTCTAGTTATTATCTAGGGATCCCCTATTGTCACGTCATGTAAAACCTAAGTTATTCGTAACTAGGGAGATATTCCCTGAAGTGATTAAGAAGTTGGAGAACTATTACGACGTTGAGGTCTGGGATAGATTTACTAACCCACCTCCAGATGTGTTAGAGAGTAGAGTACGTGATTATGATGCATTACTTACTATGGTTGGTGATAGGATAACATGTAGTATGTTAAGTAATGCTAGGAATTTAAGGATAATCTCTCAAATGATTGTAGGATTTGATAACATAGATATTGAGTGTGCTACTAGGTTAGGGGTATACGTTACTAACGCACCAGGTATAATCTCTGAAGCAACTGCAGACTTTACATGGGCTTTAATCCTAGCTACTGCTAGGAGAGTTGTTGAAGCTGATAACTACGTTAGGTGGGGTGAGTGGTTTAGGGATAGAGTTCCATGGCATCCGTTAATGTTCTTAGGTACCCTAGTCTACGGTAAGACATTAGGAATTATAGGTTTTGGAGCTATAGGTAAGGCTGTAGCTAGGAGGGCTAAGGGGTTCGGGATGAAGATACTTTACTACGACATAGTTAGAGCTCCTAAGGAAGTTGAGGAGGAATTAAGTGCAGAGTATAGAGATCTAGAGAGCTTACTTAAGGAATCAGACATAATAACAATACATACACCACTAACTAAGGAAACATACCACTTAATAAATGATGAAAGACTTAAACTAGTTAAGAAGGGTGTAATCCTAATAAACACTGCTAGAGGTCCTGTAGTAGATACTAACGCATTAGTAAGAGCTTTAAGTGAGGGAAGGATTGCCGGTGCTGGTTTAGACGTCTTCGAAGAAGAACCACTACCGCCAAACCATCCATTAACTATGTTCAAGAACGTAATATTAGCACCACATATAGCTAGTGCAACCTATGAATCAAGACTAGAGATGGCTTCAAAAGCAGCTGAAAACTTAATAGCGTTCGCTGAGGGTAGAGTACCACCTAACCTAGTAAATAAGGATGTAGTCAAAGTTAGGAGTCCTGGATTCAAGTAAGTAGGTATAAATAACTCATAACCTACATCCCACTATAAACGACATCTAAAGGAATTAAATAGAAGTTTTAGATGCGGCACGTAGCTCCCTACTAACGTGTAGGTCAGACCACACACTTAACCCTAAGCCGTCCTCCTACCGGTGACCTACGAACGTCGACGTCAGGGGTTAGGTTGCTCCCTTCCGGGCCTGGCCTGGTTCCCCCTGTAAGGGTGGTTAGGACCCCCCCTCCAGAGAGTCCCCCACCGCCGTCGACCCCGTAGGGCGGTATTCATCGCTGACTTAGGGGGTGTGTGATCTGACCTACACATTAGCAGGGTTACTGGTCCCGCATTACGCCTTCGGCTACGGGGAGGCGGCGACCCTCCCAACCCTACCTACGTGCCGCATTAATATTAATTACTTCATAATTTTTAAGTTTAAACTCTCTTTAAAGTCTTCCTACTCTTAATTAAAGTCCTCAACGCTTCATCGAAAGTCTCATCAGGTCGTAATACGTATTTCAAGTAAACACCAGTCCTACCGAACTCATCCCTCCTACTTAACACCTCAACCCTCTCCTTAACAGTCTCTAACGATACCCTAACAACTCTAGCGACGTAACCCTCATAACCTACTACTGGTAGTTCGTCATGACCGTAATCTCTAGGGATTATCAAGACTAATTGCTTATTAACTCCTGGGACTCTAACCCCTCTAATTAAGTCCTTGAGATTAAGTAGTCCTCCAAATAAGTAGAATTCATACTCTCTAGGTGATAGATCCTCTAGCGGAAATGATATGTTCTTCAATCCTTTAGGGTCTAACTCAATATATGCTTTAGGTGTTGATGCTGGGGTTGCCTGAACTATGTACTTACTAGTAGGTTTTAAATTACTCATCTCTAAGCATAACTCAACCTCATACGGTTTTACAGTATAGGGTATCACTACATCTATATCGCTATCAGGACCTACATCACCTCTAGCTATAGAACCATGAACTATAGGGTTAAAACCGCAGGTAATTAACTTCTCCATAAGCTCTAAAGCATCCCTCCTAAACTTCCTAAGTAACTCCCACCTATCCTCACTATAACGAACTTCCCTAAACTCAGGAGTTCTAACGACCTTATGCTTAGGTACAGACACCCTTATCTCTACGATCATCTTCAATAAACTTATAAAGTTATCATTAAGTCTAAAAAGGGATTAATGGATATAACGATCATTTTAGGGATAGTGTTGATGTTATACATAGCGTGGAGTATAGGTGCTAACGACGCTGCAAACCCTACATCATGTATTGTAGGTTCTGGAGTACTCGATATTAGGAGGACATTAATAATATTCTCGATATTCGTGTTCTTAGGTTCTGTCCTACAGGGCTGGATGGTTATGAAGACTTTCGGAGGTGGTATAACTGAGATTAGAAGTATTTATGATGCGATAATAGCGACGTTAGCAACAGGGATTTGGATTGCATTAGCCTCCTATTCAGGTATACCTGTATCAACTACTCATAGTGCTGTTGGTGGTGTCTTAGGTGTTGGCTTAACTTACATGTTACTATATGGTTATAGTAGTATAAGATATGATGTCCTCCTTAGAGTCATAATTAGTTGGATAACATCACCGTTAAGTTCTATACTACTCACATTCATTCTATACAAACTCTTAATAAAGTTCTATAGGTTGTTAGAAGTTAAGGGGTTAAACCCTGATAAAGTATTTAGGTATTTAGCGATTTCAAGTCTAGCTTTCTCAGCATATAGCTTCGGAGCTAATGACGTAGGTAATTCTACAGGTGTATATGTAACAATCATAAGAGTCTCTGGTTATATTGTAGGAGGTATTGATATTGTAGTAGCAGTAATCTTAGCAGTTATTGGGGCTTTAGGGATCGTTTTAGGAGGGTTCACATTAGGTACTAAAGTCATAACCACAGTAGCTTTTAAGATAACTAGGTTAGACCTCATAAGCGGTGTAGCTGCTGGATTATCAAACTCGTTAGTTGTTTGGTTATTCACTACAGTACCATGCATAATATTCGGGTATGGTATGCCTATATCAACTACCCACGCAGCTGTTTCAGCAGTAATCGGTGTCGGACTGTTTAAGAGTAAGTCAAGACTTATTAATAAATCCACAATCTTAAATATAGTGAGTTCTTGGTTACTAACAGTACCATTAACTACTCTAATAGCATTAGGTTTAAGAATTCTGATACATAATATATTGAACGTGTAAATCGGTGATCTGATGGTATCTACATGGTATTGGGTCAGTACCCATGTAGGTAGGAGAGCACTCCAAAGATCTGATACTCATATAGACCTCATACTCGAGGTAGCTAAGTCGACACTACAGTTATTTAAGTGTTTTAAAGATGATGATATGAGTTGTGTTCAGGAGATGTTTAATAAGGTGTTTAACTATGAGAGAGAAGCTGATGATGTTAAGAGGAAGGTATTTGAGGAGTTAAGTAATGGTTTCATACACCCTATAGATAGGGATGAGATCGTTAGGTTAGTACTAGCAGTTGATGATATAGCAGCATACTTAAAAGCTGCTAGTAGGAGGGCATTACTGATAAACCCTAAACTCGTAGACTATGAGATTAAGGTCTACACATTAATCATGTGTGAGAAGGTTTTAAGTGCTGTAGGTCTTCTTAAGGAGGCTGTTAAGTCATTACCGACAGAACCTAATAAAGCATTAGCTATAGCTAATGATGTTGAGAGGCTTGAGGAGGAAGTAGATGATATTAGGATGAAGGCGTTAGATAGAGTCTTAAGATTCTGTAATCATACTGAGATATCTGCCTGTATAATCGCTAAGGAGATAATAGATTCCTTAGAAAACTCTGCTGATAGATGTGAAGATACAGCAGATGTAGTTAGGGTATTAGCTGTCTTAAGGGCTTAATCTATACCTCCCTTCCCTAACAACACTTACAACCTCACCAAGCACTTCACGATCGTTTAATACTTTAATTATCCTTACTAGAACTATACTACCTACACTTACTGTAGAACTTCTAACATATGTTACCGGGCCGTGAGGTAGTGGGTAGGTAATAAGGTTATGACCTCTACGACCAACTACAACAGCCTTAACGACATTACCAATTAATCCCTCCTTCAACTTAATGTTTAACTCCTTAACAACCTCATATAACTTCTTAGTAGTCCTAGATTTTACAGCAGGTTTAGGTTTTGAGAAACCCTCAAAAGCTGTATACTTTATAGGTGTGAATCTGTAGAGTGTAAACTTCTCTATGTTGAACTTAGAAAGCTTCTTAACAATCTTAACAGTATTTCTAATAGCTAAATCATCCTCTGAGGGTAGGCCATGTATTAAGTATATATGAGGTTTAACACCATAATCATGTAGTAGTTCAACAGCTTTAACAACTTCACCAACTGTTGACGGTCTACCTAAAGCCTTATGAAGTCTATTATCACCAGTCTCTAAACCTATACCTACTGAAGTACCTTTCAAGTACTTACTAAGTAGTTCAGCAACGTCACGGTCTACTAGGTTAGGTTTTATATTCTCTATAGATACGTAGACCTCACCACCAGCAATTTCAGATATTTCAAACAACTTACTAAGCAATTCTTCAATAGCTACTAGGTTAGGTTTAGGTTCTCTAGGGTCTGTTAATGGTTTAGGAGTTACTAACCAATCCCTACCGTAGTCTAGGAAGTCAGGAGCACTTAAAACAACCCTACTAACACCTAACTTAACCAACTCTCTAACTTCATTCAAGACTAGATCAACTGGTTTACTCCTAGAAGGCCCGTAGAGGTAAGGTACAGAACAATAACCACATCCTGGAGGTATACCTAGAGGACAGTTAATCCTTAACTCTAAATCCCCAGACCTACATGAACTACAGCCACTACATACAACACCACTAACTAACTTAATAGTCGGTCTATAGAAATTACTACAACCCCTAACAACCTCAACATAAACTCTAGCAGCCCACCAACCCCTATACCTCCTAACTACCTTAACTGACGGCGTATACCTCCACAGTAGTTCAGGGCTTAAGTACTTACGGGGTAGTTCACCAAACACCTTACCATCCTCAACTCTGAAAACACCTGGTAAATCACTTACGAGTTTACCATATGTTAAGACCTCCTTAACTACTTGAGATACTTTATCCTCAGCCTCACCCCAAACAACTACATCATAACCACTCTTCAACAACTTCTCATACTCTACACATGCTGGACCACCAGCAATAGCTACTCCATCCCTACCCCACAACCTAATTAGCCTAATCATAGACGTTAAATCAGTAGACATCCCAGAAACTAATAATATGTTGAAGTCCTTCAGTACTTCAGGTTCTCTAAAGACGTCACTACCTACAAAATAATCATACTTAATACCTAAGCATTCTAAAATACCAGCTATTAATCTAGGACCAACACCAATCACATCAAGAGTTGATAACCTCCTACCCCTACTACCATGAGCTAAACAATCAATTACAGCTATACTCATACATCATTCTTCAGCTAAGTTACTAATATAAAGTTTAAAAACTTGAAGATAAACACGTAGTTAAGCACTAAATTACGACTACAAGATGATGTAGTAGATGTGAGGAGTCACTACTAGTTAAGTTCGATATATTTTTAATTTTGAAGTATATACTTAACGTGGTGTATGGTGATGAGGCTCATATCCTCAGACGAACTTAAGTCAATACTGATTAAGGTCTTTAAAGCACTTAATGTTTATGAGGAACATGCTGAGTTAATAGCTGATTCTCTAGTATGTGCTAATTTAAGATGTGTTGACTCCCACGGAGTTTCTAGAGGTTTAGACTTCATATACGGTATCAGGATTGGTGAGATTAACCCGAGACCTAATATTAAGGTTGTTAAAGAGGATAGTACTTCAGTACTTGTTGATGGTGATAGAGGTATAGGTATTCCAGTAGCTTATGAAGTTACTAAGAAGGTTGTAGAGAAGGCTAAGAGTTTAGGTGTTGGTGTAGGTGCTGCTAAGAACTTATGGAATGTTGGAGCATTAGCTTACTACGTCATGAAGGTAGCTAATGAGGGGTTAGTAGGTATTGCATTAGCTAATGCTAGAGCTAGGATATCAATACCTGGTGTTAAGTCAGCAATAGTAGGTACTAACCCAATAGCTGTGGGTATACCTACAGCTTCAGAACCAATAATACTTGATATGGCCTTATCTACTGCAGCATTCGGGAAGATAGTCTTAGCTGCTAGGAAGGGTGAGAAAATACCTGATGGTTGGGCGTTGAATAAGGAGGGTAAACCTACTACAGACCCTAAAGAAGCTTTAGAGGGTTTCCTCCTACCAGTAGGTGGTTATAAAGGGTTCGGACTAGCTGTTATAGTAGATATACTGTGTAGTATATTTATTGGGGCCCCATACGGTCTGATAATAAGTGGTAAAGGACCTTACACTCAAGGAGGGTTCTTAATAATAGCTATAAGTCCTAATATGTTCAGAAGTTATGATGAGTTCGTTAGAGATGTAAGTAATTACGTAAGTACGTTGAAGTCCTTACCGAGAGACCCTGAAGTTGAGATCTTAATGCCTGGTGAACCTGAAGCAAGATGTTATAAGGAGAGGTTGTCTAAGGGTATACCTCTAGATGATGAGGTATGGAATCAGTTAATTAAGATTTCGAAGGAGTTAGGTATTAATGTAGGATTCTAAAGTCTTTGAAGTCTCCTTTAAAATCCTCATAAACTACCTTAACATCAGTAATAAAACCAGGTCCTTCATCCCTAACCCTACTTATTAAGTCTTCTATAGCTTCATCATCACCTTCAGCGACAACTTCTACAGAACCATCATCTAAATTCCTAACATACCCTCTCAACCCTAACTTCTTAGCCTCCCTCCACACGTAATACCTCATACCAACTCCTTGAACAATACCGTAGAGTCTTATTACTACTCTCTTCACAGTTAAACACCTACTCCTGACTACATGAGGTATACGCGTCTGTAACAATACTTATTAAGTCATCTATTGAAGCTCCTAAAACCTCTACACTACCTCTAAACTCGTTTAATATATTAGCTACTTCAGAGACCTTCCTCCCAGTTAACCTAGACTCAATTTCATGTATAGCTTCCTCAGGATATAAGAAGAAATCCCCGCTTATGACGATCTTTAATATAGTATCGTTTAATATCTCAAGATCTACTTTAACTGTCTTACCACCAACTCTCTTAATTGATGTACATACCTTCATAAACATTACCTCTGGAATATCCACTCAACACTCCTATACTTCTCAGTAAGTTTACTAGCTAATTCTAACTCCTCACGAGTGTAGTGACCTTGGTAGAAGTCAGTGTTTAAAGCCTTGTTAAACCCCTTTATAAGAGCTCTGATAACCTCATCCCTACTTACAGTCCTACCTAACTCCCTAGATATAGTCGTAACTCTCTCTAATATTGATGTTACCTTATGCTCTAATAACTTCTCCTTAGGTGCTCTAAGAGACTTACTTAATGTTATTAAGTCTGTATTATACATTAACGTCCCGTGTTGTAGTAAGGTATTCTTCTTCCTAGATTGAGCACTACCAGATACTTTCCTACCCCTAATTACTACATCATTTATAGGTATGAAATCAGCATTAAGTCCGAACTCCTTAATAGCGTATATAATACCACTACATATAATTCTATAACTATCCATTATATTAGTAGAGATGTCGTTAATAGATGCTACTACAGAGTACGTGACTTCACCGTTAACATCGTGATATACTGAACCCCCACCACTAACCCTCCTAGTGAAGCCTATATTACTACTCCTTAAGAACTCTAAATTAACTGCATCCTCAACTCTCTGGAAGTACCCTATAGTTACAGCACTTGGGTTAAACACGTATAGTCTTAACGTATTAGGTATGACGTTAGAATCCCTTAACAACAACATAGCTTCATCCATAGCCATATTCCAATACACATCACCTTCATCAATAATTAACCTCCACATAACAACACTCGATCTATAATTAATTAAGATTTATTTAAGTTTGACGTAGTAAGTAGCTTAGGTAGTTAGTAGTTGATGGTGAGAGCCTCTGTAGGGACTTTAGCAACTATAGGGCTTCTAAAAATAGATATAGTTGAGAAACCGACTACTGCTTACATACTCTTATACTCACAAAGTGGGTGTTTAGGTACGTGTATGTTCTGTCCTCAAAGTATATCAAGTACCTCTAATAAATCCTTAGTATCTAGGGTTTCATGGCCTGAAGTAGACTTAAGAGTACTTACTAAGGGTATTAAAGATGTTGAGGCCTTTAAGAGAGTATGTATTCAGACAGTTATTAAGGAGGGATTTAAAGATGATGTTTTAGAGATAGTTAATACCTTAGTAGGTGAAGGTGTTAACAAACCAATTAGTATATCATTAACACCTACGGATAAGGACTACCTCATACTTCTTAAGGATTTAGGAGTTGATAGTTTAGGGATTGGTTTTGATACTGCAACACCTAAGACATTCAGTTTAGTGAGGAAACCGTATAGTTGGTATGAGTATATGGGGTTCTTAAGGGATTGTATAGATGTGTTCGGTCCTAGTAAGATCTACATACACTTAATCTACGGGTTAGGGGATAATGATTTAGAATTCCTTAACACTATGAAGTACTTCACGAGTTTAGGGGTTAAGATAGCGTTATTCGCGTTCACACCTATTAAAGGTACTCCATACGAATCTCGTGAAAGACCTAACATAATTAATTATAGGAAGATACAGGTCTTAAGATACCTCCTAACATTAGGTTATGACGTAAATGATTACATCGTTGTAAGTGGTGATAATGTTTACCTAAGGAGGGAATTAGTTAAAGACATTTTAGAGAATATCGATAAGTATTTAAATGCATTCATAACTAGTGGTTGTCCAGGATGTAACAGACCGTTCTATAATGAAAGTGTTAAGGGACCACACTATAACTACCCATCAATAAACTTCCTATATAGACATATACTACAATTAATGAAGGAGTTAGAAATGATTATGAGTGAAGGTGGTAGTATTAGGTAGTATTAAGGTATTCATACCAGGTCTTAAGTACCCAAGCATAAGTATCACAGGTAATTACTGTTCATTAATGTGTGATTACTGTAGAGGTCGTTACTTAAGTAGTATGAAGAAGGTCTCCACACCTAAAGAACTATACGACCTAGTTAAGATGTTATATAAGGACGGTATTAAGGGTATTTTAATAAGTGGTGGTTTCAATAGTGAGGGTTTCCTCACAATAGAACCATATATACATGTAATTAAGGATATTAAGAAGGACTTTAGAGTAGTAGTTAGCGTACATACAGGATTAATTAGTAGGTCTTTAGCGATTAAGTTAAGAGATGCTGGAGTCGATATAGTTGATTACGAGTTAGTAGTTGATGACTATGTAATTAAGGAGGTAATGCACTTAAAGAGTAGAGGTCATGAAGACTTCATAAAAACATATGATGAGCTTATAAAGTACGGCCCTCCATACATAATACCACATATACTAATAGGTGCTAACTACGGTAAGGTATTAACAGAATTTAAAGCTATAGATATCTTAAGAGACTATAACCCACCAATAACAGTCTTACTCATACTAAAACCAACTGAGAACACACCTATGACTAACGTGAAAGTATCCGTAGATGATGTAGTTGAAGTATTCAAATATGTGAGGAGGAGGTTAAATAGTGAGATAGCTTTAGGATGTATGAGACCATTAGAAATGAAATACACATTAGATTTTAAATTAAGTGAGTCAGGACTTATCAACAGAATAGTAAATCCACTAAGAAAATTCATAGATAAATTCCAAGTAGAGAACATTGAAACATGTTGTTCACTACCTAATGAGTTAATTAAGAATCTAATATAGATAACTACTACAATAGTTTAAGAAAGTTTATTAACCTTAGACCACCTATTCTATAGGTGTGATTAGTGTCTGCTAAGGTTTCATCTACTTTAGTTGTTGTGTTGGTTGTTTTGATTGTTGTTGCTGGTGTTGTTGGTTATTTCGCAGGTTCTTCAGCAGTACCACCACCTAAGACTGTAACAGTAACGAGTACTGTAGGTACTCCAACAACAATAACAACTACAGTAACTACTAAAGTAACTGAGAGGGTAACAGTTACAGTAACACCTACACCGACACCTACATTACCACCTGTTGCATGGCCTACTAGACCTGTAACTATAATTGTTGGTTTCGGTGCTGGTGGTGGTAGTGACTTAGCTGCTAGGGCTATAGCTCCAGTACTTCAAAACTTAACTGGTGTTCCTTGGGTTGTTCAGAATATGCCTGGTGCTGGTGGTGCTATTGCTGAGGCTTACGTAGCTGAACAACCAGCTGATGGGTATACAGTACTACTCTACGGTGCTTACGCACTAACTAACATAATTATGGGTAAGAATCCTCATAAGATGGAGGAATACATACCGATCTGTAGGTTCCAATGGGATGTTGGTGGTATATGGGTTAGAGCTGACGACCCTAGATTTAAGACTGTTCAAGAATTCATAAACTACGCTAGAGAACGTGAGGTAACTATAGGTGGTACTGGATTAGGTCAAGTTCCAGACCATCTGAATACTGTATTATTTGCTAAATATACTGGTGCTAAGTTAAGGTATATACCTTACGAATCTGCTGCTGAGATGAGGACTGACTTACTTGGTGGTAAGATTGATGCTATGATGGAGGAACCAGGTATTATAGTACCCCTAATTAGGGAAGGTAAGGTTAGGGCTCTAGTATTCTTCATAGATAGGAGGCTAGAAGACTTCCCAGACGTACCAGCAGCTACTGAATTAGGTCTAAACATAACTTACGGTTTATGGAGAGGCTTAGCAGTTAGAGCTGGAACACCTCCAGAAATAGTTAGGGAGTTAGAACGGTTATGTGAGCAAGCATATAATAGCCCATACTATAAAGAACAAGAACGAAAGCAATACCTCTACTACAGACCTGGGTTACTAGTAGGTGACGCATTTAGAGAATTCGTAAAGCAAGAGTATGAGATCTACTTACAGATATATAAGGAGCTTGGATTAGCTAAGTAATTATAGGTGATGAAAGTGTATGGTGAAATGATAATTTTTTCATTACTTATTATTTTCTCCTCATACTTTCTTTACGAAGCTCTTAGATTACCTAAGTTACCGTGGGTTGTTATAGGGCCTGAGGTATGGCCTTCAATACTTTTAATAGGTATTATCATATCATGTATTTCAGCAATAATTTATAGGTATATTAAGAAGAACTACTATAGACCCCCTAAATTAGGGAGAAGTGGTCTTAGTAGAGTATTAACAACTATAGTATTTGTTGTAGTTTACGCTTTAGTCTTCGAGTATGTTGGGTTCTTCATATCAACGTTAGTACTAATCCCAACATATCTAAAGTTCTTAAGAGTTAAGACGTTAACATCATTACTAGTAGGTTTTATATTTGCTATGTTAGCACTTCTACTATTTCCGGTGTTCCTGTTAATACCGTTGCCTAGAGGGTATGGAGTATTCTACGACCTCACTACCTACATATTAGGTTTATTCGGTAGGTGAGTATTATGGAGTACCACTTAATCAACATATACCAAGCATTCACATACATAATCACTAACCCATTAAATATGGGTGTACTGATTTTAGCATCTTTTATAGGGTTATTAGCTGGTGCAACACCTGGGATAACTTCAGTAGCTATCACAGCTATATTACTCCCATTCACTATATGGTTACCTCCAGAAACAGCTATAATAGCTTTAGTAGCTGCTTACGCCTCAGCTGTTTTCGGCGGTTCTGTCTCAGCAGTACTTTTTAGAATTCCAGGAAGTACTGAGAATATCATGACAGCTTTAGATGGTTATGAACTGACTAAAGCTGGTAAGAGTGGTTTAGCGTTAATGCTCACTAGATTCTACTCATTCTTAGGAGGTCTGATAGGAGGTATTATAGTGTTGTTCTTCACCCCGATATTAGCTGATGTAGCTGTTATGTTCGGACCTCCAGAGATGTTTGCTTTAGTTGTTATGGCTATATCATTCCTAGCAACATTTGAGGGTGGTGTTAAAGCTATAGTATCAGCTCTACTAGGTTTCTTCTTAGCAACTATAGGTTCGGACCCAGTTACAGGTGTATATAGGTTTACGTTTGGGGTAACAATCCTAGGTGGTGGTTTTGATTTAGTCGCGGTTTTACTAGGTATATTCGCTATATCAGAAGTACTTAGACTACTTGAGTCTGAGTTAAAGTTTGAGGTTGTTAAGGAGAGGTATAAGTTTAAGGAGCTTATGTTCCCCAGTAAGGAATTATTCTTGAAGTTAGCACCACTAGTTTTCTTAATAGCTGTCCCTATAGGTTGGTTAGTAGGTTTCCTACCAGGTATTGGAGCTACTACAGCTGCTGTAGTTGCTTACTTAATGGCTAGGAGATTTTCTAAGAATCCTGAGAAGTGGGGTACTGGAATACCTGAAGGTGTTGCAGTAGCTGAAGCAGCTAATAACGCAGCTGCTATGGGTACTCTAGTACCTACACTAGCCTTAGGTATTCCTGGAGGTGCTGCAACAGCGATCGTGTTAGGTGCTCTAATGATCCATGGAGTAATTCCAGGTGCTTGGATATTCACCTATAGAGCTCAACTAGGTTATACAGTATTAGTAGGTACTGTCTTATCAAACGTGATGTTCTACTTATTAGCACCTGTAGTAGTCTACATATTCTTAAGATTAGGTGAGTTCTTAAGAAGGAATATACCGTTTCTAGCAGTTATGGTAATATTCTTCTGTGTATTCGGAGCTTACGTAATTAGGAATTCAGTAGTAGATATAGTAGCAACTTTAGTCATAGGTGTTATTGCTTACGTATTAAACAGGTATAAATTCCCGACAGCACCTATGGCTATAGGCTTCGTGTTAGGACCTCTAGCTGAGAAATACTTTAGACGTTCCCTTGATATAGCCTTCGGTAACCCCTTAGTATTCATTTCAAGCCCTATAGGTCAGTTCATCTACATAGCAACTGTACTCTCAATCATAACACCTACGCTGTACGCTAGATTTAAAGCTCGTAAGAATGTTAAGTCTTAAGTATTTTTCCTTTCTAAGTCATTATATCTAGGGTAGTACGTGAAGGTAGTGGTTAAGTTAACCGGTAAGTTATTTGATTTAGGTAATGTAGATATCCTTAAATCCTACTGTGGGATCTTTAGGGAGAGGTTCTTAAGAGGTTATAGATTCGTTATAGTATGTGGTGGGGGTTCTACAGCAAGACATTACATAAGTATGGCTAGGAAATTAGGAGTTAATGAGAGTTGGTCTGACTTACTAGGTATTAACATATCTAGGATTAATGCATTACTTCTAAATGCTCTCTTAGGTGATATCACCTATAACTACATACCTAGGAATGTTGATGAGGTGTTAACAGCTTGGTCTTCAGGTAAGGTAGTTACCTTAGGTGGTTTACAACCAGGTCAATCAACTAACGCTGTAGCTATGATAATTGCTGAGTTAGTAGGTGCTGACTTAGTAGTAAATGCTACTGATGTTGACGGTGTATACGATAAAGACCCTAAGAAATACAGTGATGCTAAGCTACTACCTAGAGTAACTATAAATGAGTTGAAGAACTTAATTATTAGTAGGTCTGAAGCAGGTACCTACGAACTCTTCGACCAACTAGCTTTATCTATAGCTGAGAGGTCTAGAATTAAGATATACTTTATGAATGGGTTTAAACCTGAGAATATTGAGAAGGTATTAGACGGTATTAACGTAGGTACTGAAGTCATCTACACTTAAATACCTAAACATTATAAGCCTCATAAATAACTACTATATGGTGCGGGGGTGCCCGAGCTAGGGCAAAGGGGACGGGCTCAAGTTTCCAGCTATTGATGAGAGACCCGTTGGCGTAGGCCTGCGTGGGTTCAAATCCCACCCCCCGCACCACACTCTAAGGATGTATAGACGAGTTTTGAAGTGTATGAACACATTATTAAGTCTTGTTATTAAGGTTTTAGTTGTAAGAGTCTAGAAACGTTAAGTTAATTAATACTATACTGAGTATGTCTTGGTATGAGTATGGCATTAATTAGGAGTTTAACTATACATGTTAAGCCTGTAGGTAGTGTTAAGGATTTTAAAGACTTAGTTTATGAGAAGTTAGATGTTATTAAGAAACTAGTTAGGGAGTTAGGGCTTAACGTATGGAGTTACCGTATTGTCCTACCTCCAGAACTACCTAGCGAATATCAGTTAAGACTAACTCAAGAGTTATGTAGGGATGATGTGTTATTAGCTTCATATCATATCGATGCTAGTGAGGTTAAGCCTGAAGATATAATATCAGTGTTAACATCATGTGAACGGAGTTATATCACCATACGCTTACCTACTACAGATTTAATCGATAGTATCACTAACCTCTACTCTAAATTAATTAAGTCTATAGATATTAACGACTTCACTAGGTTAGGTATTTCAATACCTGACTACATAGTAACCCCTTACTTCCCCCTAGCAACTACTTATGATGAGGGTATATCAGTAGCTCTAAGATATGTTGACTTATTCTACACGTATGTTAGAGGTGATGAAGAACCACTGATTAAGTACATCTTAAATACTAGTAAGTTAGTTAGTGGGTTGGCTGGTAGGGTAGGTATGAAGTTCTTAGGAATTGATTACTCATTATCTCCTTGGTTATCAGAAAGTGTGGTTAGTATTATTGAGTATTTAAGTGGTATTAAGTTTGCATACCCAGGTAGTGGTTATGCAGTTAAGAAATTAAATGAGTTAATAGGTAATGTATCGAATACCTTAGGTATCAGTAACGTAGGTTTTAATGAGGTTATGTTACCTGTTGCTGAGGATGACTTACTTAAGGAGAGGGTTGCTGAGGGTTCAGTAACACTTAGGGACTTAACGTACTTATGTAGTTACTGCTTAGTAGGTGTTGACATGGTAGTACTTAAGGATGATGTAGGTTTGATTAAGGGTGTGGTTAAGGATGTACTCACATCATCTATTATTAAGGGTAGGGTAATAGGTGTTAGGTTAATACCTGTAAATGCTTCAGAAGGTAGTGAAGTCCTCCTTAAGAGGTTTGGTAAGGTACCAGTAGTTAAGGTCTAACTAAATACCTAGAGACTCAATAAGTGTTATTATAATACCTGCGAATATAGGTGATGTTATCTGACCCGCTAAGTTAGTAGTTATTGAGTACATTAAAACTATATTACCTGGTGATACCCTACTAACCTCCCTCTGAACAACTCTAGCAGATATTGGAAATGCTGAGTTTGCTGAAGCACCTATAGCAGGGTTAATCCTACCCCTACTTAACTTAGAGACTACCTTACCAACTAATATACCGAATATTATATCACCTGCGAAGGCTACTACACCTAACGTAAACACTATTAAGACCTTAAACGGTAGGTCAGGACTTGCTGTAATTATCTTAGATGATAGTGTAGAACCTACTGAAAGCCCTAGTAAGAAAGTCACTAAATCAGTTAATACTGTAGAGAAGGTCTTATTATACCTCTCCATAAACTCAGTTACACCGCTCTCACGTAGGAAGTTACCTAGAGCTAACATACCGATTAGAGGTAACCCACCAGGTATGAATATCATTGATACGAGTATCAGTATTATAGGGAAAGCAATAACTACTAAATCACTTACATCCTCACCGGAAGTCATAGGCATTCTAATACCCATCTCCTTCCTACTTATTAAAGCCCTCATAAGAGGTACTTGAATTAAGGGGACCATAGAGATATACGTGTATGCAGCTAACCCTACAGCCCCTAATAAGTGAGGAGCATACCTACTAGATACGAATATAGCTGTAGGTCCGTCAGCACATCCTATAATACCTACAGCTATAGCCTCCCTAAAATTAAACCCTAGGAGTAGTGCTAGTACTAAAGCAAATATAACTCCTGACTGACCTGAAACCCCGAATAGGAGTAACCAAGGTCTCTTAAGTAGTGGTCTGAAATCCATCATAGTACCTATAGTTAGGAAGGCTAGACATGGGAGTACTTCAGTTATTAATAACTTCTCCCTTATTAAGTATAGGAGCCCGTATGGAGGGTCGTTAAGACCGCTAAGTGGGATATTACCTAATAATATACCGAAACCTATAGGTACTAGCATAAGCGGTTCTAAACCCTTACGACTACCTAAGTATATAAAACATAATCCAACTACTATCAAAATCAGTGATATGGGGTCTGGAATACTGATAATGTTACTCAGTATTGTCAACAGCTCTACCAAATGTGGACTTTACTTAATACTTAAAATCTTATGCTTAAGTAGTATTTAGACAGTTGACTAACTCCGTAAGTAGGGATTTAATAGTGTATGATGTTATCAACTTATATTAGAGTTTATGAGAGAGTTTCCGGTGGTTTGTTTGAGGTTGGTTGGTCGTGTAGCTATTGTTACTGGTGGTGCTAGAGGTATTGGTAGAGCTATTGCTGAGGAATTCCTTAAGGAGGGTGCTAAAGTAGTTATTGCTGATGTACTTGAGGATGAGTTAATGAGTACAGCTAAGGAGTTAAGTAAGTACGGTGATGTAACACCAGTAAAAGCAGACATAGCTAAGAAGGAAGAGGTTGAGAGGGTTGTGAGGGAGTGTGTGGAGAGGTATGGGGGGATAGATATATTAGTAAATAATGCAGGTATCGCTATCCAGAAAGCAGCTATTGATATGGATTTAAGTGATTGGCAGAGGGTTATAGATATTAACTTAACAGCTGTGTTCTTATGTAGTCAAGCAGTTGCTAAGCATATGATTAAGAGTGGTAGGGGTGGTGTGATAATTAATATATCATCTATGCTCGGGTTCATGGGGTTGGAATTAAGAAGTGCTTATTGTGCGAGTAAAGCAGGTGTTATAGGGCTTACTAAAGCATTAGCTGTTGAGTGGGGTAAGTACGGTATTAGAGTTGTTGCAGTAGCTCCAGGCTACGTAGCTACTGAGAGAGTTGTAGATCTTGTCCGTAGGGGTATAGTTAATGAGGCTGAGTTAAAACGTAGGACTCCTCTAGGTAGGTTAGCTAAACCTGAGGAAGTAGCTAAGTTAGTAACTTACTTAGCATCCGATGATGCTAGCTACATAAATGGAGCTACAGTATTAATAGATGGTGGTTATACGTATAATGCAGGACCTCTATAACATTATAATAAACCTAAATTTATTTTACATCGTTATAAGTACTTAAGGTAAGTAATTCGTTCGTACTTCGGAATGATCTTAGTATTCAGAACGTCATGAGTATTGTTAAACACTATTATTAACCCCGTACTAGGGAAACCTTTAGTTAGGTACGGATATGGAGGAGGTAGAACTCTATAAGGATCTATATCCATTCGTAGATGTACCACGTATAGTGTTGAGTGGTGGGGATGTATATGGATTTCCTAGTAGGATCTACCTTACAGATACTACCTTAAGAGACGGTCAGCAGGGGTGGAGGAATTTAACGTTTGAGGAGAGTGTTAGAGTTTATGAGTTATTAGTTGAGTTGGGTGGGGATGGTGTTATAACTACTTGTGAGGTATTTCTATATACTGAAAAGGATAGGAGAGTTACTAAGGCGTTACTAGACCTAAACTATAGGTATCCTAAGGTGATAGGGTGGATTAGAGCTTCCTTCGATGACTTAAGGTTAGTTGTTGATAGTGGTTTAGATGAGACTGTGATACTTACGTCAATTTCTGACTACCACATATATCATAAGTTAGGACTTACTAGGGATTTAGCTATTAGTAAGTACTTATCAGTTGTTGAGGAAGCTTTAAGGAGGGGTATATCCGTTAAGTGTGCTTTAGAAGATATAACTAGAGCTAGCTTAACTAAGAACGTATTACCATTTATTCATAAGTTGATGAGGTTGAGGGAGAAGTACTCAATACCTGTTAAAATTAAACTCTCAGATACTCTAGGTTTAGGACTACCATTCCCTGAAGTACCACCACCTAGGGGTATACCATCATTAGTGAGGACTTTAATATCTGAGGGATTTCCAGGTGAGGATATAGAATTTCACGGACATAATGATTTTGGGTTAGTAGTTGCTAACCATCTAGCTGCTTGGGTTTACGGTGCTGGAGGTTCTAACTGTACTTTATTAGGTATTGGTGAGAGGTCTGGGAACTGTCCGTTAGAAGTGATGTTAGTACATTACTTAGGACTTAGACGTGATAAGAGGGTTAATTTAAGGGTTGTTAGGAAGGTTTTGGAGTTCTTCACTGAAATGGGGTTTAGAATACCTGAGTTCCAACCGATAGTAGGTTCTAATGCTTTCAGGACTAAAGCAGGTATTCATGTAGATGGTCTGATGAAGAATCCTGAAGTATACCTACCATATGATACAGACTTAATATTAGGTATACCCTACACAATATCTATAACACCATACTCTGGTAGGTCAGCAATAGCCTACTGGATTAATATGTACTTTAGATTAAGTCCTGATGAAGCTTTAGGTAAGGATGACCCTAGAGTAAATGCTGTTTATGAAGAAGTACAACGTATATTCTCGGAGGGTAGGAGGGATGCGTTAAGTGATGAGGAGATGTTAACGATAGTTAGGAAGTACATACCGGAATTAGTTGAACGTAGATTCCGTAGTGTGGGTATTCATGGGTAGGAGGTATAGGGTAGGGGTTATATACGGGGATGGTATAGGTCCTGAGATTGTTGGGGTTACCTTAAACGTATTAGAGGGTTTAGGAGTTAACATAGAGTTTATTGAGGTTAGAGCTGGTTACGAATACTACAGACGTTCAGGTAAGGTTATTGAGGATGACGGGATCAACATTTTAAGGAATGTAGATGCGATACTTAAGGGCCCTATAACAACACCTCTAAACGTACCTGGTTTTAGGAGTGTTAATGTGATGCTTAGACGTGAGTTAGACTTATACGCTAATGTAAGACCTTTTAAGAGTTTTAAGAGGTCCTCATTAAGAGATTTCAATATAGTTTTAATAAGAGAGAATACTGAAGACCTCTACGTAGGTGTTGAAACTCTAGTCTCAGGCGTTGCAGTAGCTCTAAAGGTTATTTCTGAGAGGGCTTGTAGGAGGGTAGTGAGGTACGCCCTCAACTACGCTGTTAAACACGGGTTTAAGAAGGTTACTGCAGTACACAAGTCAAATATCTTAAGAGTTAGTGATGGTTTATTCAGGGATATATTCTTTGAAGAGTCTAGGAATTATCAACTAGAAGTTAATGAGATGATTGTTGATACAGCAGCCTACAACTTAGTTAGGAGTCCTGAATTATTTGAAGTTATAGTTACTGAGAACTTATATGGTGATATCTTAGCAGACTTACTAGCTGGGTTAGTAGGTAGTTTAGGACTATGTGGATCTGCTGAAGTAGGTGATACTGTAGCGTTATTCGAACCAGTTCATGGTTCAGCCCCAGACATAGCTGGTAAAGGTATAGCTAACCCTATAAGTCAGTTAATATCAGCTAAGTTAATGCTTGAGTACCTAGCTGAGAGATTCAATGATAACACACTAGCTAAGATAGCTCGTACATTATGGTTAGGTATAACATCAGTAGTTGAGGAAGGGAGGATACTAACACCAGACCTTGGGGGTAATTCAAAAACTGAAGATGTAGCATTAGAGATTTTAAAGAGGAGTAAGACATATTCAGAAATCCTTTAAATCAATTATCACTTAATTACTATTGATAGTAACTCCATATTAAAAATATTAGATTATAATTTCTTAATTATTAAGAAATTTATTAATTCTTAATAAGCAAACAGTAAATTTACATCAAAATTTATATGAGATCGTATGAGTAAAGTTTTTAAGATATTTTAGTGGTAGTGTAGGGGGTCTCTTATGAGTAAAGTAAAGTTTGGTGTAAGTGATGTAGAAGTTGTTGATGAATTACCTACCCCTGAAGAAGTCTTTCAAATTCAGAGGTTAGGTACTAAGGAGTTAGTCTTTAAGGTTTTAGGCCCTAGCGTAATTGCTGTAGGTGTTGCTATAGGTGGTGGTGAGTGGTTATTAGGTCCTGCTACAGCTGTTAGGTATGGGCTTGGTATAGCGTGGGTAGTCTTAGTATCAGCATTACTTCAGACAGTATATAATGTGAGTTTAGTTAGGATTTCAATGTATTGTGGTGAACCACCTATAGTATACCTTAAGAGAGTACCTCCAGGCCCTAAGTTCTGGGGTATCTTCATACCGATCCTAATCATCATCTGGGGTTCGTGGGGTTTAGCAGGTATTGCTGGTTCTGGGGCTACTGCTTTAGGATCTATAATTCTCGGTAAGTTACCTACAGCTGCAGAGGCTTGGTTAGTTAGGTACTTAACTATAGTTATGATAGCTCTCTGTGTAGCTGTAGTGTTGTTCGGATATAAGATTGAGAGGACTTTAGAAATTGTTAACTGGTTCTTTGCAGGATTCATACTACTCACACTATTATTTATAGTTGCACCGTTAACAGTTAAAGCTGAAGTTCTTTATGAGGCGTTATGGGGTACATTTAACTTCGGTTACCTACCCCCTGGTGCTGATATGAGTTTAATAACTGCTTGGTGGGCGTATACAGCATTAGCTGCAGGTCTTAACTTCATGTTCATGAACTGGTATAGAGATAAAGGTTATGGTATGGGTGCTGTAGTTGGTTATATACCTGCATTAATAGGTGGTAAGAGGGTAGCATTATCACCTATAGGTAAGGTGTTTAAACTAACACCTGAGAATATTGGAAGGTTTAAGATCTGGATGAAAGTGCTTAACTACGATCAATGGCTTATATTCTTCCCTGGAGCGATCTTAGGGATGTACCTACCATCGTTAATAGCTGCATCCCTACTCCCTAGAGGGCAGGCACTACCAGCATGGGGAGTTGCTGCACATATAGCTAATGAATTCGCAGCTATTGTCGGTTTATGGGGTTACTACCTAATATGTTTAATAGGGTTTATAGTATTGTTTAGTTCTGCCTTAGGTGCCTACGTAGATGCTGTACCGAGGAATTTAACAGACCTGCTATGGGGTTTAGAGGGTGTGAGGAAGGTTTTCAGTAATGATGTTCGGAGACTATACTACACAATACTCACTATATATGTAGCGTTCAGTATATGGGCATTATACCAGACACAGCCGCTGATAATGGTTATCATAGCAGCTAATACTGCGAACTTCGTAGGGATATTCGTAATACCAGCAGTAATGTACCTCACGTACAAACTACCTAAGGAGTTAAGACCTAAGCTTTGGGAATACTTACTCTTAATAGTATTCCTGATATTATCAATGTTCTTCTTCCTAGCATCGATATTACCTCAATTAGGGATTAAGATTTAAGTTGATTTCCACATAACTTATAACGCTTAATTTTTCGGGAACCTCTAACCTCAAATTCACTACATAACACACCTCTAACCTCTAACGACTTAAGAGCTTTATAAATACCTCTTAAAGTAAAGCTCTTAAGACCTTTCCAGATCTCATAAGCAGTTAAACTACCTTCCCTATTCAGTAAGTTGATAATACTCTCCTTAACTCTGCCTCTATCCATCCTAGTACTTGATTTATAACCAGCAGTGATTACGGCTAGAGAATTCCCTAAATTTTCTGCTACAGCATAAGCTAATGCTGAGATGGGTTTAACCCTCACACCAGAGCTGCATAACTTCGTAAACGTATTAAGTACTGTTTCAAGTTCTACTTCAACTACATCCATATCACTAGGTATTAACGTAGGTTTCAACCAACCTTTAATAAGCACTGGTACTATAGTGTAACATACATCTAGACCTGATTCCTTAAGTTCCTTAACTCCCTTCCATAGAGAGCGAGCCAGTAAACCAGTTACTGTAGGTACAACGATATTCTCACACCTCACTTTCCTCTCATAGACTTCAAAGATTATTGTCTTTAAACCCTCAATAGTTAGAGGATTTAAGTAGTCTAACTCTAATGAGCTGTTAGTGGTATAGCTAGGTACTAATTTAACGCCTAACTCAACCAACTTACCTAACTCATCATTACTAATATCATCTCCATAAACTTCAACCTCAAGATCTGCAAGACCGCTTAAGTAGTAGGATAAAGAGTAAGTGAAATCCTCAATAAACCTTACCCATAATTTCTTAATATTAGTTGATGCTACGTAACTAGCTATTAAGGATGATGCTCTATCCGAGTAAGTTCCTGTAGGATTATACCTCTCATTCTTTATCAGCACACCGTGAATTCTACTCACAGGTGTTAAACCCTCACCATACGTAATGATCTTACTAAATGAAGGTAATAATGATTTATACCTCCAAATATTCGGTTTACTCTTATCTATTCTGAACCTGGGGTTAAGAAATACGATCTCTAAAGGTCCACTACATACTGGGCATTTCATGAGGTACTCATCAAATTCCCTTCTACAGAACAAACAGGATACGAGGTACTCACCATCCCTATTACTACCTAACATCAAGTCCTCACCATAGATAGGAAATACTCATAGAGTTTCTTTTCAGAACTTATTTCAGGATGGAAGGTCACAGCTAGTAATGGGCCTTGTACGGCTACAGCTCCTACCTTACCGATAACAGGATGTTCTAAGTAGCTAATTATCCTAGCAGGTCTATGAGCTTCTATGATTCCAGGAGCTCTTATAAAGACGGCGTTAACGTCACCTATCCCTTCAACGTAAACTTTAGTGATGAAGGAGTTCTTCTGCCTCCCGAATATATTCCTAATAATGGTTATATTCATAAGCCCTAATACAGGTTGGTTAACCTCTCCTACAACTCTGTCTAAGACCTTATTAGCTAATAATACCGCACCAGCACAAGTACCCATTATAGGTTTTCCCTCATTAGCGAATCCTATAATTCCTTCATCAAGACCTCTAAACCTGATTAAACGTCCTATAGTTGTAGATTCTCCTCCAGGTATTATGAGTGCATCAATTCCTTTAAGATCATTTAAACACTTAACTAAGACTGTATCTACATTAAGTACCTCCTTTAATATCTGCATATGTTCTAGAAAGTCTCCTTGAAGAGCTAAAACTCCTACCTTAACTAATTTACTCACCCCTAACCTGCATTAACTGCTCTGGTCTAAGATTCCTCACATCAATGCCTAACATTGATGATTTCTCAGAAATCATCTTCTGGGCTTCAACAACTACTTCAGGGTTGTCGTAAAATGCTGTTGCTAGTACTATAGCCTTAGCTCTTACCTCAGGATCCTTACTCTTAAAAATACCTGAACCAACAAACACCCCGTCAGCTCCTAACCACATCATCAACGCAGCATCTGCTGGAGTTGCAATTCCGCCGGCTGCAAAATTTACTACTGGGAGTCTTCCTAATTTAGCAGCTAGTAATGCTATTTCGAAATGAACTTTATTCTCTTTAGAGTATAGATATATAGATTCTACATCACCGGTTAAGTAATAACCTCTTAACAAAGCTATATCCCTATTTACGAGTTTCATGTGAGTTACTGCTTCAGCAACGTTCCCAGTTCCTGGCTCACCTTTAGTCCTAATCATAGACGCACCTTCAAATATTCTTCTCAGTGCTTCAGGTAAATTCTTAGCACCATTAACAAATGGTGTCTTAAACTCCCACTTATTTATATGTACCTTCTCATCAACTGGTGTTAAGACCTCACTCTCATCTATTAGGTCAACACCTATTTCTTCAAGTAGCCTAGCCTCCCATACATGCCCTATCCTACATTTAGCAGATACAGGTATTGTTGTAGTTTCCATAACCTGAGCGATTATGTTTAAATCGGCTGTCCTAGCAACGCCTCCAGTCATTCTAACATCATATGGTAATTTATCTAAAACCATAACACCAACAGCACCAGAATCCTCAGCAATACTAGCCTGTTCAACACTAGTTACATCAACTATAACCCCACTTTTAAACATAGATATGAAACCATACTTAACTAACGGTGTACCAACTCTTAACGGAATTATTTCCTTTCCTTCATCTCTCATCTTATCTCTAAGCTCAAGTAAGCTGTATATAAGGTCGTAAAGTTTTTCTAGGAATGCATACGAATCAACTAGCTTCATACGCATCTAAGACATTTAAGTACATCGCCATATTAACCTCTATTGAACGTTCAGAAATCTATAATGACTCTACTATCTTACCACTCATTAACATCTTCTCCAACCACATCACATACCTTGAATCAAGATTTAAAGACCTTAACTTATGAACAACATCTCTAATATTATATTCAACTCTGTAAATCTTAAACTCACCACTATTTAAGTCTAAAATTGATGCTGAAGCTCTCCAATCACCATCCCTAGGCTGACCAACACTTCCGGGATTTAAAACTCTTACATTTTCAATTCTCATATCAGTAGGTATATGGGTATGTCCAACTATAACTAGATCCGCATCCACAGGTTTAGGTCTGAATGCGTATATATTAGGAGTTAGGGCTAGTAGGATTTCTGACTCAGGTAGTGATGGTCTTAAATATCCGTAGAGTGGGTTTCTAGGAGATCCGTGAACTAAGTAAATCCTTACGTTATCAATAACTAATTTATGATTTATTGGTAGGGATTTAAGCCAATCTATCTGCTCCTTACTTAGTAACTTATATGAGATGTTAACCCTAGTATACTCACTTAACTCATGTAACTCAGGAGCGCATCTACAGTCTGTGTTAAACGCTACTGCATAGTCGTGATTACCTGTTAAAACTATATCAGGTCTTAAATCCTTAATTAGATCTACTACGATATGTGGTTCAGGACCGTAATCAACTAAATCACCTAAGACAAAAACATAATCCCAACTACCGACCCCCTCTAACAGAACCTTAAATGCGTCAGCATTACCGTGAATATCTGAGATAATTAAAACTTTAGTCATCTCACTAACCACTGACACTAGTAAGACATAATTAATAAACCTACCTTCTTATCCTCATCAACTATCTTAAGTATTGAGTTTAGCTACTGATGGTTGTGTGTTAAGTATCTGTAGGATAGACTCCTTACTAGTGACTCCAGCCTTATCCGGTATAGCAACTACTAAGACCTTAATGACTTCAGGTATCTTAATGAGTACCTCCCTAGTTATACTAGATATTAATACTTGAGTTGTTCTTAACGTTGCGTTACTAGGTAGTTTCACCCATAACTCAACCTCAACAAAACTCCCTAAATTCCTTAATAATACCTTCTTAACCGATACGTTAGTGTTTTTCTCAACAATATTAATTATCCTGTACTTAAGGTGTCTAGGGTAGTTAATATCTAGTAGGTTGAATATTGATTCCTTAATAACGTTTACAGAACATTTTACAGCATATACAGATATTGCTAAAACTAATAAGTTCTCAATAACTACTAGTTGGAGTATGTTAGAGAGTATTAAAGCAATACTATTAACGAATTCTATCAACGCATCTAATGATGTCTTCACAGCTGTTGACTTAATTAAAACCTTCCCATACTTCCCATACCTTAAAACATATTTAGAGAATATGTAGGAGAGTATACCACTACCGATTAAGTATAGTGAGAACTCAGACGAAGTTATCTCAGTATTCACTAAAGTACTAGGTATTAAGTATATCACGACGGAGATTGTGATTACAGCTATAAATATTGATGAGATATCCTCAACTCTTAATAACTCATACCTACGACCGTTTAAAGTCTTAGAAGTCACGACCCTCAACACAATAAATAACGTTAGGTATGTTATAGAGTCAAGAATCCAGAGTATAGAATCTATTAAAATTAAATTGGATTTAACTACAAGTGAATACAGTAACATCCCTAACAACCCGTAAGTTAATGAACTAATGAATAGTATCTTAAATAAGTTTGCCATACGGTAAAACCTTACTATCTTCTTAACAGTAACTCTCCCTAACATAGGAATCACCTAAGTATAAGTTAAGATATGGGTTTGATGTAAGGTAGTTAATACTTCTAATATAGTATTTGATTTACTACTTAAAAATTTTCACGAATTACTAAAATATTATTTAAGGTAGGACTTGTTAGGTTAGGGTAATACCTACGTTTAAATATGAGTTCTTAAGGACACCATACTCAGTGTTTTTAAGTTTTGATGATGTTATATCTTCTGGTGCTTAAAAATACCATTACATGACGGTTTAATAGTTGAGTTATCTAGGACTATTAACGAACTCCTCCGTAAGGTAGTTACTGCTGATGATTTAGGTAGGTATGTTCGTGAGGTTTATTCATACCCGTTAAAAACTTCTCAAGTTAGTGAACCACCAGATGTCGTAGCTAGTGATTCAAGTAGAGTGATTAAGAAGTTATCCTTAGCTACAGTATATGCTATACAGGCAGTCTCAGCAAACATCTCCTTAAGGGAGTCTAAATCATGTAAGTTCGTGATTAAGTGTACTTCAGGTTATTACATACCTACGTTAAGTGAGGTCATACCTGAAGAGTTAGTAATACGTATAACACAACTACTTTCTAGGATTTTAGAAGTTGATTCAGTACTTGAAGTTATAGACAGTGCTGAGGTAGCGTTATTTGACGGTTCTTTAATATCGTTTTTATGGGGTTATAGTAGTAGGCCCCTACCTAAGGGGTTTAGGTCTACAGGTTATAGTAACTTCAGTAACTTAAGGGATGTATGGTATGAGATATTTAGGAAGATTACAGAGATTGTAAAGTTGGTGAAGCCTTTATTCATAGCTAAGACTCTTAGGAGGAGTTACTACATAGATATTTTATTAAGTGAGGAGACTCCTAAAGAGATTAAATCTGAAGTTAATGACTTAATACTAATTAATATGTTGAGGAGGTTTGGTAAACTACCTAAGCAACCATACATACTCCAACCAGTATACATAACAACTGATAAACTACCTAAACCACTCAACAGCTTAAACATAAACTTAAGTCCTTTAATACCTATGACTGTAACTTACGTAGCATTCAACCACTCAACACAACCTTATCAAGTATCAATACCTGGTGTGTGGGGTGTTGATGAGTTAGTAGACATTATTAGTTCAATATATACCTACTCACATACTGGATATCCAGACCCTCTTAGAGTAGTCCATAGTAAGAGTAAGTTAAGTACTGAGGAGTTTAAATACGTATTATATAAATTAGGTCTGAACTCTATACCTACAGGACGTGAACTGTTGGGTGAGTTCCTATAGATAAACCAATAGGTATTGTCGGTGAGGTATCTAAACCAACTGAGGTAGATGTTAAGGCATTAACACCAGTACCTGTAGGTACTTACGTATATATAAGATTCGTGGTTAGAGACCCAATAACTTATGAAGAACATGTGAGGGAGGTTGTAGGTCTTATAGGTTCATCACTATTTAAGTCTGTAGTACCTATAGTAACTACTCAGAATTTAACAACGTATGAGAGGACATCACCATTAAGTAGTTTAAAGAGTGAGAGTTATATGAAGGCTTTAGTAATAGCTGATATCACTGGTGGGAGGGTAGAAGCACCTAGGTACCCACCACCACCTGAGACACCGGTATACCTAGCAAGACCTGAACATGTAGGAGTTGTATATAGGAATAACCCTGAAACTAGTGTAGAGGTAGGGTCTTTAGTAGGTTTTGAAGACCTTAGGATTAGAGTTGATATTAATGCATTAACTAAACACTTACTGATAACTGGGACTACAGGTTCTGGTAAGAGTAACTTAGTTGCTGTATTAGCTGATAGGATTGCAGGGATTGGTGGTTCAGTAGTTATCTTCGATGTACATGGGGAGTACGGAGGTTTAGTTAGTGAGACCCCTGATAAGGTAAGTATTGTTAGGTATGAAGCAGCTATAAACCCTATAGAACTACCTATAAGCCTCTTAGTAAGCTTCATAATACCTGAAGGGACTGCAACTAGGCAGAGGAGGATTCTAAGGAATGTGTTGAAGGAATTAAACGGTAGGATTCGTGAGAGGTCTATAAAGAGTAGGAAGCCTTACTCCCTAGCAATTAAGGAGATTTACAGTGAATCACATACTCAGCAAGTACTTGAGGACTCTGTCGAGATGTATAAGGACTTACTGATTAGGAGTATTAGGCTTAAGTCTCAAGATAGGGATGAGAAGAGTGTTACGGATGTTATAGATAAGGTTGAAGACTTCTTCGAATGGCGTAGGATTGATTTAGAAGCGAGGAAGGTTAGTGAGTTATTAGGTAATAATAAGGTTGTGGTAGTGGATGTCTCCGCATTTACTGATGAAGAGAAGGACTATATGCTTAAGGTCGTAGCTGAGGACCTACTATGGTATCTTAAGGAGGGGCTTAGGAGGGGTATTAACGTCATACCGACATTACTTGTTGTTGAGGAAGCACATATATTCTTAAGTAGTGATAATACTAAATCTAAAGGAACTCTTCAGAGGTTTATTAGGGAGGGTAGGAAGTTCGGCGGTATGTTAGTCATAGTTAGTCAGAGACCTAGAGCATTAGATGTTAACGTAGTTTCTCAAATCCAGAACTACGTATTCTTAAAGTTAGTTCAGAGTAAGGATAGGTCTACAGTTATGGAGATAACTGATATATTAAGTGATGATTATGTCAACATACTACCTACACTACCACCTGGTTATGGGTTAATAATGGGTGAGTGGGTTGGTAAGTACCCAGCATATGTTAGGATAGATAAACATGAGGGTAAGAAGGTTGGGGTAACACCAGACGTAGTAAGTATTTGGAGGGAGGGTGTGAGGATACGTAGTAAGTCTTTAGAGATTAGAACATTATCTAGTGAATGGGAGGGTTAGACACTGTTAATACTACATACATCAGATACACATTTAGGTGCTTCAAAACCTAGTAAGTTAAGAGATAGGGAGTTAGACTTCTACGAAGTATTTGATGAAGTAGTAGAGATAGCTATTAAAGAAGGTGTTGATGCAGTAATACACTGTGGTGATTTATTTGAGGATGCTAGACCGAGTCCTCAAACATATTACTACGTATTTAAATCTCTTAAGAAGTTAAGGGAAGTCGGTATTGAATTCTTAGTAATTGCTGGTCAACACGATATGCCTAAGGTATCAGCTCTATCACCTATTAAGGTCTTAGAAGAGGTAGGTCTGGTTAAGGCTTTAGCAATTTCACAACCACTAACACATGTGGTTAAGTTACGTAGTGGTGAGTTAGGTATTACTGCAATACCTTACGCAGACCCAATCTCGATTCAGGAGTATGTTAGAGTTGTTAAGAAGCCTAACACTAGTAAGAAGTTGTTGATGGCACACTTACTACTTAAGGAGTTAAACATACCTGAAGCTCACGTAACTATCAACGACTTAAGAGTTAGTGAGTATGACTACGTAGCACTAGGTGATTACCATATGAAGTATGAAGTTAATGTCGGTGGTACACCAGTTGTTTACTCTGGAGCGACGGAGTCTTTAAACGTCTTAGAAGGTGTTAATGATAAGTACGTTGCGTTAGTAGACCTTAGTAGTGATGAGGTAGTAGTTAATTGGGTTAAGCTTAGTAAGCCTAGGAAGTGGTTTGTTGTTAAGCCTAGGAATTATGAGGAATTACGTAAGTTTCTAGAGGGTTTAGAATCCAGTAAATTTAGTAAACCTCCAATACTCCATATAGAGATAAACAGTAAGGAACTACTAGATCTAAACCGTAAGTTAATAATAAACCTCTTAAGTAGTTTAAGGGATAAGGGTAAGATCCTCACATATAGAGTAGAAGCACCAGGTGTTTCAGAAGAAGGTGATGTGAGGTACCCTCACGGAGAACAAATACAGACCCCTACACTAGAGTTAGTTGTTCATAACTTAATTAAAGACCCTGTAATATCGGATTATGTAGTGAGGATTGTTAAGGGTTGTGATGATGTAGAGTTTATCAAGTTACTAATTAACAGCATTGTAAATGACTCTGAAGTTATTAGTAAGTTGGAGAAGTTGGTGAGTATTAAGTGATTATTAGGAGTGTTAAACTTACTAATATATTATCTCATGAGGATTCAGAGATAACATTTCCTGACGGTATAGTAGCTATAGTAGGTCCTAACGGTGCTGGTAAGTCATCAATAGTTGATTCGATCTATATAGCATTATTCACAGAGGCTAGACCTGATATTAGGGGTACGGAGAAGGAGTTTATAGTTATGAGGGGTAGGAGGAAGGGTGAGATCTCAGTAATCCTAGAAATTGGTGGTGTTAAGTACTTAGTAGTTAGGGAGTTAAACATTGATACACCAGCTCAGGCCTACCTATACCTACTAGAAGGTAGTAGTAGGAAGGTTAAAGCTTACGGAGTATCAAACGTTGCTAAGGAGTTAGGCAGGGTCTTAGGGTTAATTACAGTAGATGGTAAGGGGTTAAGAGATATAGTTAGGAGTACTGTAATAGCACTTCAGGACGAACTTACTGAGATAATAGATATTAGAGATTCTGAAAGGAGGGAACGGATACTATCGTTATTAGGTCTTAGCTACCTAGAGAAGTCATTATCAGTTATTAAGGAGTTGACTAAGGAGAAGGATAGATTAGAAGGAGTCTTAATCAGTGAGAAGAAGTCTTTAGAGGAGAAAAGGAATGAACTTAAAGAACTTCACAGTATGAGGAGTAAATACTTAACTCAGAAACGTGAGGAGGAGTTAAGCATAAGTAGGTTGAAGAGTAGACGTGATAGTTATGTTAAGAGTATATCGTTGGTTGAGGAGGCTTTAGAAGTAAGTAATGAGTTGAAGAACTTAATGATCTATAACAGAATTAAGGAGTTAGAAGATACTATCTCGAAGTTAGGGGTAGTTGATGGGTGGGACCCCAGTAAGTACTCTCTAATAACTAAGGAGTTAAGTAGGGTTTATGAAGAGTTAAGCAGTATTCAAAACACGTTAACATCAATACTTAAGGAAGTTTCTACGAAGGTAGGTGTAGTAGTTGATAATTACGAAGTACTTAACTCGTTAATTAATGATTTAAGACGTAGACGTGATGAGTTAAACACATCTATAGAGAGGTTAAGAGCTCTTAAGGAGATATACACTATATATCTAGGGAAGTTCGAATCTACTAGTAGATGCCCTATATGTGGTTCCTTAATAACTAATCCTGAAGATATTAAGAAGAGGTTAGTTAATGAGTTAAGTAGTTTAGAGGATAGTATTAAGTCTGTTAAGCAGGAGTACGCAAGTTTAGATGCTAAGATAAGTATTATTGAGAAGTCATTAAACACTATGAATAGGTACTTAGGTAAGAAGGAGGTAGTGTTGGGTAGGGTTAATGAGGTTAGGAATCAAGTAGAATCTCTTAACAACTTAGCACGTAGGTTATGTAGTGAGTTACTTAAGGGACCTACTGATATGGTGGCTCAACAAATCAGTGAATGTGTAGAATCTCTAAACATACTGAAGGATAGGTTATTAAGTCTTAGGAAGGAGTTAGAAGTCTTAAAGAGTTATGAGGTGATGACCTCATCAAGACTTGAAGGAGTTAGTATTGATGATTTAAGCAGTAGGTTAGGGAGGTTATTAGCAGAGGTAGGTCTACAGGTAGGTGTTCCTAAGGAGTTAAAAGATTTTGATAAATTAATTAATGAGTTATCACTGAAGAGGAAGGAGTTACAGGGGGAGTTAAATAAGGTTGTTGATGAACTTACTAAAGCTGAGGGTAGGTTGAAGTCTTTAGAAGATCGTTTAGCTGATGTTGATGAGAGGATTAAGTCTTTAGACTCATGGATTAAGAATAAGGAGAAGGAGGTTAGTGAGATAGAACGTAGGATTAAATCTTTAAGAATTATTGATGAGTTTAGTAGGAAGTACTTAGGTAAGGATGGGTTAATAGCTAGGGAGTTAACTAGGGTTGCTAGGTTAGAACTTGAGAGGAGGGCTAATAGGATATTATCTAGGTTAGGTTTAAGACCTATTGAGATTAATGATGAGTTTAGGATAAGTATTAAGGTATTAGGTGAGTCCTTACCGATTAGTAACGCAAGTGGTGGTGAGAGGGTAGGTATTGCAATAGCTCTTAGACTAGCATTAGCTGAGTTAATCATGGGTAGGAGTCCTACAGTACTAATACTTGATGAACCAACAATATACTTAGATGAGGAGAGGAGGACTCAGGTATTCGAAGTTATTAAAGAATTAGGTAGGTCATTAAAACAAGTTGTAGTTGTAACCCATGATGAGAGTGTAGTTAATATTGCTGATAAGGTAATTAGGGTGGAGAATATAGGTGGTGTTAGTAGGGTGGTTAGTAATTAATTATAATCATTTCATGTCTCTATATAGTTAATACCTAACCACTTACTAAGTAGTTTTAACCCGCCCCTAATATCCCCGAAAGCAATTACGTAGTGATTACCTACAACCTCCTCTAAGAACTTAGAGGGGTTATCTATCCTAACTCTGATCTGAAGTGCTTTACTGGTATCGTAGCTAACTACATTACCTACAGTAACGTGGATCTTATCTATGAGTTTACCGTAAATTCTAAAGATAGTTACTGTAGTTAACGGTATTTCAGGTCTACAGTGGACTACTGGAATCCTATACCTTATTATTGAAGGTGGTTCACTAGCAACTATATGGACTTTAGAACTATCCTCAGCTACATAAGCAGATGCTGCACAGTGCATGAAGGTTAAAACCCCATCCTTACTTACTGAGAAGGGGTCTGACATTAGTGCTGACTTACCGCTTAAGTACTTAGCTATTAATAAACTAACAACGTTTAACACCTCCCCCTCACACCCTATGATCTGATCGTCTACAAACCCTAAACACGGGTTAACATTAAATAACTGGAATAACTCTGTATAACATTCTAACGATACAGCATCTAACCTCATAACCTCTTGAATCTTCTTAATAGCTAGGTATAGCTTTAACACCTTCTTAACACTATCTTCAGGAGCTTCTAAGACGTACTTACCCCTCACCTCATTAAACTTACTGTTAACTTCTTCATCCTTAACGTTATTGAAGGAATTCATAACCTCGTTAAGAGGTATATGAACTACATCAACTCCAAACCTATCCTTAAGTATAGTCCTATCGTAGTGTGAGGCAACCATAGGCGGTATTATACCGCCTATAACACCGATCCTAACATTAGATAACCTCCTCAGTAGGGCTGCTACCTTAACAAACTCCTCAATATCTTTAAGTACGCTTAAATCTGTAGGGATGCTATGAACTAACTTAACCTTTAAACCCCTCTCCCTTAAATAACCTACAGCACTAGCTGCTGTAGGGAGGGAATACCTAGATGGTAGGGTCCAGATAACTGTAGGTAGTTTAACATTGTCTACGAATAACGCCTGTAGATGTCCGGTAAACCCATGTAGTGAGAGTACTATCAACGCATCAAAACCGTACTTCCTAACCTCATCAACCCTCTCTAAGATGCTTACCTCATCATTAAGTGGTGACCCTATAACCAACTCAGCATCTAACTTCTTAAGAGTACTTATTAATGACTCATAATCACTACGTATATCAGGTGATGTTATAGAACCTACAGGCATTACGTAAACCTTAGGTCTACTAAACATAGTAATCCCTAATACACTGTGTAGTACTAGGTAATAACTCTATCATCTTAAGATATTAAAACCTGTGAGTTTAGTATCTATAGATTGATTATGACTTCAGTAGTAGTTGAGGTTAAGGACTTAGTTAAGGATTACGACGGCTTCAGAGCTCTTAATAAAGTATCGTTTAATGTTTACGAAGGTGATATCTTCGGGTTGATAGGTCCTAACGGTGCTGGTAAGACTACGTTGTTCAGGATATTAGCTACCTTACTACTACCGACTTCAGGTACAGCTACTATTTACGGTTATGACGTAGTCAGAGACTCTGGGAAGGTGAGGAAGTTAATTACTTATTTACCTGAGGATGTAGGTGTATACAGGAATATAACAGCTTATGAATACTTAAGATTAATCGCTAAGGCATACTATACATCATCATCAGATGTTGAGGAATGTGTAGAGTTAGGGGTTAAACTACTAGGTTTAGGTGGTAGGATTCATGATAAGATGAAGACTTATAGTAAGGGTATGAGGAGGAGGGTTCAAGTAGTTAGGGCTTTAATGGTTAGACCTAAAGTAGCTATACTTGATGAACCTACAGTAGGTTTAGATGTAATCTACTCACAAAGTATTAGAGAACTTATAAAGGAGTTTAGTAGAGTCTACAGAACAACAGTACTTATCTCTAGTCATAACATGTTCGAGGTTGAAGGGTTATGTAATAGGGTTGCTTTAATATCTAAGGGTAGGTTAATTATTGAGGGGTTTACTGAAGAACTTATCAGTAAGTATGGTGTTAAGAATCTTGAGGAATTATTCGTAAGACTTGTGAGGGATTTTAATGCTTAAGGAGTTAATCCATAAGGAGTTTAAAGACTTAGTTAGAGACCCTAGGATTTGGATACCGTTTATAATATCAGCATTAGTACTACCTCTAACAGGCTTAATAATATCGAGTGGTATGAGGGAGTCTATATCAGGGATAACAACACCTTCTAATGTATTAGTAAGTGATTTAGATAACACACAACTAACTAAGTATTTAATCAATAACTTAAACATTACTGGATTAGTAGCTAAGTTAGAAGTAGTTAATATATCAGATATGGAGTTGTTGAAGGATATAGCTGTAAGTAGTGGTTATGAAGTCATAATAATATTAACTTCAGGTCTTACTAACACAGTACTTAATAGTTTAAGACCTAATTTAACTATCATCGATGTAGTTAAGTCTGTATCATTCATACCATCACTTAAGTCCTCAATATTCTCATCATTGATAAGTGACTTGATAGGGGATTACCTACTTAAGACCTATAACGTGAGTCTAACATTAGACTTAGTGAAACAACCCGTAAATACAGTCTCACTTACCTACATACCCACAATTAATCAGACAGTAGTTGGGGGTTCCAGAATATTCGTACAGGTGAGTATGACATCTATTTTAATGCCGATAATGTTCATGATCATAACAATAACTGTTCTTCAGATGGCTGCTACATCAACAGCTATTGAGAATGAGGAGAAGACTCTTGAGGTACTACTTACATTACCTGTTAGTAGGTTTAAGATACTTCTAGGTAAGTTATTAGGTTCTTTCGCTGTAGCTTTACTAGGATCTCTAGCAAGTATTGTAGGTTTTATAATCTATATACTGATGTTCTCATCAATACTTCAATCAATGACACCTACTACAGAGGGATTCAGTATCACCCCTATATTCAGCTTAATTAACTTTAAAGGTATGGTGTACTTAATAGTAAGTCTAGTTCTGTCGTCATTTGCTATGGCTGCTTTAGGGGTTACTATAGGGGTTTTAAGTAGTGATGTTAGGATTGCATCAACTATCTCAAGCCCTGTAGTGATGTTAGTTGTGTTACCAGGTTATTACATAATGTTTGCTGATGTAGGTAAGTTGAACGTTACTCTTAAGTACTTACTCTACGCAATACCTTTTACACAGCCTATGATTATGGCTAAAGAGATTATGTTCTCAAGTCCTGAGGAGTTAACGATTTTATGGTTGGTTACATCATTTATGTTCTCCTTAGTACTGATACTACTAACCTCACAGCTACTGAGGTTTGAGAAGTTAGTTAGGGTTCAGAGGTTTGTTAGTAGGTTAAGGAGGGGTTATACCTAACTCATACTCTACGTTACTACGTATCTCAGTAGCTATATCATGTATGAGTTTCCTGTAGTAGTCGTCAGCTCTATACCATACAGTAGGTGGTTTCCTCAAACCCTTAAGTACTTGAGCCATTAACGTAACTATCCGTCCTACATTAGCTGAGTCAAGTAGTAGTTTAGAGTCCTCTAAAGCACTACCCTCACCTACATAGTATGCTAGAGCCCATGGGGGGATCACCATACCGAAGCTGTTAGTTACAGCCATAAGATTAGATATTAGTGCTATAGCACCCTCATCACTACCTACAGCTATAAACCCAACTACCTTACCGTCAAGCCAACTCCTCCCATCAACGTATATCATATTCTCAAGTACTGTCAACCTATCTAAGAAGTTCTTAAGTAGACCGCTAACACCGAACCAGTAGATAGGTGATGATATTATTAACCCATCACATTCAATAACCTTCGGATATAGTTTAACCATATCATCATTTATAGGGCATGGGTAGACACATGCTTTAACATTATCACTAACACATCCGAGGCAAGGCTTAATCTCAAACTCGTACAGATTTACTAACTCAACTTCAGCACCTTCTAACTCAGCAGCTCTTAAAGCTAGTTTTAATGTCTGGAAGCTATTACCGTACGGTCTTGGAGATCCGTTAATCCCTAACACCTTAACCATAAACTACACCTCACAACTACTAAGCCCTGACTACGTCATAGTAATTTAATTACTGATTAACTTATAAGCTATGATCGAAGTTTAATTAGGTAATGATTATGAATCCCGTTACGAGTAATATAGCTGTAATAACTACTGTAGCCCACTGTACTACGTTATTAATTTTAGTGAGACCGTACTTCCTAGAGAATTCATAGATAATCCTACCACCATCTGTAATTATTAGTGGGGCTGCGTTAAATACTGCGAGGCTTATATTAACTAGGTAGGTCCAGTAGAGGACTCTACCTAAGTAGTATAGATACTTAGGTGTCTCAGGTGATAGTCCCTCAACAACTAATATACCTAATCTCGACCAATTCGAAGGTTTATTAACTACTACTACTTCAGGCTTGTATAAATCACTAATAATCACACCATCTTCTAATCCCTTAATCCTGGATATGTTAATCACTAACGTAGTTGATTCATTAGCTATTGATGAGAGGTAATTCCTTAAGTCGTTTAAAGTCCTTATCTTAGTCCCGTTTATATCGTTAATTACTGACGGTGTTGGTAATCCAGCAACTATAGCTGGTGCTTGAGGACCTAAACTCCTATCTAATTCATGGATTACAACTACTGAGTACTGACTAATACTTACTGAGGCGGTATTCAGTAGTAGGAGTGTTAGGAGGGCTATAACTGTGTTAGAAAGTACACCAGCTGATAACATCTTAACCTTACTACTTAGTGAGGCTTTGTTATAGTCGTTATCGTTAATCCTTACGTAAGCGAATGGGAATACTAAGAAGATCCCTAAACCCCAAGAATCAACTCTAATACCTTCATTCAGAGCTACTAATGCGTGTGAGAGTTCATGAACTATAATACCTACACCAACACCTACTAAGAAGTAGAGTATTGTTGTACCCCTAATAGTTATACCTGGAAGTACTGGGACTAGAGGAGCCTCAACAACTCTACTAATACCTAATAATGATTTAATTATATTGATTACTGAAGGTAGTGCAATCCAGTAGAAAATAAGTATTAGTATTAGTATGTTTAACATACCTACAAACCCGACGACCTTACTGACTATGGAGGACCTCCTGAAACTTAAGTTAAACCTCGATACATCTACCATCACCGTGAAGAAACTGATAGTAATGTTCTTACTCTTAACTAATGATGAGAACTTCCCGCTATATATGTTAAGTAGGTATAGTGTTAACTCCGTAATTATTATTAATAACAGTACCTGTAGTACTGTATCTGATGTCACACTTAATACCTAACTTACTTACTACTTAAGTATTTATGTCTTATTAAGTTATTAAGGACTCATAAACTTAATATTAAGGTGTTAGGTGTTGAGGGTGAGGCGAGGTCAGAGATTAGGTGGTTTAATACTATTAGTTAGTTTAATAGTAGCTACAGTAGTTTTAGGTGTTGTAGGTACTTTAATGGAGAGAAGTACAGTAGAGAGTACTACACATACTCAAATACCTACTAATGTAAGTGTTGAGGAGTCTAAACCTGTAGGGAATACCACGTCAACTACTGTAGTAATACCTAGTAAGTGAGTAACACTACTAACAATATTTTACCTGTCATAACATCTGTTTAGAATCATACCTGACTTACCTGAAAGTATGTCTACGTAGTACATTATATTACTTATGAAGTCTTTAAACCTTAGTATAGGTACTATGAATGACCCATTAACATACCCACTCAAACTATCAGTTAGAGTCACTACCACAGGTATTAAGTACTTAGCCTTAGTTAATACTCTATAATCCCTTAAAACATAACTACATTTAATACTTAATTCCTCTACTTTAACCCTATGTTCACTAGCTATACGTGAGAGCCTCCCCCTCTTACTGTAGTTAGGACTCCAATGCTTACAATCTATAACTACACCTACCTTAGATGACTGTTCAATACCTACGACATCTACTTCATACCTTCTTAAATCAAACCTTAAATTCTTGATTACGTGATAACCACTTAACATTAAGTGATTACTGACTAGTTCTTCAAAGTATTTCCAATTCAATAGTTTTGAGATGGATTCAATATCGTATCCGAGGGTTAGTAGTTCTAAAGCTAGATCCACTAACGACTTAATACATACCTCATCACCTAATCCGAAGTATATTAAGTCCTTACTAATTAAGTACCCTACTAACGACTCAGGTATCTTACTACGTTCTAGACAATTACGTTTAGAGAATTCCTCATAAATTCTGAATAACTTATGCGTAATATCAGATGAGAACACCACTCTTCACCTATCTAAGAGATCACCTCCCTCATCATCAAGTAATGATATGTAGTAAATACTTAAAAGTTAATTACCTTACTACAGATTTATTCTTCGGTACTTATGCTGAGTAATTATAACGACTATGGAAGTATAAGTAGTGATGAGTTCGCTGTTGGTGGTGATCATGAGTTCAGCCTTGGATAGGTTGTTAAGGGTTTTAGACTTCGTAGATATTAAGACGTTTAAGAGATTAGTACTTGTAGAATCAGATGAGGATTTAAGTATGTTTAAGAGTTTTTTAGGTGATGACGGTACTGTATACCTACCTATACGTGGACTCCGGAATTCAACAAGTAATTTCTGGTTTGAAGTACCTAAAGACTTACTCCAAGAAGTTATAGCTTCATTCAAGCCTTACATAGTTGGTGAATTAATTGATGTGTTAATATACGTGAGTTTAACACCTTCAAATCTAGCAATTACTTACGAAGTACTTAAAGAACTTAAAGTGATTTGTGGTAATGCTAAGAAGTTACTCTTCATTAAGGTTAACCCAACAATTAATGATAATGATTTAATAAATATACTTACATATGTGGTGAAGATCCTTAAGGAAGACTTAATCAATTACGTACTAATAATTAGTAAGGATTTATTAAAGTACTTAAGACTTATTAACGGTGGTAATTCATTAGTTAAGTGTTTAGATGCTGTATTAAGGAATAGTGATGGTGTTGAGAACTACTTAAGGAGGTTTAATAAGTTAGGTGTAGTTACATGCCTCCCTAAAATCGACTTAGAAATCTTCAGTAACTTATTAAATGTAGTGAGGTTTTCACTTCATTTAATAGGGGACTACAGTAGTAAGTTAGATACAGCTCTACTCGTAATATACCATAATTTTAAGGATTTGGATTTAGAGGTAGGTAGTGTGGGTAGGTACTTCATGTTAAGTGATTTACATGTTATAGAGTTTAGAGATTTAAGTAATGTATTAACTGTAGTTATGATTAGGCCTGCAAATCAGTTATTAAGTAGGTTAGATGAGGTTGTTAAGGTGTATGAAGTTATTAGGGGTAAGGATTTAGGTATATCCTTAGATGATTTAACTAGGATTGTTGGTCACTAATGAAGTTCACAGACTTACTAGGATTGGTACTCTGTATATTCACCTTCAACATACTCTCGTACGGGTTAGGCATACTTAGGGATTTCTCATTCGTAGGTGCCTCAACCTTATTCTCAATATTATTAATTATCCTGACAATCTATGTATTTAGAGAGTTTAGGAAGGGGTTAATACTGACTATAATCTCAATAACTATGTTATACATTTACAGCTACAGTATATCGGGGGTATTAATTAAGCAGTACTTAGGACCTTACACTCTACTGTTAATATCGTTAATTTCTAGTTTAGCGTTAGTGTTAGTAGTGTTACGTTCAGATAATGATGTAGCTTTTACTCAGAGCTTCATAATATTCTCACTACCTCTAGGATTCATAGATTTAACTGGTGTTATATCTATGAGTGTTATTATTTCTCAAGTAGTGTTTCTTAAATCGTTAGTTAGTGTCTCGTTATGTTCCTTAACTATCCTCTTCTCATACCTACCCTACGCTCTACTCCCCTTAGTAGCTGATGTTAGGTATGTTAATCACTTAAACATCTTCAATATTATTTACTGGGAGGAGGGTACTGAGTTAAACCTACTGAAGTTAGTTGTAGTGATTACGGTTATGTTTTCATTGTTTGGAGTAATCTACGTTAGAGTTATTAAGAACTACATACCTAAGGTGAGGGACTTAAAATACTTACTAATATCTACTGCAACGTACTACTCGTTACTGATAATACTCATAACTACTTCCTCAGTAATTACAGCGTATATGTTCTTGAATAAGTTAGTATCTGTAGGTCCTCAACACCTGATATACATTACAATACCAGCATTAACTATACCACTTATTAAATCATTTAATGACTTACTCAGTGAGTTGAGTTCTTTAAAGGTTAAGGCTACTGAGTTGTTTAAGGAGGTTAATAAGGATTTCACAGAGGTTTACTCAGTAGCTGGTACATTAGTTGTGAATCCAGTCTTAGGTTTAAGTGTTAGTAGGTATTATAAGGAGTTAGATGGTGTTAGGAGTAATTTAAGGGGTGTTGAGGATTTACTGAAGAAACATACCTACTCCATAGATTACATGAACACGATCATTAATGAGTTAGTACGTATTAAGGATATCTTAAGGAGTGTTAGGGATGGTATCACTAATGATTATTTAAACCTAGTTAATGATGTTAAGAAAGCTTATGCTGAGTTAGTATTAATTAGTGGTTTAAGAGATGATGAGGTTGAATCTATTATTAATGTATTGCTAGATGTTAAGAGGTTTGAGGATATACCTGCTGTGGGTGAGGGTTTAAGTAAGTTGTTAGTGAATTTATGTGGGAAGTACGTTACTGTTCTAGGTAATATCTCTAGAGATGTTGATGAGGTCTTAGGTATTAGGGTAAGTGTTGATAAGTCCTTACCATGTAGGGATGTTATATCATTAACAAGTCTTAAGACGTATAGGGAAGTACTTAATGAAGTTAGTAATGAACTCACCGTAAACATCACTAATATACTCAATAACTTATTAGTTATTAGGGAACGTATTGATGAGTTCTATAGAGAGTATGAGGATGTGTTAAGTTATGAACTCCGGACATCGTTTAAGGAATTATTAAGTTTGTTAAGGACTATCACTATTAGTGAGAGGTCAGTATATAGATTGTTAGGTAGTATTAAGAGTGTATGTACTAACTTAAGGAGGGGTTTAACAGAGATTACTGATTTATTAAGGAATGAGGTAGGAGTTAAGGAGGGTTTAATAGTTAATGTAGCGAGTAGTTTAGGAATACCTACTAGTAAGTTATTACCGGTAACTAAGGAGTTGATTACTAAGACATTATCAGAACTAACTAGTTATAACGATGTTAGAGTATGTAGTGATTTTATAAGTAGATTAGCTTCTAAGGGGTTAAACACACTTCACGACTTACTACTAATTATAGCTTTACTCGAAGATACTTTAAGGAAGGTTAAGTACTTACCACTAATATTTACATACCTTGATGATAGATTAGTTAGAGGTGATGTACCTTTAAATGATATACCGTTAAATGAGAAGGTTCTGAAATGGTTTGTAGATCTATACTTAGCTAGTAGGAGTGATGTAGTTATTCATGAGGGTGTTATTAGGAGGGTTAGTAGGTGAGGGTATGGTATTAACTAGATGTGGTGTTAACGGTAATAACTTCTTATGTGATGTGAGTGTTATTAAGGGTAAGTTATTAATTAATAATTTATCCGTAGGGTCTCTAGAAGAGTACGATCTATTTAGTATAGTTGATGTTTACCGAGATGGTGATTTACTAATCCTTCAAACACCTACTAAAAAGTTATACTTTGATGTTTCCGGTAGAGCTGTAAGTATAGTGTATGATGTCGGTAGGTTAGTAGAGCTTAGGATTAAATATGATATGATATCTACAGATGTTAAGGGATTACTCCTCACTATATCTAAGGTCTTGAACGTCTTAGTGGATATGATCATTAAATTCAGTAATGATTACTTAGGTAGGTGGGTATACTCTAAATCTAGACTCAACGATCTTTACATCGTTAGTAACGATCTAGTTAAGTACGGTATTGATGTTAAGGGATATTTAGAAGAACTTACTAAGAATATAGATTTAAGGAGAGTTAATGATGTTAGAGACTCGATTAAGGCTTTGATTAGGGAGGTAGTAGTTAGTGCTGGTAAGTACTTAACTAATAAGTTAGTATTTACTGATTTAAGACCTATACTTAACGTATTAGTACTTGCATATACTGTAGAACTCGCATGTACAACTAATCAATTACTAGAGTGTAGGAGGGTTGAGGAGGAATTATCTACTCTATGTAATGATGAGATACATGTTAAGTTACTTAACATGCCTGAGGTTAACATATGTATAGGGTTTATTAAGTCTTTAAGGAGTAGGAGTTCTTACGAAGCTGTTAATGAGTTTATAGAGGAGTTCTTAAGTGTTTTAAGTAGTTATCTTAGACTTAAGTAATAACTTCATCAACTATAGGGATTATATCTATTAAATTACTGATTACGTAATACCTTGACTTAACCTTCTTAAGCTCCTCTACACACTCACTACAGTTAAGTATTACTGGGTAACCAACTACTTTCAAAGCACTTAAGTCCCACGTAGTATCACCTACATACATGAACTCATCTAGAGGTATACCTAACTCATTAGATAGTTTGTTAAGTACCTCATCCTTCTTTAGAGGGTTTACGACTTCAACTCCGTAGGGTAGTAAGCAGTTGTTATCGTCGAAGAGTAGTTTATTAACGTATATTCGTTTAATACCTAACCTACTCCCTACGTAGTTAGCTAGTACGTCAATACCACCACTAACTATAGCTAGTTCAACCCCCCTACTTACTAAGTAATTACATACTTCTTCAGCACCATCACTTAACTCAACTTTATTGAATGCATTAGTAATCTCATCCTTAGTTATACATCCCTTAGAAGTCAGTAGTGTGAGGTCCCTACACATCCACTCACTATATGTTATTAAACCTTTATAGAATAACTCAGTGTTAACCATCCTGAACACCTCATCATCAACACCAAAATACTTCTGTAGAAACCACCAAGAACTTCTAAAAGGTACTAAAACACCGTCGAGGTCGAAGACTACTATCCTTAACTTACTCATACTTAACACCTTCATTAAACGTAATTAACAATTAAGTCTTAATGATTAATTACTCTTAGGTAGTCTATGAGTTAACTCTACTATTAACCCGTCTAGGAATGCCATAGCAGTTATCTCGAATAGTGATGCTAGAGGTGATAAGGGTTCGTATATACCTAGTATCTGTCTTGAGAAGTAATCCTCTTCAGTACTTACCTTAAGCCTCCCAGGTATCTCAACAACTATATCTGAGAGTTTAGCTAGTGGTGAGTCTGGGAAACTAGTTAAAGCTATTACCTTAGCACCTATAGACTTAGCTACTTCAGCAGCATCTACAACTAATCTAGTCCTACCAGAACCACTTATAGCTATAACTATATCATTAGGTGTTAATGCAGGGACTATAGTATCACCTAAGACGTATACTTTAAAACCTAGGTGTAGTAACCTAACTGCGAATGTCTTCCCAACAAGTCCTGACCTACCAACACCTACTACTAAGACCTTCCGCATCTCATTCCTAGCCTTGATTAAAACATCAATTAATTCTTCAACCTGTTCACTCTTTATGTAGTCAATAGCTTTTAAAACATACTCAGCTAAATCCCTCATAGTACTAACTATAAACTTCCCCTTAGACTCATCCAATACTTACTCCCAAATTCATGCTTAATTAAGGAATTTTAAAAATATTCCTGATAAACCTTTAGTAAGTCTTTTAAAACTCTATAATACGTGTTTAAGGGTGTGTTAGGTGGAACTTAAACTCGCGTTAATCGGTTTTGGAGTTGTTGGTAGGGGTTTTACAGATATAATCATTAGGAAGAGGAACTACCTACTAAGTAGGTATAACCTTAAGGTTAGGGTTGTAGGTATATGTGATTTAAAATACGGTAGTGTAGTTAATACTGAAGGTCTAGACATTACTAAAGCTTTAGAAGTCGTTAGGTCTGGTAAGTCTTTAGAGAAGGAGTTCGACGGTGTTAAGGGGTTAGGGGCTTTAGAGTTCATAGATGTAAGTAATGCTGATGTAGTTGTTGAAGCTACTTGGACTAATTTAGAGACTGGTGAGCCGGGGTTAACACATGTTAAGAAAGCATTAAGTTCAGGTAGGCATGTAATAACTACTAATAAAGGACCTATAGCCCTAGCTTATAGAGAGTTAAGTAGTTTAGCTAGGTCGAGAGGAGTTAAACTACTCTTTAGTGGTACGGTAATGAGTGGTACACCATCTATTAGGACTTTAATTAGGGGTTTAGCTGGTTGTTACGTAAGTGAGGTAGCCGGTATATTAAACGGTACTACTAACTACATATTAACTAAGATGGAGGAGGGGTTAACATTTAATGAGGCTTTAAGAGACGCTCAATTAAAGGGTTATGCTGAGGCAGACCCAACAATGGATGTAGATGCTTGGGACCCAGCAGCTAAGATCGTAATATTAGCTAATATAGCATTTGATAGTGATTTAAAACCTAAGGATGTTATTAGGAGGGGTATTAGGGATACTAGATTAGATGATATTAAAGATGCTTTAAGGAGGGGTAAGAGGATTAAGTTGATTGCTAGGGCTTGGATTGACGGTAATACAGTAAGAGCTAAAGTCACACCTGAGGAAGTAGATATCAACAGCTTCTTTGGTCAAGTAACTGGTACTGTAAATGCTGTAATGTATAGGACTGACTCGTTAGGTGATGTATACTTAATCGGTAGGGGGGCTGGTGGTGAGGAAGCAGGTCAAGCAATACTTGCAGACTTAATAGAACTTAACAGTATGTTAGAGGAATCTAAAGTATTAACTAGTAAGTAGTTAAAAAGTAGTTGATGTTAAAAACTAATTAATTTTCACCGTAAGTAATTACTGTGTCTATATGGTTAAGTATAAAGTTACTGTGGATAGGTCTTTATGTATAGCTTGTGGTGTAGCACCAGCTCTATGTCCTAAAGTGTTTGAGTTAGGGAGTGATAATGGTAGGAATAAAGTAGTTGATACATACACTGTAGAACTTACTGATGAAGTCTCAGTTGGTGTTGTACCAGGAGAACTATACCAATGTGTTAAGGAGGCAGCTGATTCATGTCCTGTTAACGCTATAGTTATTGAGGAGTTACGTGAGTAATTCCTAACATAATAGAATTACTTCTTTTTAAACACTTAAAATACTTTTTAGGAGAGTGCTTGTGATAAATCCTCTATTAAGTCATTAACATCTTCTAACCCTATAGAGAGTCTCACTAAGTTCTCTGTAATCCCTAGTTTTAACCTATGTTCTGGTTCTATAAACATAGATGCTGCTTTAACAGGTATTACAGCCATACTCTCAGTCCCTCCAAGACTTGGACACCTCTTTATAATCCTTAACTTACTTACAAACTTTAAAGTATCTTCGTAAGTTCCCTTAATCTTAATACTTAACACCCCACCGTATAAAGGCTTCTCAAATAACTTCTTAGCTATGTCGTGGTATGGGTTCTTACTTAATCCTGGATACATCACATCATCAATTCTAGGGTGTTCAGCTAAGTACTCAGCAATAGCCTTAGCATTAGTACTCTGTCTCTCAAACCTGACTTCAAGTGTTTTCACACCTCTAAGGACCATATACGCTTCGAATGGTTGGAGGATACCTCCTAAAACCCTCCTCCAATCCCATAACGTCATAATATCCTCTTTACTTCCAGCTACAGCACCACCTACTACATCGTTATGTCCTCCGAAGTACTTAGTCATACTGTGAATTACTAACCTAGCACCATACCTTACAGGTTTTAAAATTACTGGGGTTGTGAATGTGTTATCAACTACTAGAGCTACTTTACTTAAGTCAGTATGTTTGAAGATGTAGTCGAGGTCTATAACCCTATTTGTTGGGTTAGTCATAGACTCTACAAATATTAGTGAGGTCTTACTATCTACTGCGTTAACTATATCCTCTGCTGACGGCCATACCTTCTCCACCTTAATACTGAACTTCTGTGAAATATTACTTAGTAAGACAAATGTTGAGCTGTAGAGTTCCGTAGGGACTACGACTTTATCACCAGGTCTTAAATACCATATAAACGTAGTTGATATAGCTGACATACCACTATTGAAAGCTAAAGCATCTTCAGTATTCTCTAACTTAGTAATGACCCTCTCTAAAGCTCTAGTAGTTGGGTTTTCCTCCCTCCCATACCTTAAGTAATTACCTCTATCAATAAACTTAGCTAACTTAAGTTCGTAGTCTATGTACTCGTAAATCACGCTAGTGTATATTGGTGGTATCCATGAGCCGTACTCATCAGTATGTTCATGACCGTGTATAGCGTTAGTTGATAACTTAACCACTACTTCAACACCTACTTACTACTGTATGAAAATTTTTTAAGCATTCGATTTACTACCAGTAATAATTACGATTATTTACTCATAGTGAGGATAACTTAATTTGATATTATTTGAATTTCCGATAGTATTAAAGTAGTTAGTTGTGTAGGATGTTTAAAAATATGTTTACTTAAGTAATTATTTTATTGGTTTAAGTCCGAGGTCCTCAAGTAATATCTTCTTCAACTCCTCTCTATCCTCATCTTTAAGGTTAATTAACGGTAGTCTCATAGACCCTCCCCTCAATCCTAGTATATCCATAGCTGCCTTCCTAACACTCATGTATATGTATGATACTGTATACGGTGGTTGTAGTATTGATGTTGGAGGTCCGTACTTCTCACGCATCTTAGCTATGAACTCATCTAGAGGTTCTAACTTCTTAATTAACTCATGTGCTTTCTTCCAATCACCACTAACTCCTGCTTTAAGGATTTCTAGACTGAATTTAGGCATGAAGTTTAGACCTGATACGAATCCTTTAGCTCCGTAAGGTAGTGTTGCTACGTACCACCACTCACCACGTCCTTGAATTATAGGTATTTTATGTCCTACAGCCTTAACCTGCTGGTAGAACGTGTCTATGAATGGTGTGTTCTCCTTAACACCAACGATGTTGGGTATATCATTAACAATCTTCTTCATTAGAGGAGGTTTTATATATGCTTTAGATACGTATGGGTTGTTATATATAACAACACCTATGTCTAAAGACTCAGCAATCTTCTTATAATGTAGGTACATACCTAATTCCTCAGGTGTGTGGTAGTATGGGAGGATTACTTGAACACCATCAACACCTACATCCTCAGCATACTTACTTAAGTTGATAGCTAGTTTAGTCCCGGCAGCACCAGTACCGGCGATTATAGGGAGTTTACCACCGACTTCCTCAACAGTTATCTTAATAACCTTCTTAATCTCCTCCTCACTCATAGCGTAGAACTCACTTAAACTACCGCAGGGGGTTAGAGCTACAGGCTCCCCCTTAAAAACCTCGACGAGGTATCTAATATTCTCTCTAAGACCCTCAACATCGAGTTCTTCATTTTTTGTGAAGGGTGTCATTAGAATCTCTACTATAGTACCCTTCATTAAGAACTCCTTAAGAGTTTCAAAATTCATTATAACCACACTTAATAATAAACTCTAGATTTAATAAACTTATTAATACTTACTCCTCTCTGATGGTATCTGAGGTCTACGTCTACGTGTTACTATGACGTAATTTATTATTAGTATTGATGTTGAGGTTATTAACACCAATAAGGATATAGGGATCCCTAGTACTGTGGTTAGGAAAGCCCTTACCGGCCCGTATATTAAGGCGTTGTAAACAGCTATAGAGACTCCACAAATTAATGCTGTTACTGCTCCATACTTTAGACTCTCTAGGTTCTTAACCCTTAACCAACCAATTATAGTTATTGGAGCTAGTGGTAGTAGTATTACTGAGGAGAGTACTGACATCTCAACAATGAAGCCAGGTCTTAAATAAGCTATTAATGCTGTTATTACTGTTAACGTTATAACTACGATATTACTTACTACTAATACCTCCCTACTACTAACTCTTAACTTAGATTCGTAGAAATCCCTAACAATTGATGACGTAACACTTAATATTATGGAGTTAGCTGTAGATACTGCAGCAGCTGTTATGGATATGAGGATTATTGATGCTGGTATAGGGTCTAGAGTAAGTACTAATGTAGGTGTTACTAAGTCTCTATAACTTATGAATGGTAATACCTTAAACTCTGTTAATACCCTAGCTAATAAACCAATTATAACTACTAGTACAGTGTATAGGAAGCCGTATATCGAGAAATACGTTATCATGTTCTTAAGAGCTTTCTCAGTAGCTGGCATATAGATCCTCTGAACTACTTGAGGGTTAGTTACTGCGAAGAATATCCAGGGTATGGTATAGGCTAGGAATGTATTGAAGTTCCAGAAGGGGGTTAAACCAGTAAGTCCTACATTATCTAATGTGTTAATTACTGTTTTTAAATCAGTTGATGGGAGTTTAATTAATGTTAACCATAAGAATATTATTGATGCTGTAATCATTAGTATTCCCTGATACGCATCTGTAGACGCTACACTCCATAAACCAGCTAGTATAGTCCATACTAAGATTAAGGAAGTAGCTATTATAATACCTAACACGTAGTTCAGACCTAAACTCTCAAGTATAGTCCCTATACCTATTACCTGAGCTGATGTGTAAGGTATTAACGCTATGAAGTACGTGATAGCTACTAAGTAACCAAGTAACTTACTCCTGTATAGGTCTGAAAGCATTTCTGAAGGACTAACCCACCTCCTCTCCCTAGCCATACCCCACACACTACGTGAGAATATCGTTAGTAATGCAATAGTAGCTACTAGGTAAGCAAGTTCAAAACCTAAAGCACCTACACCAGTCGCATACGTAAGTCCTACTAAGCCAACCATCATGAATGCACTATAGGTTGTTGCTGCGTATGTCATAGCTGATAAGAAGGACCCTAACCTATAACTACCTATGAAGTAATCACTAGTAGATTTAATACCGTACCTCCTAGAGATGATAGCTATTACCGTACCTACTAATACATACGATGTTAGGATTATGGAGAAGACCTCTAACACCTTCACCACCTCCTAATATAGAGTAACGTCGTGATAACCCAGACGAAAGTAAGTAATGACCAGTAAGTAATTAGTGTTAACCCCTTAGCATCTCTTAATGTCGTATACGGTACAGTATAGAACAGTATGATAACCACCACAAACACTATAGCATATATACGTGTTTGCTTCATCTAACCTCCGAACTATAGTTCGGCTATGATTTAAAAACTTTATTACTAATAGTTATGTGAAGATGAGTGTATGGAATTAACTATTAAGGAGAAGATACTTAAACTACTTAGTAACTACCCAGAAGGTATTCTACAGTCTAATATTTACAGAGCTTTAAACGTATCTAAAAGTAGGGTTAGTGAGGTTTTAAAGGATTTAGAATACTCAGGTTTAGTAGTTAGGGTGAGGGTCGGTAATCAATACGTAGTTAAGTCTAGAGTTCATGTTGGTAGTGTTTTAAGGGGTAGGGTGGTTAGATTAGGTATTGTATGGTCTAGTGAGTATCCATTCATAACCCCCTTCATTAAGTTACTTAAGGATAGGTTAGGATTTGAAGTTAGTGTTACTGTGTATACTAACGCTATAACAGCTACATCAGCTCTAGTAAGGAATGAGGTTGATCTAGCGTTAACCCCCTTAATAACTCAGTTATATGCTTACTCATTAACGAAGTCGTTAAGGATTTTAGGAGGTGGTGTTTACGGAGGTTCTGCAGTGATGGTGAGTCAATCATCAACTAATGATGAGGTATTATGTAGTGAGTTCTCAACTATGGACCTCTGTAGGTTATTAGCTATTAATGAGGGTTTAATAGATACATCAACAACTAAGTACTTTAGCAACCCACTAACTGATTTACTACCTAACATCAAGTATAGGAAGTTTAAATACGTAGTTGTTTGGCACCCACTAACTGAGTACTTAAGAATGCATAACTATAAGTATGTAGTATCATGTAGTGACTTAGGTATTAAGTACTGCTGTACATTAGCTTCTACAACAGCTATAGATAGTGATTTAAGGTCTAAGATCTCAGAGATATATCAAATAGCTTTAGAAGAATATAGTAGAGACCCTTCTAAATGGGTTGAATGGTATTCAGCTTTAGTCGGTATAAGTCCTGATTTAATAGTTAAGAGTGTTAATGAGTATAAGTTACAGCCGTACATAGATTTAGGACTAATTAGAGAAGCACTCTCGAAAGCTCGGTTAGGAATACCTGATATAAACTCATTACTAAATGCATTCGAGTTTAAATGATTTTAAGCTAATTAAACTTTATTTAATTTCTAGGTTAGGTATACCTAACCAATACATTTTTAAATAGGTCACATAAGTAAATCCAGGGGTTATATGGAGAACCAATTCCAATGGAAATACCTCCAATATCGTATTTAGGTAGTTCTGTTGATGTTTTAAGGAGGGTTTTAAAGAGGGGTTTGAATGATAATCAATTAATTCTATTGAGGGAGTTAAGTAGTTGTAATTACCGTAGTTTAACACATGCATTAAGAAGTATATCTAGGAAGTATAA
>CAZZLT010000052.1:0-77756 GCA_964655125.1 uncultured Desulfurococcaceae archaeon | reverse complement strand
AAAAGACTTAAAGATTTATTAGGTTTTACTTAATGAGTTATTTGGTTGAGGGCCCGTCGTCTAGCTGGTTAGGACGCCGCCCTGACGCGGCGGAGGTCCTGGGTTCGAATCCCAGCGGGCCCACCATCCTTAGTCATATCGCAAGGGCCTATATAGATTAGCTTTTTCCTACAGTTAACGTGGATACCTTATAGAGGTAGTAACGGCTCTTAACCCTCATAACCGTGTAGAAAATGTTATTATTACTCATTATAACCTACCCTCAAATTTAACCTTTAGATCAAATTGGGTTATAACTGTGGGTTATAACTACTACACCCACAATTATAACTAACTCATAAGCATAAATTCAGTGTTAAGCGTGGGTTATAACTACACTAAAGTAAAATATGTATAATAAGCTTATAATTATGAATCCTTCCTTAAGTCTTTGATTAATTACGGTGGACTGACATCATTAAGTAGTTCTTTCCTTATAACCTTCAGTAACGTAAATAAATAATTCTTAACATCCTTAACACTTACTACACAACAATTAATACTAAGTAGACATTCCTACTTAGTGGAGCGTTGTAGTGGATCTTATAGAGATGGTGATGGTTATTAATCTCCTCATAAAGTAAAACATGGTTATAACTATATGGTTTGTTTAGTGTTTTGAAAAGTTTATAAGCTTGAAATTAGTTTATTGTGTAGGCCCCGAGTGCCGCGGTAGTATAGCCCGGCCTAGTATGCGGGCCTGTCGAACACCGACCCTGTGTGGAGAGCCCGTGACCCGGGTTCAAATCCCGGCCGCGACACAGTATGCTGTGCGGTAGGCGCCAAACACGGGGCCGCCACTTCTTAACTTAATTATTCATTAGTTCTAACTATACTCCCAGCTTTTATCTTAGCTTTATGGTTTATAGAAGAACATTTCCTAAGGTAGTTCAATAGTGTTTTACTGATAGCTGCTACACCTCTACTACCTAATATGTTGAGGAGTATGTTTTTCCTTATATCTACGGATGTTACTACATTACCTTCTATCAAAGCTTCACTACCTATGACTGTTAAGTATATATGTGAGTTATGACCTATAACTACTTTAGGCTGGATACTACTCCAGAAGAGTTCTGTATATGCTCCTATATGAACTCCTTCCTCTATTGAGGTATAGTTATCTACTAATGAGTGTGGTTCTACAGTAACGTTACGGCCTATGTAGAGGGGGCCTTTAAGTACTGTGTAATGGTCTATCTCCGCACCATCCTCTATAACTAGAGGGCCTTTAAGTACAGCTGTTGAAGCTATTGATGCTTTAGAGGATATTCTAATATCACGTAACTCACTTAATATGTAGTAGGTAGCTTTAAGTAAATCCCAAGGAAACCCTATATCAACCCACCAACCACTCCAAATAGCTACTTTAAAGGCTTTCCTACTTATATACCTCTTAAAAGCCTCATCAACTGTTGACGACTCCTCTAAAACCTCAACCAACTCTTTATCATATATCGCAATACCACCGTAGGCATAAGCACCGTCAATCTCTGTAGTAGGTTTCTCAACGAAATCCACAACCCTACCCTCATCATCAATTAATACCGCACCATACAATCTAACATCTTCTTCAGGGACTACCATAATGACTGACTTACCATAAGTTAAGTAAGCATTAATAACCATCCTAAACGCTTCATGAGGTACTAAAGTATCACCATAGACTAATAAAGTCGGTTTACTTAATACATCCTTAGCAGATAGTATAGCATCTCTAACACCACTACCGACCTGCTTAACAACCTGAATATCAGCTACATCACCATACTTAAAAGTAATATCCTCAAATAATGATGGTTGGTCAGAAACTAATGTAATATCCTTTAAACCACACGTAAGTAAACCATCAATAACTCTCTCAACAACAGACTTACCAACAACTTTAAGTAATGCTTTAGGTATACCCCCAGTAATATCTCTAACACCAGTACCGCTACCACCAACTAATACTACAGCACGGTCCATAACCACACCACCTACACTACAGTAACAGTCTTAGCTAGATTTCTAGGTTTATCCGGGTCGTAACCTAACGTAACAGCTGTGTAGTAAGCTAGTAACTGATAAGGGATTATGTAAACTATCGGTGCTAACTCATAACTAATACGACGTAATTCGAAGACATAATCAAATAACTTAACATTCTTCTCAAAACCTTTAGGTACTACAGCTAGAGTCCAAGCACCCCTAGCCTTCATCTCCTCAACGTTACTAACTACTAACTCAGCCTCATCACCTAACACAGTGAAAGCTACTGGGAATCCCTCATCAACTAACGCTATAGGACCGTGTTTACTCTCACCAGCTGGGTAGGCTTCAGCATGGATATACGCTATCTCCTTAAGTTTTAAAGCACCCTCCATAGATGTAGGCAAGCCTAAACCCCTACCTAAGTAATACATACTATGTTTCATACTGATAACACCTGAAATAACTCTAGCCTTAGGTTCACAAACAGATATAGTTGTAGACATTATCTCAGGTATTAAACTCAACTCAGACTTCAACTCAGAAGCCTTATCACTATCTAAAGTACCCATATACTCACCTAAGCTAATAGCTAAGTAACTTAGAGTAGCTACTTGAGCTACGTATGTTTTAGTAGCTGCAACACCTATTTCAGGACCTGCCCTAGTGTATATAGGGAGGTGTGATTCTCTAGCTAATGTACTGTCAATAACATTAGTCAAAGCTATAGTTAAAGCACCCCTCCCCCTAGCATCACGAACAGCTAATAAAGTATCTATAGTCTCACCAGACTGACTAATAGCTATGACTACATCACCATCATCAACACTGTTTCTAAACCATCTCATCTCAGAAGATATTAGTGCGTGGCTCTTAACATAAGCTAACTCATTAAGAAGTAAACTACCTACTAATGCTGCATGATAACTAGTACCAGAGCCTATGACTAAAACCCTCTCAGCCCTAGAAAGAAGTTTAACAACGTTATCTAATTCTTTAGATACTGATATTAAAGTATCAGCAACAGCTCTAGGTTGTTCATGAATCTCCTTAAGCATGAAGTGTGGGTAACCACCCTTCTTAGCCATCTCAGGAGTCCAGTCAATATGTCTTACCCTAAGTCTATAATCAACAACTTCAGTCTTAGGTAAGACTCTATCGAATTCTAACCTTAAACCTCTATCAACTAACCTCTCAATAACTATAACATCCTTAGATATATAGCCTAACTCATCATCGTTTAACACAATAACATCTCTACTATAGTCTAAGAATGCAGGTATATCACTAGATAAGAACTTAGCCTCCCTACCAACACCTATAACTAACGGTGAGGTATTACGTGCGAAGAATATCTTACCGGGGTCATCAACATCTATAACAGCTATTGCGTAAGAACCTCTAAGATGAGTTACTGCCTTCTTAAAAGCATTATAAGAACTCATACCTAACTTCTTATACTCCTCAATTAAATGAGCTATAACTTCAGTATCAGTCTCACTTCTAAACTCGTGACCTCTACTAATTAAGATATCCTTCAACTCCATATAATTCTCTATAATACCGTTATGAACTACAACTACCCTACCACTACAATCTATTTGAGGATGTGCATTAACATCACTTGGTCTTCCATGAGTAGCCCATCTCGTATGCCCAACCCCGTAAATACCGTCAAACTCATCAAAAGAAAGCTTAGATACTACCTCATCAATCTTACCCTTACTCTTCCTAATAATCAACCCATCACTAGATACAATCGCAAACCCTACAGAGTCATACCCCCTATACTCTAAGTTCTTTAAACACTCCCTAATCACACTCCCTAAATTCTTAGAAAGTGATTTAGGACTACTTAACACTATACCTATAATACCACACATCAGTTAACACCACCAAATACAGTAAATGTTAAGGTGATAGTATCACCATCTCTTAACACAGTATTTAATTCCTTAGTAGTTAATAACTTACTATTAAGTAGTATTAGTACATTACCACCTACTTCATCACCACTAGGATTAAGGAATTGTTGAGTGAATTCAGGACCATACTTACTACTTAATAAGGTTATTAAGTCATGGACTGTAGAACCCTCATCCAGTACTACTACCTCATGACTCCTCCCAGAAATATCCCTGAACTTAAGCATATACTCAACAAATACTCTAATAACCATACTCAACATCACTTCACATACTAAACCTTAACATACCTCATAAACCTTTATCGTAAATCATAATTAAGTTAAGACTGATTAAGATATTATTGATTCAGAGATGACGTAAGTAATACAATTTTAAACCCTCTTAAGGAATAGTAAGGAGGTGGGTTTAATTGAGTACTACATATGCTGAGTTAGGTGAGTTACGTGAAGGTAGTTTCGTAGTTATTGATGGTGAGCCATGCCGTATAGTAGAGGTTAGTAGGGCTAAGACAGGTAAGCATGGGAGTGCTAAAGCACATGTAGTAGCTATAGGGTTGTTCTCAGGGTCTAAGAAGACTCTAATAGCTCCAGTAGATCAGAAGGTTGAAGTACCGATAATTGATAAGAGGTCAGCTCAAGTACTAGCTATATCAGGTAATACTGTACAGTTAATGGATTTAGAGAATTTTGAGACGTTCGAGGCTGAATTACCACCTGGAGAAGTAGGTAGTAGGTTAGCCCCTGGTGTTGAGGTAGAATACTGGGTTATTATGGGTAGGAGGAAGATAGTAAGGATTAAGTGAACTTGATGAAGGGTTTAGAAGGTATTAAGAATTTAGTATCTTCCTTCCTAAAAAGTAGTGAGTCATACGAGAAAAGCGTTGATGAGTTCATCAAAGAACTTCAGAAAACGTTAATTAAAGCTGACTTAAATGTTAAGTTAGTTTTTGAGTTTACTAAGAGTATTCGTGAAGAAGCTCTGAAATCCGAACCACCACCAGGTGTGTTAAGACGTGAATGGTTTATTAAGATAGTCTACGATAAATTCGTAAATCTCTTCGGTGGTGAAGAAGAAGCTCAAGTAATACCTAAGAAACTCCCCTACATACTCATGTTAGTAGGTATTCAAGGGTCTGGTAAGACTACTACCGCCGGTAAATTAGCGTTATACTATAAGAGACTAGGTTATAAACCAGGATTAATAACTACTGATACTTACAGACCTGCAGCTTACGAACAACTCCAGCAAATAGCTTCAACTATAGGTGTCCCATTCTACGGTAGTAGAAGTGATAACGATCCTGTATCAATAGCGTTACAAGGTATTAACAAGTTAATTAATGAGTATAAATGTAATGTAGTAGTCATAGATACTGCTGGTAGGCATGGATACGGTAGTGAGGAGAAACTACTTGAGGAGATGAAGGAATTAGCTAACGTTATAAAACCTGATGAAGTTTTACTAGTTATTGATGCTTACATAGGTCAGAAAGCTTACGAGTTAGCTAGGAGATTCCATGAGTACACACCGATAGGGTCCATAATAATTACTAAGATTGATGGGACTGCTAAGGGTGGGGGTGCGTTATCAGCTGTAGTAGCTACTGGTGCTAAGATTAAGTTCGTATGCGATGGTGAGAAGTTAGAAGATATTGAGGTTTTCAACCCTAAGAAATTCGTTAGTAGGTTATTAGGGTTAGGAGACATAGAATCACTACTGAAGAAGTTTGAGGTTTTAGAGGAGAGTAAGGAGATTGAGAAACGTGTTGAGAAGATGATAACTAGTGGTAAGATAACCTTAAGAGATGTATACCTACAGTTACAATCATTAAGGAAGTTAGGCCCGCTTAAGAAAGTCTTAGAGATGATCCCCGGATTCTCACTAATCCCCTCACTTACTGATGAACAGCTAAAACTATCTGAGGATAAGATTAGGAAATGGATTAGTGTGTTAGACTCTATGACCTACGAAGAACTAGATAATCCATCAATTATTGATAGACGTAGGATGAGGAGAATAGCTATAGGATCTGGAACTACTATTAACGATGTTGAGGAATTACTAAAATACTACGAACAACTGAATAGGTTAATTAAAGAGTTAAGAAGGAAGAGAGGACTCCTAAGTAAGTTAAGTGTTAAAGGATTAGGGTTATGAACTACTTAGAAGGTTATATAGTTAATAAGTCTTTTGAAATACTACGTAAGTACCCACTATGTAATAGATGCTTAGGTAGGTTATTTGCTAGGTACGGTCTAGGTATGAGTAATATCGTTAGAGGAAAAGCTATAAAGGTGTTATTATTGATGGAGTTACATAGGTTAATCTCTAACGATGTTGAGAATTTAAACCTACTTAATGAGGTAGGCCTTAACATCAACATAATGTCTCAACTAATTAATAAGTATTTAGGGAATGTACAGTCACGTAAGTGTTACATATGTTTAGATAAGCTTGAAGACATCATAGTAGAACTAATTAATAAGGTAATTAATGAGTTAAGTAGGTTTAAGGTTAAGACATTCGTTATAAGCGTCCTTAAGAATTCAGAGATGGAGAAGAAGGAATTAGAAATTATCTCAGAGTTTAAGTTAGACTCTTGGGAGAGTATTAGGAGGGAGATTAAGCGGGAGTTAGGTAAGAAGGTTAAAACATTACTAGGTCTTGAACCAGAATTCAAACACCCGGATGTAGTAGTTATGGTAGACTTAGATAGATTAGATGTTAAGACTGTAATCACACCAAAATACATACTATGTAGGTACTTAAAACTTGGGAGGAATATCTCACAGGTTAAGTGGTTTACTAGTGATGGTGTTAGGAAATACCCACTAGCTATAGAGGATGTCGTCGAACCCCTCAAAAACCTTTTCAACGCTGAGGATATTAAACTACATGCTGCTGGTCGTGAAGATGTTGATGCTAGGATGTTAGGTAATGGTAGGCAGTTAATAGTAGAGTTAAAGAATGCTAAGAATAAAGTTGTAAGTGAGGATGAAGTCCTTAAGGTTTTAAGTAATACCGGGCTAATCTTAATACTCTTCGATAAGTTTGTAGAGTCTGGATACGTACGTGAGATTAAGTTAAAGAATATGTTGAAGGTCTATAGATTATTAATACTTTCAGAGAAACCACTAACCACAGATCTTTTGAGGTTCTTAGAAAGAGAGTTTACTAATAAAGTAATTAATCAAAGAACTCCTACGAGGGTGTTAAGGAGGAAGAAGGATATAGTACGTTTAAGGAGAGTATATAGTGTTAAGTCTAGATTAGTTAATGAGTACCTCTTTGAAGTCCTAGTTAAGTGTGATGGTGGTTTATACGTTAAAGAATTAGTTCACGGAGATCGTGGTAGGACATCACCTAGTTTTTCAGAGTTATTAGGTTGTGATTTGAAGGTATTAGAACTAGACGTTATTGATATAGCTAACAATTAAATTAAAATTTATTAGATATAAAACTAGTTTTAAGGTGTGTTTAGGGGTTGGTGTTAGTAGATGGTTAAAGCATCTCAAGGTCTCAGGCGTGGGACGAGGTCAGTACTAAGTAAGGATGTAAGGGAGAGAGGGGCTGTACCATCCTTAAGTCTACTTATGATAGAGTATAACGTAGGTGATAAAGTCTGTATAGTTCCTAACCCAGCTGTACATAGTGGTATGCCTCATAGGAGGTATTTCGGTAAAGTAGCTACAGTTATTGGTAAACGCGGTAGAGCATATGAAGTAGAAGTATTTCTAGGTAATAAGAGGAAGGTATTGTACGTATTACCTGAACACTTAAGACCGTGGAAACAGTCGTAGTAAGGGGTTAGTTATGGAGTTACTCTCATATAAGCATCTAACATACTCAGAAGTAGCTAGATTACTTAAGAAGTTAATAGACTCGGGTGAGAAGGTTAGTCATATGGTTTCTAGAGTCTATGAATATGTGTCTAAGCTTTCTAAGTGTTCAAGTAGTGATGAAGTTGTTAATGAGTTAACTAGTAAGGTAGGTCTTAAGGAGGTAACAGCGGTTATGTTAGTTAATAACTGCCCGAATAGTGTTGATGAGGTCAGGATATACCTTAATTTCGAAGGTAAGGTATTTGATGAAGATTCTCTAAATGAGATAGTTGATATCCTTAGTAAATGTTGTACTGAGTAGATATTAGAGTTATTGAAGTGATATTTTGAGTTCACATAAGTTAAGAGATAGTGAAAGGAGGTTTTTTAAGGAGGATTACGCAATAGTTCTTGATTTCCTACCTAGGGGTAATCCAGTAGATACTCACCACCCAACACATAGGGTTAAACCTATAGCTCAAGCTATAGGTGATAAGTACTTCACATTGATGGAATTCCATCCAAAACCAGGTATTTACCTACAACAGGGTGAGAGAGTCCTAGTTAGTTTTTCTTTGAGGGAATTAAGAGATAAAGTTGATTACGTATGGGGAGGTATAGTAACATATGATGACTTAACCTCAGTTGCTAAGAGTTACCTACCAGAAGCTATTAGGAAGATAGTTATGGATAAGGAGAGGGTATTTGTAGAGTTCTTCAATATTGCAGAACCGATAACTTTGAAACTACATGCGTTGGAATTACTACCAGGTATTGGTAAGAGGTCTATGTGGTTAATACTTGATGAGAGGAAGAAGAGACCTTTTAACTCATTCGATGATATACAACAACGTACTAAGATTATCGACCCAGCAAAACTCATAATCGATAGAATACTCATAGAACTTCAAAACCGTGATAGGTACTATATATTCCTAGAACCTCCACCACATTCTACTAACGTAATATTCATTAACTACCTCAAAAAACTTTATGAGAAGTTTAATATCACTTAATATTTAATCGTAGTTAGTTAGGAGTTAATGAGATGAAGATAAAGATAGTTTTAGTAGAACCTGAAGGGAAGATAAATATGGGTTTTATCTTAAGGTTAGCTAGGAATTTCAAAATAGATGATATATGTGTTGTTAATCCTAAATTCAATATCTCAGACGAGGAAGTACTGAATTTCGCTGCTAGAGGCTCAGAACTAATCAATCTAGTTAAAGTTGTTAATAATTTAGAGGAATGTTTAAGTGTTTCTGAAGTTTCAGTATGTACTACAGCTCTCTACGATATTGATTCAGATATTCTCAGACAGTCAATAAGTCTTAAACACTTAGTGAATATACTACCAACTAATGCTTCAGTAGCTTTAGTCTTCGGTCGAGAAAGTGTAGGTTTAACTAGGGATGAGTTAAGAAAATGTGATTTAGTGATGACTATAGATATCAGTAGTGATTACAACGTCTTAAACTTATCACATGCTGTAGCAATAATTCTTTATGAGGTATCCTCACATACACGTAAGGAGAGGTTAGTATTAGGTGAGTTATACAGTAAGGAGGGTTTAAACTATATAATCAGGTATGTTAGGGGGATAGCTACATTAGCTGATATAAGTGATGTTGATGTTGAAGTACTTTTCAAGCATATATTAAATAAAGCGTTAATAACTAAAGCTGAAGGTAAGGAACTCTATAGGTTTTTCAAGAGTATTTACTACTTACTCAAACAATGTAGTTCGTCAAAACCTTCCTCACATACTTACTAGTAGGGGATGGTATTAACGTGTTTTAAGAGTTATTATGTATAGAGTCAATGCTATCTCAGCTGCTGGACCTATCCCAGGACGGAACTTAGTTGGGTATACATGAGTTCCTAAGGCAAGTTCATTCTTAGCAAACCCTACATCACTACATGAGAATACAAACATTGAATTATCACTAACCTCAACATCTTCTAGGGATTTCGACTCTTCAGTCCTACAAACTATGAATACCTTAGCAGGTGTGAAGATCTCAATAGCATCGTTAATTGTTGGGAGGATTATTAAAGGCTTACCCAACTTATACGCCAACTTACTAACTTCAGGAATCCCTATCTGAGCAGCACTACCGCTAGGTCTAGTAATTACTAATGCTTTAATAACTTCAGGTACATCAAATCCGTAAACTACTTTAGCTACATCAACTAGTTTTTGATGACTCACTACATTATTTACAACTATAATTAACCCTCTAACCATAACTCAGTACCTATGGTAAATACTTTAGAGGGTTAAAATTATTCTACATTAGATTTAAACTAAGTATTTAAGTACTTCATACGCTATAGCCTTCGACATAACGTAGGGGACTGCCTCACCAACCTGATTATATTGTTCATCCTTACTACCTAAGAATACGTGATCATCAGGGAAACTCATAAGTCTAGCCTGCTCACGTACAGTTATTAATCTATTCTCGAATGGGTGGAGAAACCTTGAAGATCCTAAGACTGTTGGTGCTGGTTTATAAGGATTTAACTTTATGAGGTTAGGGATTAACTTATTAGCACCTTCATACCTTATAAGACTTGAACCCCACATCAGCTTAGAAGCCCTCTTAAACTTCTTAAGACTAAGCCTAGGTGGTGGTTCATGATTAGGTATTACCGGGTCTTCAGAAGGTTCTGGTAAGTCTTTAATAACATCAATTACTGTTGTTAAACTCCTTACCTTCTGAGGATTTAAAGGGATATTAGATATGAATACTCTAACCCTCCTAGACGGGTTGCCGAAGTCTTCAGCTCTTAATATGTTGAAGTAAACTTTATACCCTATAGATTTAAATTCATTAGCTAGTAACTCTCTTAACTCACCATCAAGTATACCAGGTACGTTCTCCATAACGTAAATCTTAGGTGTTAAACACCCAACTAACTCTATAAAGTTAAGTACTAAAGAACCTGTAGGATCTCTATACAACCTATCTATAGGTTCTGGCATACGTCTCTTATTAGCTGCTGTGAAGGGCTCGCATGGTGGGCTCCCGATAACTACATCTACATCATTACCTACTAAGTACTTAATATCATCACATCTTAAATCCCTAATATCCTCACATAATACTGTAGCTGTAGGTATATTAGTTTTGTAAGTCCTAGCCGCAGCTCTATCATTATCTACTCCAAGTACTACCTTAAAACCTAAGTCGTAGAAACCTCTACTAAAACCGCCAGCACCACAGAATAGATCAACTAGTAACGGTTTTCTCCTCATTAACTATTTCCTCATGCAGAGATGCTATCAACATCTTAAGTTTCTCCTTAACCCAACTATTATCGTAGAACTCTAGTAGTGAATTACATTTCGGACATCTAAAATCGTTTTCTAAAGCTTCATCAAATGTAAGTCTCATACCATCATTTGGGCATCTATAGAATGAGTTCTCCTCCTCTAATCTTAACCTCTCCTCAAGCTTCTTTAAAACAAGTTTCTTCCTCTGTAGGAGTAATTGATTTAAGTGTTCCATATTTGCGTACCAGTAGTATATGAATTTCCCATCCTTCTCATCCCTCTCCCTCCTATACGATACAATACCTAATGTCTGTAAGTCGTATAACGCCCTCCTCACCTCATTAGCATTTATACTTAATTTCGAAGCTATTTCCTCATCTAAGAATTCTTTAGAACTCTTCATCAACATATTAAGTACTTCTCTACATACACTACCGCAGTACATCTCAATAAAGTTTAGTAGATCATTTAATTCATTACCCACGATATACCACCTTCTTACCTCTCTCACTAGGTACTATATATAATTTAGCATCGGGATAAATAAGGTGTAATTCTTTACCGTTAAATAATCTATCTAAGAAGACTGCAAGTGCAGCTACCTCAGAATGTGGTTGATGTCCTATAGCTACGTTATAATCAGCTAACTCAAATATTATCCTAGGTACCTTCTCAGCACCAACAACTACTAGTAAATCCCTACCTAAGATCCTTAACGTATTAATAACTTCATCTATATGAACACCGTACATAGTTAGATGAACAACAACTCCACCAGACTTCCTCCACTCATTAATATATTGTACTGGATCCACACCTACTAATACTTCAAAACTAGAACCACCCCAGACATCACAGACCTTCTTAATAGACTTAACTACTACTTCATCATTAACATTAGCTAGTATGAATCCTGACGCACCGAAAGCTCTAGCTGTAAGTGCTACATGAGTAGTTACTCTCTTATCCCTAGCTGGTCTATGACCTAATCTAAGAACATATACCTTCAAGACCAGTACCGTGTTTAACTATGAATCACTAATTATAAGTAAGATTAGCCTTCAGTGTTTAGCTATGAGGATATAAGTCTTAGGTTAGTGTAATTAATTGGAGTATACGGTGATAGTGATGAATCAGGTTACATATTGTGAGATGTGTGGTAAAGCTGTTGAGAGGAGGTTAGCTAAGATTGTATACGTTGAGGGTGCTAAACTTACTTTATGTCCTTCATGTCATGCTCGAGTAAGTAGTAAGTTAGTTTCGGAAACTCCTAAGACGCCTGTAGGAGGTAAGCAGAGTTTAACCACTATTGAGAGGAGGGGGAGTAAGCCTAAGGAGGTTATTAAGGAGGAATACGAAGTTGTTGAGGACTACGCAGATAGGATTAGAAGAGCTCGTGAAGCACTCGGCTGGAGTCAGAAGGTATTAGCTGAGGCTGTTAAAGAGAGTGAGAACGTTATAAAACGTTTAGAGAGTGGTAAGTTAGTCCCGACGATAGACCTAGCTAGAAGACTTGAGAGAGTACTTAATATAAAATTACTTGAACCTGTAGTTGATGAGTACCTCCATGGAGGAACTACTGATAAAATCGTTAAAGAACTTACATTAGGTGATGTAGTGAACGTAAGGAGTAAGAAGTGATGGGTACGTAAGCATATGAGTAACAACGTATTAGTAGTAGCATCTGAAGAGGATGTTGAGGAGGTAAGAGCTCTAATCAATACTTTAGGTTTGAATCCATCAGGATTTTTAAGTCTTAAGAGTAGAGGGGTTGATAGTAGCTTCTACTTAAGTAAGAGTAAGTTAATGAGTTTGAAGGAACTCATCACTAAATACAATGTAGGTAAGGTTTACATCTACTACGAATTAAAACCTAGACATATCATAAACTTAATGAAGGAGTTAAAAGTTGATATAGCTGATAAGATAAGCTTAATACTTGAGATCTTCGCATTACATGCAGGTTCTAAAGAAGCTAAACTTCAGATAGAGATGATACGTTTAAGACATGAACTACCGTTAATTAAGGAGTGGATACGTAGGGCTAAACTCGGTGAGTTACCAGGTTTCCTAAGCTCCGGTGGGTACGCTACTGATGCCTACTACTACAATATGAGGAGGAGGTATGCTAAGATTAAGAAGGAGTTAATAAAGCTTAGAGAGAGGAGACGTTTAGAAAGGATTAAGAGGTCAAGTCGGGGGTACCCGCAGATAGCTATATCCGGATATACAAACGCTGGTAAGACAACGTTATTTAACGTATTAACTAATGAGTCTAAACCAGTAGGTCAGGGAATGTTCACAACTATATCTCCTAAGGTTAAGGGTGCTTTAATTAACGGTAGGAAGGTAATGTTCGTAGATACTGTAGGGTTTATAAGGAAGGTACCTGCAGATGTTATAGAGGCTTTCTACGCAACACTTGAGGAAATAGTTGAGTCTAACTTAAGTGTTATGCTCCTAGACTCTACAGAACCTCCTAACATAGTAATTGATAAGTTAAAGTCTTCTCTAGAGGTTATGACTAAGATAGGCTACTTAGGTAAGCCATTAATAGTAGCTCTAAATAAGATTGACGCTATAGCTAATGATGAATTAACAAGTAAGTTAGAGATCGTTAAGGAATTCCTAAGTAATAACTATAGGTGGGAATGGAGAGTCATACCTATCTCAGCTCTTAAACTAATAAACATAGATTTACTGAAGGAAGTGATAAGTAAGTACTTAGAACATCTAACTAATAGTTATTAAATTAAACATCTTAAACTTAATTACTTAAGTGCTTCGTAACTTTACGTATGAAGAGATTTTATAATGTTTTAAATATTTATTCAATGATTTAACAGTTACTAACGAGTAAGTCTTCAATATCCTTAGGTGTTTGATGTATTCTTATATAGAATATATCGTTGTACGTGTTTAAGGATATTTAATTATTTACTGACTCCCTTAGTTATACAGCTTTTATTCTTGTATGGATTTCTATGACGTCACCATCCATTAATACATGTTCAAGTCCAACCCTTTCACCAGGGTATTTAGCTGATGGACCCCAAATCCTAGCATACTTAAAATATTGGAGGAGTTCCTCACGTAGGTGTTTTAATGCGTCAGCAACTGTAGAGTTACTTTTAAGTATTAGAGGTTTTGGTGATGGTGACTTACTATTAGGTTCCTTAGTATAGACTCTAACTATGTTAAGGATTTTAAATATGTTCTTCGGTAGTTCATGTAGTCCGTACCCAGTCTTAGCAGATACTATGAAGATTGGTAGGTCTCCACATACAGAACGTAAGTCTTTAACTATCTCATTAATGTCTTTACTATAAATTAAGTCGTATTTATTAGCTAAGACTACAGCTGGTTTATATGTTATGTTCTCAAATATACTCCTCTCAACATCATCTAGAGTTACTTCCCCATATAGTCTAACTAACGCGTTATATATCCTATAAGATTCTAATAACTTCTTAACATCGTCTACTGTACAATTAACTAACTTACCTAGATTCACTACCTTAACCCCCTGATAAGCTTTAGACTTCTCTATAACTACGTACCCCTTAGGCTGTGTAGTGTATATACCAGCATTGTTTAACTCATTAATAATTATTTCTAACTGTTCTAAAGGGTTATTACTTAAGTCTATAACAAGCATTAACGCGTTGGAGTTCCTAGCAAGACCTAATACACGTGAACCCCACCATATAGCACCATCTGATAGCCCCTTAACTACTGCTGGTGCCTCAATAAGTTGGAACTGTATATCCTCATAAGTTAACATACCGGGTACAGGGAACTTAGTATTGTATGGAGTATCACTTATGTATGGTTTAGCGTTAGTAAGTCTACTTAATATAGAACTCTTACCACTTAACGTCATCCCTAAAATAACTATCTGGGCTGCACCCTCCTTCTCTATAAAGAATGATGGACCTCCACCCCCAACCCTCTTAGATTTCCTCTCCTCAATCTCTTCTCTAAGCTCAGCCATCCGCCTCCTAGCCCAGTAAACTAAGTTCTCAGTACCCTTATGCTTAGGAACTACAGATAGGAATTCTTGAAGAGCTCTTAACTTCTCCTCAGGAGTTTTAGCTTCTGAATACTTAGCTAATCTAACCTTAGCTTCAGTAGGTAAGTTAGTTACCATCCCTATCCAGATATTGATTAAACTTATGTCATTTTAAATATTGTAATTACAATATTACTCGTTAGGGGTAGGTGTTGCTGTACTTAGGTATTGATGAGGCTGGGAGGGGATGTTTAGTAGGTGATATGTTTGTAGCTGCAGTTGCGTTATACGATGATGTTATTGAATTATTAGCTAATGTTGGTGTTAAAGATAGTAAGAAGTTACCACCTAATTCTAGGGTTAAACTCTTTAAAGTAATCCTAAGTAACACATCATATATATACGTCAGGAGGTATCAACCAGATGTTATAGATACTGTAAATCTTAACGACTTATTCATAGACGCTATTAGAGCATCGATTAAGACTGCATATAAGTTAGGTTTTAAACCAACTACAGTATATGTAGACTCTACATCAAATATTAAGAAGATAATTAATTCATTAAGTGATATAATACATCACAGTACTAACTTAGTCGTTGAATATAATGCTGATGAAAAATACATACCGGTATCAGCAGCTAGTATAGTAGCTAAGGTATTAAGGGATAAACACGTAGAATATTTAAAAACTTTATACGGTGATTTCGGGAGTGGGTATCCTTCAGACCCTAAAACAGTAAAGTGGATTAAGGATATAGTGTTAACACATAGTGAACTACCACCTATCGTTAGAAGGAGTTGGAAAACTATCAAGAAGGTATATAGTAGTGTTAAAACATTAGATGAGTATATATGATATATACACGATCGTGAGGTCAGTAGCTAATATCATATAAATTTATCAGAAGCCTGGTCGAGATCACCGATCAATCCTTACGAGACTCATCATTACCAACATGAATTTGTAGAGGAGTTTAAAATACTTATATAATTATTTGTTGACTGTATTTAACTTTAAATATGGTGTGAGCGGTTTAATTCTTTAGATTTTAATCAGAAATATAAGAGTGAATTCCTGGTTAGGGTATTGAGAAAGATATGATGGGTTAGTTAGGTGGGATTAGGTGGAGGGTTTAAGGAGGTTAGTTAGTAGTGATTATGTAGTAGTTGTTTTAGATGATTATAGCTTAGAAACTTTATTTAAAGTATTTAAATACTTAAGTAGCTTTAGGGAGGCTACAGATATACTAGTAAATTTAAGGACGTCTGTAGTAGTTGTTCTTATAAATGATGTTAGAAGGTACGTAGCTATACCTCCATTAACTTTCTTTATACGTTGTGAGAATGGTTATGAGGTAGTGAGTAGGTTGTTAAGTTTAAACTTAGATATAAGTGTTTATAAGTTGTCTGACTATGTTTGGGTAGAATGTAAGGAGTTCCCTAATAACTTAGTGGTATTAGCTGATAAACCTGTACTAAATGTTTTAATGGATTTAGGATTAAGTGTTAAGGTTATCGATACGTTAGATGAGGTTTTAGAATATGGTGAGGCTGTACTTATATCATGTAGTGAGTGTTTAGAACCTACGTTTAGTAATTCATTACTTAAGTTAAGGACGATTATAGATTTAAGGTCTTTTAAAGGTGTTGATAAGGTATTAGTTAGAGGGTATTTGAAGACTTACTTTAAAGACCATATATTAACTTACGGTATTGAATCTGAGGAGTTCCAAGGTTTCATAAGTAATCACTATATACTGAATAAGTTATTAGTTTATGGTAAGCCTTTAATTTACTTAAACTCGAATATATTAGCTTTAGAATTACCTAATAGATCTTTGATATTCACTACTGACTTAATAGTTTTAAAGGGTCTCCTACTTCGTTCACTACTTTACATATTCTGATCTTCAACATCTAAATCTAATCCTACAGATTTACGTCTCTTTGACTGTAATTCCTCACTAGTACCCCTCACTACTATCTCATATAGTACTGCCTTCTTCCCCTCCTTAGGCCTCAGTAACCTACCAAGTCTTTGTATGAATTGTCTTCTAGAGCCGGTACCAGCGACTAAGATACCAACTGATGCGTCAGGTATATCTAGGCCTTCATCACCAACAGTAGTAACTACTAATACACCATATTTCATCTGCTTAAACCTACTTAGTATGTACTCCCTCCTACTCTTATCCATATCACCTGTAAGGAGTAAAGCACTAACAGACTTCGCTATCTCTTCAGCAAGGTCTACATAATGTGCGAATACTATGATCTTATTCCCCTTACTAACCTCAGCTTCTACGATCTCCTTCACTTTCTCTACTTTACTCCTAGACTTCTGAACTAGTAACTTAATTGATGTATGGATCTTCAACGCTTCTAACGCTTTAGGATTACCGTTCTTAGCAGCCTTTAAAACATCCTCAAATGTAGTACTACCTACTAACTCTCTATACTTCTTAATTAACTCTAAATACTTCTTCCTCTCATCCGTAGTTAACTTAACATATACTGTAATAACTTCATAAGGTGCTAAGTACCCCTTCTCAGCAAGTTCTGTAGGTGTCTTATAATATACAACACCACCCATTAATGGGAAGAGAATAGTGTGTTTACCATCTTCTCTATATGGAGTTGCTGAAAGACCCATCCTATGTTGTGCTACGGAATATAAGGCAATATGTTTAAACTTCTCAGCAGGTAGGTGATGTACCTCATCTATTAAGAGTAAGGAGAAGTAAGGCATTAAATCAGTTATGTATTTATAGGCTGTCTGGTAAGTAGTTAGAGTTATTGGGGCGATACTCTTCTCCTCACTATAGTACATACCTATAGCAGATCTCGACGCATTAGTAAACCTTAGTATTGAGTCTACCCACTGAGTTAACTGATCCTTAGTGTAAGTAACTATTAAACACCTCTCATTTAATTTACAAATAGCTGCTATACCTATGATAGTCTTCCCAGAACCTGTTGGGAGTGCTATAATACCTTGATAGTTATTAGAAACCCACCTATCAAGAGCTTCAACCTGATAATCCCTTAAACTTCCTTTAAATTCTAGTTTAGAAGGTAGTGGTTGTGACTCTTTAAATCCTGTATTGTTAATTACCTTAACACCTAAGTCAGTTAAAATCTCTACTACAGTGAAGAAGTAGTAAGGAAGTACTTTAAAATACTTCTTCTGTCTATCATAAGTAACGTAATTCTTTATCTTCTCATAAATTCCTCCTAAGTAGGTATTAGGTAGTAATATTACGTTCTTACTATTAACATCAAATTCCATCACAACTTCAATCTCTTTAGAAAGTTGTTTAGAGAGTGTTCTAACTAGATCTTCAGTATAGGTGAAATCATATTTCTCAAGTATCTCTATAACATCATCAACATCAAAACCATTTCTTAAAATCTTACTTAAGTTAAGACTAAATTTTGATACACCATTTTCCCTCCCGAGATAATCAGCAATACTAATAACTTCTCTAAACTCATCATCATCAAGCCACTTCCTAGTACTTACAACATAATTAGTCACCATATTACTTCAAGCCTTAATCTCAATACTTCCTCCTAATTAATTAACTTAGTAATTATTAAATGGTTAAAACATTTTAGGAACTAGAGGTATTACCTCCTAACTTAGATAAGCTGAGTTAGGGTAGTAGGGTGATTAGTATTAAACAGCTTTTACCCCTCTCCAAACATCCTTCCTAATTTTAACTATTATCCTAGATGAACAGTATGGACAACTAATCCTCTCAATAAGTTCTATATCCTTGTTTGAGAACGTCCTCCCACACATCCAACACTTATAAAGTATTCCTTCACTCATAGTACTCCTCACTATTTAATTTAGGAAGTATTCTTAAATTTTATTGTATTAACTTCCTGTTTAAAGAGACTAATATAGTAATCCTTAACTAATAATATTACGTAGGAATCTTACTGTATATCATTCCTATAACTTCGTTTATTATCTTAGCAGCAACTACTGATGTTATCATTGATTGATCGTAAGTAGGTGTTAATTCAACCACATCTAAGGACGTAAATCTATCGTCAATAAGTAGTTGTAGAATATCTAGTAATTCAGTAGGTGTTATCCCTTCAGGTTCAGGTGTTGTAACACCTGGGGCGTATGCTGGGTCTAAAACATCTAAATCAATACTTAAATGTATTTTAGAACAATCCTCCAGCACTTTACTTACATTCCTACTGATTTCCCTAACCCCTAAGGTCTTAACCTGATTAGATGTGAAGTATCTTATGTTAAAGTTTTTTAAGTCTCTATACTCCTCATGAGAAATAGCCCTAATACCTACTAAAGTAACTCTACGACTACCTAAGATCTCGTAGATCCTCCTAGTAACACATGCATGACTATACTTACTACCTAAGTATTCGTACCTGAAGTCACTATGTGAGTCGAAACATAGGAAGCAGACATTACTAGTAGTTGATGCCCTCATCAAACCCTTAACAACTCCTAAAGAAAGTGTGTGTTCACCACCTATAATCACTACACGTAAATTATCACTAACTAGTTCTGAGACTACATTCTCAATAATACTTAATGATTTAGTAACATCACCGTGGGGTATCACCATATCACCGACATCAACTATAGGGATTTCCTCAATATTTACTAAAGACCTTAACGAGAATAACTCTATAGTTTGTGAAGCTAGTCTAACATATAATGGTGCGAATCTACAGCCAGACCTAAAACTAGATGTAGAATCTAATGGAATACCGACAACAGCAAATAAAGGTTTCTCAACTCTTACATCCATACCGTTGAATATGTAAGGACTTTTAACTATGTATAACTCCTTCATGTAATACCCTCTAATTAAGAAGAATACGTTATACTGTTTTAAATTCGTTTAATTAGTGAATGATTTAATACTTACTGTGAATTAGTGGTTTTACTGAGGTAGAGTATGATGTACCAGTTCTACTACTAAGTGTTATGAATTCTATACGTGTTTGAACTGATAAGTCTTAATTAACTATATAATTTCATATATCTGGGTTAAGTATCTATAGTTTAGGGGGTTTAAGGATGAGTAGCTATGATAAGTACGAAAAAATTGTTGAGTTAGCTAAGAGGAGAGGGTTCTTCTGGCCTTCCTACGAGATATACGGTGGGGTAGCTGGCTTCTACGATTTAGGACCCCTAGGCATACTCCTCAAGAATAGAATAGTTGAGAAATGGCGTGAGTGGTTTGTAAGGAAGAATCAAGGATTTGTAGTAGAGATTGAGACTCCTATAATAATGCCTTATAAAGTACTTGAGGCTAGTGGTCATGTAGAACACTTTACAGACCCTATAGTTGAGTGTTTAAGATGTGGTAGGAAGTTTAGAGCTGATCAGTTAGTTGAGGATAGTCTTAATGTTAAAGTTGAGGGTATGAGTGTTGAGGAATTAAGTAAGTTAATACGTGATGAGGGGATTAAATGCCCATTATGTGGTGGTGAGTTAAGTGATGTTAGACTATTCAACCTACTATTCACAACAACTATAGGTCCTTACTCTCAAGATATCGGATTCTTAAGACCTGAAGCAGCTCAAGGTATCTTCACAGCATTTAAACGTGTTTATGAGGCCTTCAGGGAGAGATTACCTATAGGTATAGCTCAGATTGGTAGGGTAGCACGTAATGAGATCTCACCTAGGCAAGGTATTGTAAGGCTTAGGGAATTCACTATAATGGAGGTTGAATTCTTCTTCGACTCTGAAAATCCTGAATGCCCCTTATTAGATAGATGTAAAGGTAAGTTAAGGATATTACGTGCGGAGGATAGGCTTAAAGGGTCTCAAGAACCTATAGAAGTTGATGTTTACGAAGCCTTAAGAGAGAATATTATTAAAATGCCTTGGACAGCTTACTGGATGTGTATAGCTAGGGACTTCTTAATAGATCTTGGAGTTCCTGAACATGATATGATGTTTGAGGAGAAGTTACCTTATGAGAGAGCTCATTATTCTGCACAGACATTCGATCAGTTAGTTAGGATTAGTAGGTGGGGGTGGTTAGAAGTTTCAGGTCATGCTTATAGAACTGATTACGACTTATCAAGACATATGAGGTATAGTGGTCAGGACCTCAGAGTTTTTAAGAGGTTTGAAGAACCTAAGATTATTAAGTCATATAAGGTTATAGTTAATAAGGCGTTGATAGGTAAACTATTTAAAGATAAAGCTACAGAAGTGTTAAACTTAATATCATCAATAGATGTTAACGACTTAAGATCTAAGATCTTAAGTAGTTCTGAAGAACATATAGTATTAGGCGGGTACTCAATACCGAAATCAGCTGTAAGTATTCAGGAAGTTACTGAGAAAGTAAGTGGTAAACATATAATACCACATGTTGTAGAACCATCGTTTGGTGCTGAGAGGTTATTACTAGTGGCTTTAGATCATGCGTATAGTGAAGAGGATGGGAGGGTAGTTTTAAAATTACCGAGGGGTTTAGCACCTATTCAAGTTGCTGTATATCCTCTAGTTAATGATACTGAGTTAGAAGCTAAAGCTAAGGAGATATATGAAGAATTAGTTAATAGTGGGTTTTACGTAGTATATGATGATTCAGGAACTATCGGACGACGATATGCTAGAGCTGATGAGATAGGTATACCGGTGGTAGTAACTGTAGATCATCAAACACTAGTAGATTCTACAGTAACACTCCGTGATAGAGATTCTAGAAAGCAGGTTAGGGTGAGGAGGGATGAGGTATTAAAGAAAATACAGGAATTCTTAACAGGATTTTTCGAAATAACTTAAAATTTACTAATGGTTTCTATAACTAAATTACTCTATACTTAAGGACTACTTACTAATTTATGTAGGTTTAACTCTTAAATATTTCTAAGGATATCTTTAAAGTGGTGGATCTACTGTCGGAATCTAGTAAAGATGTTAAAGAAGGTAGTAGTAAGAGGGATATTAAGTCATTAGTATCTATAATACCACCACCGCAGTCATTGATGTCTAAGCAAGCTAAGGTTAAGGAGAGGAGGGTTAGGTTGAAATATAATAGTTCTGTAAATGCTGATGAAGTATATCTACCTAAAGCTCTAGCTGAGGAGTTAGGGATAAAGGATATAGTGTATATTGCTGTAGCTGGGAAAAAACGTATAGAGTTGAAGGCTGTGGTAAGTGATAAAGTACCTCCTAATGAGGTATGGGCTAATCCCGATGCTATGAAGTCTAAAGGAATAGCAGATAATAGTATAGTGACTGTGAGAGGGACTTAGATGTCATATTTTGAAATACTTAATGAAGTTCAGGAGATCACGTTAAGACATGAGAGATTAATTAATAGATTAAGGGTTGAGTTAAGTAAGGTTAGTAGTGGTCGTCATAGTGAGGACCTAATTAAGGATTTAGTTGAAGACTTAAGACATGCTAGGAAGGTATATAGTAGTGTAACATCTAAAGTTTCCAGTATAGAGTTAAACAATAGTAACGTAGGTAATGAACTATATACTTTACTTGAGTATAACGTCCTTATAGCATTTAATAATGAACTAGAATTACTTAGGATTTTATCTAAGCATATACGTCGTGGTAAGATAAAATCTATAGAATTAAACGATATAGTTAATGATATCTCTCACGTTAATGAAATACTAGTAAGTCTTAGTAACTCTATAGGGAGGAGTTCATAAGTTAGTGATTAGTAATTACCGTAGTTTAACTCTTTATGGTGAAAATTTAGTTAAACAAATATATACTCCTAATAAGATCTCATAGTGGTAAGATAAGTCATGAGTGAGGATGCTTTAAGGCTGGAGTTAAGCGTGGGTAGTAGTGAGAGTATAGCGGAGTCTAATATAGTTGAGAGGGTTAAGTCGTTGATTAGGGATATTATCCAGGGGTTTAGAGAAGTTTTAAGTCAGCTTAAGGACTTAAGTGATGATAAGGTTGAGTTGGTTAAGGTAAGGCATGAAAGGATAAGAAGTATTAAGAATAACGTGGAGAGTAATGCGATATCAGTTATGGAGTATATAGTTAGGGTCTCACCAGCCTTAATATATAAGGATATATATGTCTCAATAGTGAATAATATACTTAAGTCTACAGAGAGTTGTGAAGCGACTTCCTATAGAGCTCTAGCACTATCTACTAAGGGGTCTGTAGAGATTAGTGATATGTTATACTCGTTGTTAGAATCTATGGTGAGAGGTAGTATTAACATGTTAGAAGACTTAGATAGTATGCTTACGTTAATATCTGTAAATCCGAGGAAGATTGGAGAGATATATAATGATATAGTTAAGCTTGAGGATGATATAGATAATTTCTATAGACATGCATTAATAGAAGTTGTTAAGAGTTGTGGGAGTGATGCAGGTACTCTAGTACTTATGAAGGAATTAATAGATAAGCTTGAGGATGCAGCAGATCATCTGAAGGATGTAGGTACTAATCTAAAGTATTTATCACTTCATAGGATCTGAGTTATGATTAAAGCTCAACTAGTAGGGTCTAAGCTAATAGTATTCGATGTTAACGATGCTAGGAAAATATTTTCTCAAGGATTTTTTGGTAAGCCGTTAGGTGTTAAGAAACCTAAAGATACTGATATCTCATCACCGTTAGAGTTATCTCTAATTGAGGGTATGTACCTCCTCGAAAATAAAGTAATTAGTGTAGAACATATAGGTAGGGAGTTAAGTATAGAGGAGTTTAAGGATATAGCTGTTAGTAGAGTAGATAATTTTGAAGACCTGTACTTAGTTTATAAGGAGTTAAGGAAGGAGGGTTTCATCGTTAGGTCAGGTCTTAAGTACGGTGCAGACTTTGCTGTATATAGGTTAAGACCAGGGCTGGAACACGCACCATATCTGATTAAGGTGATCAGGTTCAACTCTAATATAGATCCTGGAGACTTGATAGGTTGGGGTAGGCTCTCACATAGTGTGAGGAAGAAGTTGATAATAGCTGTTATATATCCTGATAAAGAGGTAAGTTACATAATGTTTAAATGGTTTAAACCGTAGGTACTATTAGGGAGTACCGGTAGTGTGGTGGGTTTAGTGGGAGCTGCAGGTAAACCCCAGAGATTTGAAGGTCAGCATGGTAGTAGTAGTAAGGAGTTAAAACCACTACCAATAGGTAAGTTCTGTAATCAATTATGTCCATTCTTTAAATGTTCTAAGAACTCCTTAGTATTCGTTAATAAAGTTGTAAAAGGTCATGTACAGAAGTCAGCAATGTGTAGATGGATTGGTGATCAGTGCTTAGGGTATAGATGTCAATTCGCTTTCTGCGAACGTAAAGCATTACTACCAAATGGTGTGTGTACTCTAGCTATAAGGTTTAGTGAGGGGGTTGAGGACTTCTTTAAAGAAGTTGAGAAATACGATATTGGTGGTGGTAAAGTTAAAGACATTCTTGGTCGAAGAACTGGACGCAAAGATATCTATCTTGAGTAACTCTATCCTCACCCCAACGTCTATATAATTTATTTTCAATACCTAACACATCTAATACCTTCCCAACAACGTAATCAACAACATCACTTAAGTTTTTAGGGTTTGAGTAAAATGCTGGGCTAGCAGGTAGTATCGTTGCACCAGTTAATGAGGCCTTAAGCATATTAATTATATCTATAGTACTTAACGGTGTTTCCCTAATTACTAGCAACAACGGTTTCCTCAGTCTTAGAAAGTTTAACGCAGTCCTACTCAGTAGGTTTCCCTGAATGGAGTTAGCTATCATTGCGAGAGTTTTAAGTGAACACGGTATTATAATCATAGAATTGAAGTTGTATATGAAGGACGTACTTGATAAGGGAGAGCTTAAGTCACTACTTACGTATAATTCTCTACATCTAGACTTAACTATCTTAATGAACGATTCCTTACTACAGCATTCATGATCAGCAACTTTAACAGCATTCTTACTTAATATTACGTAGGTCTCATAACTCCCTAACTTACTTAAGTAATCTAGTAGTCTTAACCCGTAGATTACACCACTAGCACCGCTAATACCTACTACTAGCTTAGGCAGTATAGTCACCTTTATAAACCTAGTAGTTATGATTTAAATATGTGATGAGGCTCGAAAGGTCGGATTGATGAAGAGCCCGTGCAGGGCTGAGGTCAGTGGTTCTGAGGATGTTAAGTCATGGATGAGGAGGTAGTCAGTAAGTACTTAAAGGCTGGTAATATTGCATGGAGGGTGAAGCAGTTCTTATATAGTTATGTAAAACCAGGTGTGAAATTACTTGAGTTAGCAAATACTACTGAGGACATGATTAGAGAACTCGGTGGTGAACCAGCATTTCCGATAAACATATCCATAAATTCTGTAGCTGCTCATAAAACACCTCTATTAGATGATGTTAATTTAGTTATTATGGAGGGCGATATCGTAAAAATAGATATTGGGATTCATGTTGATGGTTATATCGCTGATACAGCAATAACGTTATGTTATAATGATAAGCTAAATACTTTAGTTGAAGCTTCTAGGGAGGCTTTAGAAAAATCGTTAAGAGTTGTTAACGAGGGTGTGAAGTTCTCAGCAGTTGGTAAGGTTATTGAGGAGACCGCGAAGAAGTATGGATTTAAACCTATTAAGAATTTAGGTGGTCATAGCATGGATAGGTATGTAATTCATGCTGGTGATATCATACCTAACTACGGTGATGTAATGCAGTTAGGTAAGTTCAGACGTGGGGTGGCATACGCTATAGAACCATTCATTTCTACAGGTAATGGTTATGTGATTGAGGGTAGTGAAGTGAGTATCTATGCTTTATCAAAGACTAAATTTAAAGGACTTACAACTCAGGAAGTCCAGATAACTAACTACATCCTAAATAAGTTTAGGACATTACCATTTTGTGAGAGGTGGTTTTCAGAATTAAGGATCTCATTAAGTAACTTAAGGATGGTTTTAAATTCGTTAAAGTTGAAGAACATGTTAAGACAGTATCCAGTACTTATAGAGTCATCACCTAAAGCATATATATCACAATTTGAGGAGACAGTCTTAATAACTAGTAAGGAAGTGATAATAACGACCAACCCTACTCTCTACTGTTAATAATTAATTATGAAGTATTTAAGTGAGGGTTAGACCTATTTATTTAATCTCTTTCTCTTTAATACCTCCTGTAGTGTATATAGCGTTAACTACTAATTTACTCCCGCATTTCGGGCATTTACCAGTCTCTAACCCTACATAATATCCTTTGTTAAATTCTTTCTCCTCATTATAATCGTTATTCAAACATCTTATCTTAACAACGATTTTAGGTGTTGTAGCTGTTTTACTCATTCTCTTCTGAGTGAACATAGAGATTATAGTAAAGATGAATAGTAATGCTGTTAGGATTATCAGCATTATAGTTAGGTAATCTAAGGAAATGAATTGAATCATTAGAGAACACCTACAGTATTCCCTACACCAACAACTACTACTGCCTCCCCCTCCTTAACCCTACTATTTATCACTTCCTTAACCTTCTCAAGAGCTTTTAGGACTCCCTCATAGACCTCCTTAGTCATAGTATTTATAGCTTCCTCTATGGACATCTTTACAACTACAGCATCTAAGGGTATCCCATACTTAGTTACAGCTCTCTCAATACTAATTTTCTCAGGACCTATATCACCTATAGCTGCTCCAACACCTTCAGCAACCTCACCGGTATCCTCACTCTCTAGTCTGAGAGCTGCATCAACAGTAATTACCCTCGCTACATTACCACCTAACATCCCTATAAGTTTATCAACAGCTTCACCAGGCTTCCCTACAGTAGCACCAGGCCCTTCAGCCTTAATAGCATATACCTTCCTATTATTAAGTGCTACTTCATAATATACTGTATCCTCAGCTATCGGCTTAGGTTCTGCAGAACCTACTAAGTACCTAACTACTAATGGGCCTGCACCATCACCTATAGGAGTACCTACTGAGAAAGCGTCTAATGCCCTACTATAAGCATTCACTATCCTCAATATCTCAGGCATACTAAGAGCTAACTGCATCAGTAGTATCCAGTTATTATTCTTTAAACCTAACTTGAAATAATGTTTTAACACTTTATTAACGCTATTAATAGCTGAGGCTATCTCTAAAGCTACGATCACGTTATGTCTCTCAGGTTTCTGAAGTCCAGGTATGTATCGATCTACATATTCCTTAACGCTAGTATCTCTAACACTGATTAAATGTGCTAATCTCCTAATGATATCTGTAGGTTCTATACTTACAGGTTCTATTAGGAAGTAATTATTTATGAAGTTATCTATTACATCCTTAGGTGAAGCTACGTTTAACTTACTTAAGTAACTAACTAACCTACGTCTAATATCATTCTCGATCTCGTCAAGCTGTATTAACCTACGTCTAACATATGAAGCAAATCTCCATAACTGCATCCTCTGAGGTATGTCAGTGAAGTTAAGTATGAATGATAGTATGAAGAAAGCTATTAATATCATATACCATATATCACTAGAGCTTACATTACTCATTCGATCTCCTTAAAGCTAGGGTTTAAGCACTCTAATAAGTTTTTAAGTTACTCATTATAATAACCCCTCCTAAGGATCTACGAGTTAATTTTAATGAGGTGTGTAAGGACTTCTCAACTGACGGTTCCTCATCATGAATGGTGAGTGTTCTATGTCCTCTGGGGTTCACTCACTAGTTAGAGTTCGTTAAGCTCGCCTACACCCAACTCCACTTACGTAGTAGCAAATGGTTTATAACACTACTATAACATATCTCCGCCCTGAAGGGCAAGCTTCCACTCAGGGTGAATTACAGACGATAGTACTTTAAGTAGTTAGTACAAGTTTTAAGTTTGGGTGTAGGTGTTGAGGGTTTTCCAATGCTTAGTAGAAGCTATTGACTTAAGTGTATATTCTTATGTTAAACCTGGTGCTGTACACAGATTCTCTATATATGACTTAGACACGTATAAGTATGTAAGGACTGTGGTATCAGCATTAGATACATACTTACAGTCAGTAACGTTAGGTGAGTCAGTAGCTAAAGGAGTTATTGGCTTCCCATCAGTAGGTATAGGTAGGTTAGTTTCTCAAGCTATTACATCCTCATTAAGTAAGCTAGGTATCAACACAGTTGTAGAATTACATATAACGTTAATCCCTACAGTTATAGCGTCCTCCTACACATTAACTAACGAGAAACAGTTTAACTTAAGTACTTTTAGAAAAGCACTTACGACTATGATGACATACTCAGATGTTAGTGATGCTTTAGAAGTATATGGGGTCCTCAAAAAACTAGATAAGTTTAGTAAGGTATTTGAGGATTCAGGACTTACTGAAGGCGTTATCAGGACTAATCATATGAACTTAAGGAGTATTTATCAAGTATTAGGTAAGCATATACGTCCCCTCACAACGTTAGTTGATAAGTTAGACATCATAGTAGGTATGAGTAGTAAATTCATAAAAGTTTATGAGGAGACTTACGACCTTAACTTAGCAACTATATCAGCATACCTTCATGGGTTAGAGAATATTTACGGCTTATCGTTTAAAATAACAACTACTAAACAATCAAGTATAACTAACGAGTTATATAGACTTGATAAGGAATTAAGGAGTAAGGGTTTAAACTTCAACGATATGATCCCAATATTATGTACTTCAACATTATTATCCTTACTCACTATTGAGAAATAATAAGTAGAGTTATTAATGATGTTGAAGTGAGTGTTAAGTATCCACTGATGTAAGTATCATACCTATAATGCTTTAATTACTAACATCCTCTAACATAGCTTACTAAGTCTTTAGAGGTGGTATTAGATTTATTACTGTTATCCCTTTCCTTGCAGGTAATGATACGTTATAAATTCTTACACCATCTATAACTGCCTCTAAGACTTTAGAGTTATGTGCATGTGCATGTATTGCTATATTTGGCTTAGATTCCCTAATAGTGTTTTCCATATCTCTAGAACCCATAAACGGTAGTATCCTATTAGGTTCACCTTTTACTGTGATAAACGTTGGAGCGTAGTGAGATACGTATATGGAGATATCGGATACCTTCTTAATTTCATTAATTAACTTCTTAATTATTAATACTCTCTCTTTATAGACCTTCTCCAACATCGGTTTATTCTTACTCTGCCAGTAAGTCAACTTTTCCAGAGATCCTCTACTACCTACGATCCCGATCCTCACATTATCTACATACAGTACTGTAGGGCTATCGTTAAGCCATGTGATTTCCGGGTATTCCTTAATTAACCTCTCCTCAACTTCCTGATATTCTTCATTACCGAAGACAGCAATTATAGGTACATCATTAAATCTAAACCTTACAGCATCTACTACTAATTTAAGTTCTCTAACATTACCACCATCAATCATATCACCAGCAAATATTATTAAGTTAGGTCTTGAGTTAATTAAAGATTTTAACGATGCTAAGAATATGTTGAAGTACCTAAGACCATGTACGTCACCTACTGCATATATCTTAATAGGTAATATAACTACCACCCTACTAAGGTTTAATTACGTCGTAATCCTTTTAAGTTAATTTGATTTAAACGTGTAAATAGGCGAGTACCTTGAGGATAATCACTGTAAAAATACCTGATACATATATTGATGGTATTGATGAACTTGTTAGACTAGGTAGGTATTCATGTAGGAGTGAGGCTATAAGAGTCGCTATTAGGGATTTACTTAAGAAGGAGTTATGGTTTAGTGATGAAGAGTTAGATAATGTTAATAAGTCTAAACAACGTACTATAAGGGTTGCTACAGATAATGTTAAGATCCTTAAAATTAATTAGTAATTATCAATGATGTTTTAGCTGATATCATATTTTTAAGTTTAAGTACTTAGGAATTCTTAGAGTAGTCGGCTGTGAGGAGGGCTGGTATTTCTGAATGATGATGTAGGACATCAGAACCGAGCCGTAAACTACGGTTCATACGTGTTACTCTACGTTGATGAGAGGAGGTCTAAATTAGTTAAGGTTGTTAAGGGTAGGAAGGTATCTACTGATAAGGGTTCTATAACATTAGATGATATCGTAGGTGTAGAGTATGGTAGTGTTGTTAAGTTAAGTACTGGTGTTAAGGCCTGCGTGTTAAGACCTACCTTAATAGATTACATGTTCAAGGGGTTTAAGAGGGTTACTCAGGTAATATACCCTAAGGACTTAGGCTTCATAGCATTATTAGCTGATATACGCCCAGGTAGTAAAGTAATTGAGGGAGGTGTTGGTACTGGATTCTTAACAGCTGTTATAGCTAGGTATGTAGGTGATGAAGGTCATGTATACGCCTATGAAATAGATAAGAAACGTATTGACGTGGCTTTAGAGAACTTAAGACTAGTAGGTTTAGAAAATAGAGTTACTTTCAGAAATAAGGATGTGAGGACTGAGGTGGAGGACTACGATATTGATTCAGCAATTCTAGATATACCAGACCCTTGGAACGCTCTTAACACGCTAGCAAAGGCTTTAAAACCTTCAGCAACAGTAATATCATTCCTACCATCAATTAATCAAGTTGAGAAGTTAGTTAATTACGTATTAGATAGTGGTTTATTCATAGATTTAAGGACCTATGAAATACTTCTTAGAGAGTATGAGGTCTCGAAGGATGCTATAAGACCTAAGACTATGATGGTAGGTCATACAGGTTATATAGTGTTTATGAGGATGTTGAAACAGTAAGTAATTTAACTATATTAAGAACTTACTATACGGTGTTAGAATGCAACACATTAAGTTTACAGTTGGTGAGAAAGAATTACATACAGTGATTGTAGACTACGATATGTTTTCTAGTAAAATCTCAATAATTGTTGATGATGGTGTAATTAACACTACTGTATTAACTGGAAAACCCATCAACTTAGAATTTAACGTAGGTAATTCTGAAAAACATAGAGTTAGGATAGGGATTAGAGGGAAGACAATACCTGTTATTTCAGTATTTATAGATGATAACTTAATAGGTACTTTCAGATAATATTTAAAGCTTACATAACGTATAATATGTTGGTGGGTAGTAATGGGAGGAGGTAAGGGAGGGAAACCCATATCAATAATTGAAAAACGTCAGAAGAAAGCTTTAGAACAACAGCTTAAACATCAGATGAAGAAGACTGAACAACGTGATAAGAAGTCTCAGGTATCACTACTAGTTGATGAGTCATTAATTAACAGAGCTATTAAAGAAGTAACTGGCTTGAGTATCATAACCCCCTACGTCTTAGCCTCTAAACTAGGTGTGAATATTAGTATAGCTAAGAAAATAATGAAGGAATTAGTAAGTCGTGGTATGTTAACCCTAGTTAGTAAGAATAGAAGAGTTATAGTTGCATCAGTTAAGTCAACCTAAACCTACTCATAATTGTTCACGACTAGGTTCTTCAGAAACCCTCTTAAGCTGACCTTTAAACATCTCAATAATTTCATCAACTGTTGTAGCATCCTCTGCCTTCTTATCACTTCTCCACCTTAGGAATCTGGGGAACCTGATCGAGATACCTACACCAGGTCTCATAACCCCTTTCCCACATGTATGTAGTGGTGATAGAGTTAGTTCTGCTCCTATGATTTCAGCTACTAATGACGGAACTACCCATACATCAGGTTCGATCTCTGAGTCAACTCTAGGATGTCTATGACTTATTATTAGTGGTTGGAGTAGTTTAGGAATAGTTTCTAAGTCCTCATCAGTAAAACCTGAACCAACCTTACATACGGTTTTAAAAGTATCTGACTTAGGGTCGTATGCAGCCATAAGTAATGCCCCGTACTTACCACCTCGTCTACCCCTACCGTAGAAAGCACCAACAACTACTAAATCTACTGTATCAATCATTTCACTCTTATAATCCCTCTTATACTTAATCCAAAGCCAGCCTCTAGCACCAGCTTGATAAACAGCTTGATCATGTACTGCTTTTACAACAACTCCCTCACAACCGTTCTCAATAGCTTTTAAGAAGAATTCCTCTAACTTACTAACGTCATCAGTTATTATATAATCAGCTATTCTCAGTGTTTCACTCTCCTCAACAACTTCTTGAAGGTATTTCCTCCTAATGGTTATAGGCTTTAATGTTAGGTCTTCATCATCTAAATAGAGAATGTCAAAGAGATAAACTTTAACTGGTACTTCCTTAATCACTTCATGAATATCATGTTTTCTCTTCCTATGCATTAACTCTTGGAAAGGTCTTAAATCACCTGTATCAGGGTCTACCGCTACGATCTCACCCTCAACTATAGCTTTAGAACATTTCAATCCTTTAGTTACTGCCTCAACAACATCTGGGTACTGATGTGTTATGTTCTCAAGTCTTCTTGAGAATATCCACACGTTATTACCGTCTTTATGAATCTGTGCTCTCTCACCATCATATTTAAACTCTACTAAAGCCTTACCACCAACCTTACTTAAAATCTCATGAGCATCACTTAATCTCTCAGCAAGCATAGGTCTTATAGGGGTACCAACACTAGGTTTAATAATCTTAAGACTCTCAACACCTTCTAACGCAAGTACCTTAGCTACATTACCTAAATCTGCTCTAATATTATAAGCTCTCTCAATAACACTTCTAAACCCTTGAGAACCTGCGAAACATATAGCTAAAGCATCTAGTATGGTTGCATCCCCAATACCTAACCTAAGCCTACCTTCTATCAAACGAACTAAGTATCTAGTTTCTAGAGGTTCAGCATCAACTAAGAGTCCAGCAATTAAGTTTATCTTTACGTCCCTACTACCCTCACCAACCGTTGAAGCAACTCTAACTAATGTATCATAAACTCTATTAACGGTTAATCTACTACCTCCCTTAGGTTGAAGTTTAATAAACTGAGTTAGTCCTCCAGAACCACTCCTCTGCTTAAGTACTTCAGCAGCCTTCCCTAAATCACCTAACTGCTTATAAAGCTTCTCAACATCACCTTCACTAGCTTTAGTAGCTATAGATATAGCTCTTATTAAGAACTTCTCACCAACACCTAACTCAGGCATATCACTCCACTCAGGCCATAACCTACCCTGTAGTAAGTATATTACCTTATCTATGATTTCCGGCGGTGTCTTCCTGAAGAGGTCTACTAAGATGTTAGTTAACTCAATCCTACTACTAATACCTTCAAGCTTAGCGAACGTCTGAGCAAGTATTATGAAGTTCACAATCCCCTAGATATACTTTCTTAAACGTAAATTAAAGATTTAATACTCTATAAAACAACTGTTATAGAAGATGATGAAAACCCGGCAAGAAGATAGTGGTGTCTGTTCAGAGTTAATCTGATGATTAAGACCTACTTATAGTGTTTATGATGTATGTTAAAGCTGCTTCTAACTCAATTATGAAATACTCGTTGAAGTTACCCTCAATTAAGATCTCAGATACGTATCCATTAGCTAACTTAATATCGTATTTAGAGACTCTACTAATACTTGAGGACTTCTTCTCATCTAAGAATCTAGTTAAGTAAGACTTTATCAACTCATGTTCAGCATCAATCTTAATTAAAGGAACTACCTTAATCCTACTTGGTGTAATAGTTACAGTCATCACTATATTACCTTCATCATCTTTTAACGCTAAAACCTCCTCCTTAAACTTCCTATCCTCACCTCTCTCAGGAACCCTACCAAATCTCTCTAACATCTTTAGTAATGACTCGTAAAACTCGAGTTCATTCCTTAAAGACCTAATCTTTTCCTCTATAAACCTCCTTAATTCATCATAACTATATTTGACGTTAATGATGCTCACCTTCGATGAAGTCTAGTAGTGTCCTCCTCTTAATACCCCCCATACTGTACTCTATAAAGTAGTACTCCTTAATCATATCGAAGTCACTCTCTAATACTGACCTTATATTTGGGTTATATAACGCTGTTGCTGGATGATATGTAGGGATAACTAAGACCTCCTTAATACCTACTATATCCATCTTATACGACCTTCCCCTCATCCTACTAACACTAACCCATCTAACACCTCCTAACTCAAAAATAAACTTACCAGCATGATTACCTAAGGTAACTATCATCTTAGGACTTACTAACTTAATAATAGATACTGTATACTCACTACAAGCTCTAATCTCCTCATCATAAGGTTCTCTATTGTTAGGAGGTCTACACTTAACAACGTTAGTTATAAAGACTTCAGACCTCTTAATACCTCTAACCTCTAACAACTCAGTTAGTAACTTACCTGCAGCACCTACGAATGGCCTACCCTCCTCATCCTCACTCTTACCTGGGGCCTCACCAATAAGTAACATCCTACTGTAGAGAGAACCTTCACCAGGTACTGGGTTAGTTCTATGTCTATGAAGACCGCATTTAGAACACTTAGAAATCTTACTAACTATTTCAGACCATAGAATCTCCTTACTGTTCAAACACTACCAACCAATTATAGTATCATTATTAAAATATTTTAAGTGTGTATATTACTTAGTCCGGGGTTTAAGGAATGGGGTTGAAGAAGGGTAAGTATGTATATGTGGAGTTAGGTAAGGATAAGTATGTAAAAGTAAGAGTACTTAAGAGTAAAGCTGTAGATAATCCAGAAAGGTATATCCCGTTAAACATCATTGTGAAGAAACCGCCTAAGAATGCCGTTATAATTAGAGCTTCAGAAATCCCTTCAGAAGTACTTAGTAAGTTAACTTAGATAGCTTTAAAGTTACGTTATATGTTCTAACCTATATTCCAGATTTAAATAAGTAAGAATAAATGTAGGTGTGTTAGAGCGTATTAACTCCTACTACTCTATAGGTGGTGTTAGGACGTAGACTATGACTGCCTCCTCATCACTTAAATTCTCTAACTCATATGAGTATCCAGCAGGTAGGTATACTGCATCACCTTCACTAAACTCAACAGCATTACCATCCCATTTAAGTCTTAACCTTCCTCTCAATACGTAGTAAACTTCATCCTTATCAGTAAAAGACCATCTATAACCTTTAGCACGTGGTTCTACGAAGCATACCCCCAACATTAACTTATCAGAGTTTTCCCTACCCTTAGTTATTAACCTCTTAACTTTAAACCCCTTAACATCACACATTAAAGGTATGACAGCATCAACATCATTAACTTTAACAACCCTAACTTCCTTTCTAGACATAGTCTTACATAGAAGATACTTTTCAGAGTTTAAATACCTAGCTCTAGAAGAGTATAAAACTTAAATACAGTACATACTGAGGTAGATCTTGAATGTAGTAGTTAAGTGATGAGTGTGGCGGTCACAGATCTTTAGTGAAGACTTAGGAGCCCACTGAAACCCTTATTAAACCTTAAGTACTGTCCTTAAGTACTGGTAGTTTAACTCCTTTCTGGAATTGGTATTTACCCCTATAAGGTTTATTAACAGGAGTTGTTAGTTTTGAGAATACCACGTGGAGGAATCTAATCCCAGCTCTTAACTTTATCGGAAATGATGTTGATAAAACCTCAATAGTTATCTGACCCTCAAAACCACCATCTATTATAGTTGGTGGGATCATAAGTCCAAGTCTTGCGAAAGTAGATCTTAATTCTACAAAACCCATCAACTCAGGAGGTAGTGATACATATTCTAACGTATGGAGTAGGTATCTTGTGTTAGGTTTTAATACGAACTCATCAGCTTCACCACACTCATAGTACTTACTTATATCATCAGGTCTTGATATATCCAACACTTCATTAGATTCTCTAACCATACAGTAGCAACTCCCTAATCTAAGGTCAACACCGTTCTCTCTAACTATCTCCTCAGAAAATGGTGTTATACGTAACCTACCACTACTTAAGTAAGCTCTTAAATCAAAATCTGAGAGTATCATAACTCCTCCCTACATTAACTTTCTACTAACTTAGCTTATGTACTTCAGGTAGTACTTTAATTACTTCTTCTACAACTCCCTCTACTAACTCCTTAACCCCCCATCGAACTCCTTTAGAAAGTCTTAGACATACCGTACGTAGTAACTCTCTAAGGTCTACAGTAATGATTAACTTAGTAATTAAGTTATCTTTATATCTCTTAAAGTGATCCACTCTATCCTCCCCAACACTACTAGTAAACGCCTTAAAACCTAGAAGTACTAACCTCCTAACATCATCAACGTAATCATAAGAAATTAATCTAATTTTCATAAGCATCATTTAATTAAGCTAAGATAAAAAGTATGTTCTAAAGGCTTTCCCCTCGTAACTACAACCTACAAGTCCTCTCAAACTCCTCAATCAAATCTACCTTAACTACATCTCCTGAAGGTTTTAACTCCTTAAAGATTACAGCGTTGAATTTCTGAATTCTAACCCCTGGATGTAACCAACAATCTGGTGGCATACCAGCTTTTAAACATGTCTCACATAGGAAGGTCTCTACATCCCAGCAATACTCTACAGGAACTTCAGGTAGTAATAGACCTTTATAAATCCTATACTCAACTACTAATCCATCAACACCTACTTTAACCTCGTTAAGTACGTCCCAACCCTTACTACTTAACGTCTTAGGTATTGATAGTACTGAGACCTCAAGGATAACATCATCAAGTTCTTCAACAGTCATAGGGTTAAATCTAGGGTCTTCAACAGCTGCTGCAATAGCTGCGTTAATAACGCTCTTAGCTAGAGGTTCTATAGGTTGTAGATAACCTATACAGCCTCTTAACTCCTGACCTCCTAAGACCAATTTACGTATAGTGACGAAGGACATACCCTTCAGTAATAGTTTTTTAGGGGTGTTAGATGGTGGGTCTATTACTTTATTATCCTTTAAATACTTTTCAACAGCTTCCCTAGCTAGTCTAACTAGGAATACTCCGTCATCAAGACTTAACTCGTTAGGGTCTACATAATTGCTAATGTGTTGCATTCCTTCCCACCATACTTAACCTATTATTTACTTCCTCAAGTATTTTACTTATAGTATCCCAATGATTTCCCTGCCAGAAAACCTTCTCACATTTAGGACACTTCCAAAAAACGTTATACCTATTAATTATCTCCTGAGGTATTAAGTGGAGGACTTCTGCCTTAGTAACTCTAACTAGTAGGGTATTACATAGAGGACATCGTGTACTATCCTCGTTAAATACTAACTTAATATTTAATCTCTTAGCTACACTCACTAACATCTCAACTATATCTGAAGACTCTATATATACTGACTTAACATCCTTTTTAACAGCCTTCCTATACAGGCTTAAGTCCTTAGTCAGTAGAACTCTACTATCATCTTTAGCTATATTAATTAACCTCCAATCCTCAATACGTTTAAAATATAGTGTATCGTATCCTAATAACCTCAACCACCTAGCCAAATTACCTAACATGGAATCTACTACGAACTTCATCAACTTAATACCGCGTTAATGCATTAATAAATAATAAATAAAAACATGTTAAACTTATATGATGTTTTCAGTATAGGAGGTCTACATAATTCAAAGCTTAAAAAGTCTAAGTAATTCATTATTTTAGGATGTGGTTATGAGTCAGTATATGATTAATGAGTTAGGTTATGGGGTTATAGTAGGTTTTAGAAGAGCTCTACATAGACAGTATAATGATCAGGTCTTGGTTAAGGTTTTAAGGAGTAGGTGTTTAAGAGTTGATGGGTTGATTGGAGGTAAAGTCTTAGTTAAGGATGGTAGGAATGAGTATCGGGGTAAGGTAGTTAAAGTCCATAGTAGTAGGAATAATGTAGTAGTAGTTAGTATGAAGAAGGGAATACCTGGTCAACTTTTAGGGAGTGAGGTTGTTATATTTCAGTGATGTAGTACTTAACTCTTAAGAGCATATACTTAAAAAATCTTATTTAAGTTAGGATTAGTATATGGTGTTGATATAGTGAGTATTCAGCAACTTGAGAGATTTAGGAGTTTAAGTCCTGCTGAATTCTTCTATAGGAATAAGGAAATCGCAGGTTTCTCAAACCCTGCTAGAGCACTTTACCAATCAATTAGGGAATTAGTTGAGAACGCGTTAGATGCTACTGATTCATACGGTATCCTACCAGTAATTAAAGTCTCTATAGATTCTGGAATCATACCAGATAAACCTGAAGTCTACTTAATTAGTGTAGAGGATAATGGTATAGGCATACCTCCAGATAATATACCTCAAGCATTTGCTCAACTACTCTATAGTTCTAAGTACGTACTTAGGCAGACAAGAGGTATGTTCGGTATAGGTGTTAAGATGGCAGTCCTCTACAGTCAAATAACTACTGGTAAACCTGTTGAAGTACTATCATCAACTATTAATTCCTCAAGGATATACATGTTTAGATTAAGTATTGATATTAAGAATAATAGGCCGGTAATCCATCATAAAGCATCTTTTAAGAAGAGTAGTGAATGGCATGGTACGATAGTTAAACTCTTTATAGAAGGTGATTGGAATAGAGCTAAGTCTAAAGTATACGAGTACTTTAAGAGGACTGCTATAATAGCACCGTACGCTACAATAATTTTTAAGGACCCAACAGATAATGTAGTATACTTTAAGAGGAGTACTACTTTAATGCCTAAACCCCCTAAGGAGGTTAAACCACATCCTCACGGAGTTGATATAGAGTTACTTAAGATGTTAATATCTAATACTACTACAACTACGTTGAAGGAGTTCTTGATTGAGGAGTTTCAAGGTATTGGTGAAGTTACATCTAAAACAATTACTGAGTTATTAAAGCTTAACCCAGATAAAGACCCGAAGGAGTTAAGTAATGATGAGATCGAGTTATTAGCTAAGGTTTTAAAAGAATTCAATAATTTTAAACCACCAAGACCTGATAGTCTCTCATATCTAGGTGAGGAGATAATAAAGATTGGTTTAGAGTCTATATTAAAACCAGAGTTCGTAACCGCTAATACTAGAAAACCTAGTGTGTATGAGGGACACGCCTTCATAGTTGAGGTAGGTTTAGCCTACGGTGGTAACATACCGTTATCAGAAGAACCACTCCTCCTCAGATTTGCTAATAAGATACCGTTACTCTATGATGAGAGGTCTGATGTCTCATGGAAAGTAGTTAATCAGAATATTGACTGGAGTCTGTATGAGGTGGAGAAGCCTGCACCACTAGCTGTTCTAGTACATATATGTAGTACTAAGATACCTTATAAGGGGGTTGGTAAGGAAAGTATAGCTGATGTACCGGAAATCGAGAATGAGATAGAGAAAGGGATTAGAGAGGTTGCTAGAGAATTAAAAACATATATTGTAAGGAGGAGGAAGGAGCGGGAAGAAGTTGAGAAGGCTATAGGGATTATAAAGTTTATACCTGATATCGCTAAATCTCTTTCATCAATTGTTAACGACGTACCATACAATAGCTTAAGTAGTGAGTTATTTAAGCTTGTTCTTAAGAAGTTTAAGAATGTGAAGATTAGGGGTATAGATGATGTTGTAGTAAGTGTTGAGTAGGTGTTCCTTATGAAGTTAACATCAAGTGTTGATGTGAAGGTTAGGAAGAAGGCTTTAGAAGTCTTACGTGATAGATTTAAGGAACTCGTTAATCAGATCTTAACTGGTGAAAACCCAACAATAGTTATACCGAAGAGGACCTTAAGTAACACAGTATATGATGAGGGTAGAAAACTACTACTGTTAGGTCCTGACACCTTAAGTAGGTCATTCTTAGATGTTAGAGAGTCTAAGAAGTTTATGCAGACTGTTTTAATGGCTAGTATAATTTATAATGCGTTAACTAATGATGAGTACCCAACAATCCGTGACTTATTCTATAGGGGTAAACACACTATAAGGTATAGAGGACCTGAAGGTAGGATACTAGGTGAGAATACCTGGGATTCGCAGAGGGAGTCTGATAGTATAATCAGGGATTTAGAAGTATTTATAAACATGCTTAGGGAGGAGTTACTAATACTTAGTAAAGAGAAGGGTAAGGTCGTAGGTAATATGAGGATAAGGTCTGGAGATGATGTTATAGACCTTAGTAAGATGGGACATGGAGCTTACTCAATAGAACCTACACCTGATTTAATAGAATTCCTAGATGTTGATGCTGAGTACGTACTGATAGTTGAGAAAGACGCCGTCTTCCAACAACTTCATAGAGCAGGTTTTTGGAGGAAGTATAAGACGTTATTAATAACTAGTGCTGGACAACCTGATAGAGCTACTAGAAGGTTTGTGAGACGTTTAAGTGAGGAGTTAAAACTACCTATCTACATATTAACTGATAGCGACCCTTACGGATGGTATATCTACAGCGTATTTAAGATAGGTTCTATAACGTTATCCTACGAGAGTGAGAGACTAGCTACCCCGTGGTTGAGGTTCTTAGGTGTTATGCCTTCAGATATTTTCGGAGACATCAATATTAAGAAAAAACCGTACTTATCAGAATCTGAAAGAAGGAATTATATAATTAAGGCTAAGGAGAGAGATATAAAACGTGCTAAGGAGTTAATCAATTATAAGTGGTTCCAAACTAGTCGATGGAGGGCTGAGGTAAGTATATTCCTAGAGAAGGAAGCTAAACTAGAGATTGAAGCATTAACTAGTAAGGGGCTTAAGTTCTTAATGGATGAGTATATTCCAAGGAAGATTGAGGTTAAGGATTGGATGGATTGATTAATTAGGCATCACTACTAAACTCATACGTAATACCACCTGAGGAATCTAATATATATACCTCCTCATACCTAGGACTACCATCCCTTAAAGTCTTATTATGTAAGACAGTATAAACTATAAACCCCCTATCCCTAACTCTAGATAAATATTCCTTAACTATGTTACCTACGTTGTAGTGGCTCCTTAAGACTGTTATCAATGTAATTAGGTTAAATTTATAATTAGTTCTAATAGGCGGGTATGTAAGGTCAGCGACTATGAAGTCTGTTAAATACTTGTAGTACCCTGCTTTACGTAATGCTATGTTGATGACCTTACTACTTACATCTAGACCTACATAATACTTTAGTCGATACCCCATCTCAACTAGGTATGTAAGTAGATTCCCAGTACCGCAGCCAACATCTAATACTACGTCTAAGTCCTTCGGTAACCTACTAAATATAACATCATATTTTAACATCTGTTCATTAGAGTATAACTCATCATAAACACCTGAGATCGTATCATACCATATAATACACTCCTTAACTTCCTCTAATTCTATATCCCTCCTCACGATCGAATCTGAAGTAGTGTTGAGGGACTTCATATCATATCCTCCGAAGAGGTTTAACTCTTAAGTAAGTATGTGTTTACCATCATAGTCAAATACTTCAAAACCTTATAATACTTTACTCACCTCACATTTTAATTGATGATCATCTGTAAAAGAATGTAGTCAGTAGGATAAGGAACTCCTACTCTCTATGGTAGGGAGGAGGTTAAATCATACATTATAACCCACGTTATGAATGATATAGAGTAGTAAATGCTTATCCCCTTAGTTAGATGTTTTTTATGACTTATACCGAGGAGTTTCATTAACGGTAAGTAACCTACATATAGTATTAAGTAAATCGTTATTAGAATGTAGTCTATATAGAATTCACTACTATACATACGTAATACTATAGTCAATATATAAAGTATTATACCTGAGATTACTCCGTAAATAGCTTTAAGTGTTAATATATCCATATACTACATCCTAATAAATTCTAGAGTAGATATATTTAAGTAGTGAGATCTAAGCTTAGGTACTATGATGACGTGCTCAAGATGGTACCCTATTAAGAGAGTGTTTAGTTCTTTAGATGTAGCTGTTGTTATACATGAGTTGAAGGACTTAATAGTTTGTTCACTCGTAGATAACGTATATAATGATTCAACCGGTAGTTTAGTGCTTAAGCTGAGGGGTGTGTCTGGAGAGGTTCATTACTTATTAATTAAACCTAGTGAGAGATTACATATCACTAGGAATATATCTAGATTAGGATGTGTTGGTAGGGTACCGTTATTTAGGAGGTATCTTAACGGTCTTAAAATTACTGGTATTGAGCAATTAGAGTTTGAGAGGATTGCTGTGTTAACTTTTGGAGGTAGGGAGAGTTATAGACTTTATGTAGAGTTAATCCCTAGGGGGATATTAGTATTAACAGATACTGAAGGTAAGGTAGTAGTAACTAATAAGGAGTTTAAAGGGAAGGATAGAGAGGTTGTTATAGGTAGGAAATACATATTACCACCGATGTTTAGGGATTTCAGGAAATTAGGTATTGATGAATGGTTCGAAAAACTCAGTAGTTATAAATCATTAATACAAGGTCTTACGAGGGGTCTAGGGATACCTCCGGAAGTAGTTAATGAAGTATTAAGTGACCGTATTACTGGCCTCGTAGATAAAGATATAATCTCAGAAGTTAGGGGTAGGGTTATAGCTTTCGTAGATGAAGTACTTAAAAAACCTGAACCAGTAATAATAGCTTCGAAGAATACTCACGAGTACCTAGCATTCTTAACTTTTAAACCTTCTAGATTAGGTGATGACTTAGAAGTACTAACTTTTAATAGTTTTAACGAAGCTGTAGATAATTACTTCCTACAATTAATTCCTAAGGACTTCATAGCAGATGAACTTAAAACTCTAGATGATGAGTTAGTTAAGACTGAGAAGTTAATTAATGACCTTAAGAAAGAGTTAGAGGGTCTTAGAGTAAGACTTAACGAATTAAGAAGACTCCACGATCTCGTAGCTGTAAATTACGAAGTCCTAGATAGTATTAGTAGGTGTGTTTGGGATACTATTAAGACTTCTGGTTGGGATTACGTAAGTAAGTGTGGTGTTAAGGATTATGATAGGAGTAAAGGGATTATTAAGGTAGTATTAGAGGGTACTACTGTAGAGTTAAATGTTAGAGAAGGTGTTAAGTCTTACCTGATAAAGCTTAAGTCAGGGATTAAGGAATGTGAAGATAAGATTATGAAAGTTGATGAGGTCATCAACAACTTACTAATGAAGAGGGATATACTACGTAAGGAAAGAGATGAGGTAGTAGTACCGTTAATTAGAAAAGTTGATTGGTATGATAAGTATCATTGGATAATAACATCAGATGGGTTATTATCTATAGGGGGTAGGGATGCTAAACAGAATGAAAAGATAGTGAAGAAGTACTTAAGCGATAATGACATATTTATGCATGCTGATATTACAGGTGCGTCAGTCTTCATAATTAAATGTGATGGTAGGATACCATCTGAGAAGAGCCTCTACGAAGTTGCTACTCTAGCAGCGTGTTATAGTAGGGGGTGGAGGGAGGGGTTTGGAAACCTAGATGTTTTCTGGGTTTACGGGAAGCAAGTAAGTAAGAAAGCACCTGCAGGTGAGTACCTGGGTTTAGGGTCGTTCATGATTTATGGTGAGAAGAACTACTTGAAGAATATTAAGTTGGAATTAGCTTTAGGTGTATCTATTAATGGTAATTACTATAAGTTGATAGTAGGTCCTGAAGATTATATAAGGAGTAAGTGTAAGGTCTACGTAGTGTTACAACCAGGTAGTGAAGGGAAGGAAGCTATAGCTAAGAAAATAATTAAGTATTTTACTGAGAGGGAAAGGAGGTTAAAGTATTTAGACGTTAACAGTATTGTATTGAAGATACCTGGTCCTAGTAGGATTGTAGGTGTATCTAACGTATAATCAGTCTTTATACTTTATAAATTTTGGAACGTTTAAATATTACGAATTAAGGTATTGGTGATACATGTGGTTCCTAAAGTATCGTCATATATGAGTTTTCCAGTAGTAAGAGCTACGGCTGAGGACTCTATACTCACTGTAAGAGACTTAATGTTTAAGCATAGAGTAGGAAGTGTCGTGATTATGGAGGGTAGGAGGGTTGTAGGTATAGTATGTAAGGGGGATTTTATTAAGATAGCGTATAATAGGAAGCGGTACCTAAAACCTTTAGATACTGTTAAAGTTGATGAGATAATGACAACCCCGGTATATGCGACATCACCTAATAAGACCATAAAATCTGTTGCTAACTTCATGAGTAAGCAGGGAGTAAGTCATCTACCAGTTATTGACAGTAATGAGGAGTTAGTAGGTATAATTACGAAACACGACGTTTTAAGAGCATTCTCACAGAAGTTCCACGGTATGTTTAAGGTTTCAGACTTTATGTTAGATAACCCTACCATAGTCTCACCTACACATAGTATATTCTACGTAATTGACGTTCTACTACAGTCAAGTGCTGGGAAGGTAGTAGTAGTTAGTGATGGTAAGCCGTTAGGAATTATAACTAAATCTGATGTATTACAACCACTCTTAAACATTAACGTATACATTCGAAGTTTCAGTAGTTCATCGAAAACATTAAGGAGTTTATGTGAGGTATTTAAATCTAATACTGTCTTAATAGCTAGTGATGTTATGACTACTGACCCAATTATAGTACCACATAATGAGGATCTAGCTAAAGCTGCAGACATCATGGTTAAGAATAGGGTAGGATGTCTACCTGTAGTTAATTCGAAGGGTACCTTAGTAGGACTTGTAGTTAAGGACAGTATTATTAAGGCTTTAAGGGGTATGAAGACAGAGTCTTCATGAACTTCATATCTTCTTACTAGATTCCTTCAAACGCTTCTCTAATAACTCGTGAAACTCCCTCTTAACATCCTTAATAACCCCTCTAACTATAGAAGGTTCTAACCTCTCAATAACATTCCTTAAGAATTTCATAGCACACTTACTGCTATGTAAGGGTATGATATCATCATCAACTCTCAGTATTACTCCCTGACCTTCGGGGAAGACTCTACCACATACTATACATTGATACTTATTCTTAATCAAGGTATCACCACTGACTTAAACATAGCTCTACACCTTACTATGGTAATACATAAATAAATGTTTTAAGTTGTTATGTAGTTCTATTATATGATCGTAGTCGGAGGCTTATACTGAATAGTTATTAATGTCTAAAAAGAGTTGAGGTCATCATAGATTGTTAGATGTCATGACCTATAAGATGGAATGGGATGAAACGACATCTACAGTTATTACCTAGTAATTTCTTATGGAGTTTGGCTATGGTTTCAGAACTACCTTTTAAGACTATGATTTCTATACAACGGTCTTCTATGTGGTGGTGAGTATACGCTAGTATTATATCTCTAAACTCATCAATAATATCTGAAGACCTACTAGAAGCTGTATCAAATATCAACATTACACCAGTACATTCATGAGGTTTTAAATAGTGTTTAAATTCGCATAGGAATTCCTTGATTGCTTGTTCTACAAGCCTAGATCTATTCATGTTGAGATCTTTAACTAGGGTGTCTAACTCATTAACTAACTCTGTAGGTATAGCAATACCGAATCTCTTCTTCCCCACCTACCAGCACCATTAGCTGATCTAAACTATTATTAAGTAAATTAAAATTTTATAATGATTGAAGTGTTGATTACCATATGAGTTGTTAAGTTAAGGTTAAGGTTTAAATACTACTTTATTTATTATGGGTTAGGGGGCCGTCGTCTAGCTTGGCAAGGATGCCAGCCTGGGGAGGAATCCCCGCTAGAACGCTGGTAGGGTTAACCCTCAGTAAGGTCCCGGGTTCAAATCCCGGCGGCCCCATAAATTACTGAATTAATTTAAGGGATTTCATCATATTAATAACCTTCTTAACAGCTTCCTCAAGATCTTCAGCACTTACGTTAAAGATTATATTAGATCCTTTAATTCTAAGTTTGAATCTGTGTATTCCATCAATTACGTACTCCTCAATAACTTCTAATTCTAAATCTTTCTCTATGTTTGAATACTTCTTAACCTCCTTCATAGGTTGACCTCTTTATAAAGTCTTCTAATGACGGTATTAATCTTAAGTTCCTAAGGAGTTCATCAAGTGTCTTACTCTTCATTATTAACTCCTTACTCAATCTATAATTACCGTTAGGCATCTTCTCCAGACACTCAAGTTCTATAACTCTCCAATCACTACCTGAGAGTTTAATAACTATGTATGCTTGACCTCCAGACCTCTCAGTAAACTCCCTTAATTTCTCTACCTGCTCACTCCTTAAGTATATGTTCTCTGCTTTAGACCTACTCTTCACCTCAAATACTAATACCTTACCTGACTTAATAGCAACTACGTCAGGGTATTTAGCTTTCCTAATCTTAGAACCACTTGCAGGTGCCCTCATTACAGCAAAACCTAACTTCCATAACTTAATAACTAACTCACGTTCAGCTGTATAACCCTTAACTCTCCCCACAATAACTACCTCAACTACCCTACATAACATAAACGTAAGCTTAAGTTTAAATTTATTGAAGAATAACCTTACTTAGGTGCAGAATTTGGATATATTCAGATTAATATTGATAATCTTCGTAGCACTGTTTGGGATAGCATTCTTAAGTGCTAGTATTAAGATTGTTAAAGAGTATGAGAGGGCTGTAATATTTAGACTTGGTAGGTTAAAAGGCGTTAAGGGTCCAGGTCTCTTCTTCATAATACCCTTCATAGATAGTTTAGCGAGGGTAGACCTTAGAGTCGTAACTACTGACGTCCCTAGACAGGAGATAATAACTAGAGATAATGTTACAGTAGATGTCGATGCTGTTGTCTATTATAGAGTAGTAGATCCTGAGAAAGCTATTACTAAGGTTGCTAACTACCCGTATACAGTAACATTATTAAGTCAGACGGTATTAAGGGATGTTATAGGTCAGGCAGAACTCGACGATCTACTCTCTAAGAGGGATGAGATAAATAAGAGAATTCAGGGAATTATAGATGAGACTACTATGCCTTGGGGTATAAAAGTAGTTAGTGTTACTTTAAAGAGTGTTGAGTTACCTGAAGCTATGAAGAGAGCTATGGCTAAGCAGGCTGAGGCTGAGAGATGGAGGAGGGCTAGGATTATAGAGGCTGAGGGTGAGAAACAAGCTTCTAAGATACTTGCTGAAGCTGCTGAGGAGTATGAGAAACATGCAGTAGCTATCAGATTAAGAGAGTTACAAACTCTAACTGAGATTGCTAAGGAGAGAGCATTAATAGTAGTTACTGAGACTTCAAGACCTCAAGTCTCAGCACTATCAACATCTTTAGGAGTTGTTAAGTATTTAAGTAGGGAGGAGAAGGAAAGTAGCTCATGAACTCTAAATTAATAGTATTATTAATATTCCTCCTACTTACTCTAACCACTGCTGTATACTATGGAGAAGCTCTAACTATTGATAAAGCTTTGGTAATATATGTAGGACCACCTTGGGATAACATAGATCCTGGAATTACTGAATGTGTATTAAATGCTTTAAGTTATGCTGAGGATACTAACTCTATACTGATATTAGAGTTAGATACTTATGGGGGTTGGCTTGATTCAGCATTTACTATCGCAGACGCTATATACTCAGCTAAGACTCCAGTAATAGGTTATGTAGTAGGTGGCAAGGCATTAAGTGCAGGTACGTTAATACTACTACCAACACATGTGATAGCGTTAGCACCTAACTCAGTAATAGGTGCTATGCAACCAATAGTTTACGACCCATTAACAGGTAGTATCAGGTATGTGAATGAAAGTAAGGTTTTAAACCCTATAATCCAAAAAGCTACTATATACGCTGGAGGTAGGGGTAGGAATACCTCAGTTGTTGAGGAGTTTGTAAGGTCTAATCTAGTCTTAAGTTCTTATGATGCTGTTAAGTACGGTATTGCAGACTTTATAGTAGTTGATTTAAATGAATTGATTAAGAAGGTTAACGGTGTTGAAGTAAGTATAAATTCTAATAAATATATAATCAGTATTAAGTCATATCAGTACTACACCTGCGGTATGAGGTCTAGGACACTATCAATACTTACTAACCCATTAGTTAGTAGTGTCTTAATTACAGTAGGTGTTATGGCTTTAATATTCTCTATAGCCTCAGCACATCTATACGCTATACCATTAGCTCTACTCTTCCTAATCTTAGGCCTCATAGGTTCAGGTTTTAATCCTAATATAGCTTCACTAATGATGTTGGTCTTAGGTGCATTACTATTAGCTTTAGAGATCTTCGTAATACCTGGGTTTGGGGTAACTGGGATTGCCGGGATAGCTTTCTTAGTATTCGGTATACTCTTAATACCTTCGTCAATACCAACAACACTTATCCTAACCCCTGAGCAAATCCTACTTCTTAGACTTACTGCATTATCTCTAGGTATTATAGGTGGATCGGTAATGTTATTAATAGTTAGAGAAGTAGTTAAGATTAGGAGGATGAGGAAACATATATTTAATTTTGAAGGGAGTGTTGGTAGGGCGATTGATAGGTTAACACCTAATAGCTACGGTTATGTGTTTGTTGAGGGTGAGTATTGGTTAGCTAAATCTGAAGAAGTTATCGAGCCGGGTGAGTTAGTATATGTTGTAAGGCAGGAGGGTAATTACTTAGTGGTGCGTAAGTATGTCACTTAGCGGTTATGCTGACTTACCATTACATAGCGGGCATGTTCCTCAATGGTTAGCTAATCTTATGAAGTCCTTAGCTAGGGGGATATTAAAGGTATTAATTATAGAGTTCGGTTATGAGGGACTACTGAAGAGGTTATCAAACCCTTTATGGTTTCAAGCATTTAACAATGCTATAGGTATGGATTGGGATAGTAGTGGTTCAACTACAGTAACTACAGCTATAATTAAGGAAGTACTTAACGAGTTGAATTTAGGGGTTAGGATTGCTGGTGGTAAGGGTAAGGCAGCTTTAGAAACACCTGATGAGGTCTTAAGATATTGTGAAGAACTAGGTATGAGTACATCAGTAGCTAATGAATTAATCAAGTATTCTAAGTTATCAGCTAAAGTAGATACAGTATTACTTCAAGACGGCTTCACACTCTATCATCACGTAATAGCTTTTAATGAGAGGGGTATGTGGGTTGTAATTCAGCAAGGTATGAATACGGATTTAAAACTTGCACGTAGGTATCATATAGCTTGGTATTCATCATCAGTTATTCATGAAGAACCACATTCAGGTATTTCTTCAGATTATAGGGGGGTAGTCCTCAACCTCCTAGATAGGGAGTCTAGAGGTTGTAAGAATGTTATCTTAGATTTAGTTAGGGATGAGCCTAAGAAAGTGTTTAATATGATTACATATGTTAACAGGGTATTAAAGGGTATTAAAGGTTTAGATGAGTATTCATTAAGTAGTCGTAATATACTTAACTTCAGTGGTATTAGTAAGTCAGATATTAGAAATATCCCATATTATAGACCGGTAAAACTCACTCAAGAACTCTTACTTAAGCTTAAGAGTATTTACGAGGTAAGTCCCTCAACTATTGAAGAACTCTTACTAGTACCTAACGTAGGTAGTGAGGTATTCAGGGCTTTAAGCTTAATATCTGAGTTAATATATCGTGAACCACCATCACTTAACGACCCAGTAACACATCCTTACGATCCGTTTAAGTATTCCTTCGTAGTAGGTGGTAAGGATGGTATTCCGTTCCCCATAAAGAGAGAATTAATGATATCTGTAATTAAGGAGTTAGAAGATGTGATTAAGGATAGTGAGTTAGGGAGTAAAGAGAAGTTGATAGTATTCAGGAACTTAAGTATGTATACACCGAAGGAATTAACCTCTTAAGAGGGAAGTTAAGCTTCTAACTTATAACTCCTAGAAGAAATAGTATGTATTAGGTGTTAACAATGCCTAAAGGCGATCTACTAGACTTCATTAAAGCTGAAGTTGATGGTTTAATTTACCAGAGTACTGTGTTAGATGAAGTTAAATTAGGTGGTAGGAGTTACCCAAGAACTTATAAACACATTATAGAAATCGATGAGCAGCAGTTGAGTGAGACCTACTTAACAGTAGTAACAACACTTAATGAATCACCTACTAAGGTCTCCTGGAAGGTAAGTATTGAAGGGTTAAGTATTATTCGTGAATTTAAACCTCAGATAACTGCTGAGACCTCCTCAGGAAGTATTTACACAATCCATGTGTTCGACTTAAGTAAGGTGATTAAGGGAGGTAAAACATATGAACTCATGATATCTTGTGATTCATCAAAACCTATAGTCATAAATGGTTTTGAGTTAATAGGTGTGAAGCCTCTTTCAGGAGTTTCTACTGAGACTCACTATAGAGCAGGATGTGTACTGATAAATCCGTCAGAAACATACATAACTAAATTTAAAGTTATGAGTCCAGGAACATATAACATGTCATTACTTATAAATCTACCGTCGAGGTATTCATCAGTAGATATAACACTTAATAACCTCCATATAAAAACATTAAATAACTTACTAGGGTTAAATAACATACAGTTAACTAACCTACGTGTAGGTGATGATAACATCTTAACAATCCGTCATAAGGAGAGTAGTGAGATCTACCATCCTAGATATGTAGCATTATTCTCAATACTTAAGTATAGGCTTAGTTGTAACGGTCCTGAAATAAGTTTAAGTGCTGATGAAGTCATATGTAATGAAGATCTATGTAAGATAATGGTAAGTATTAAGAATGAAGGGGATATACCGTGTGAGAACTTAGTTATTACTGGATTCTCAGCCGGTGCTATGTTGATACGTGATGTTATCCCTATAGTGAAGCCTCATGAGGTTATGCAGAGATGTTATAATTTAAAGAATGTCAACCAAGCTGTAACATTTAAGGCAGTCTATAAGAAATTCGGTAGACAATGTATTAACGAGTTAAAGGTGTTAAGACCTTAGTATCATGAAACTTACTGTTAGGTATGAAACATTATTACGTGATTACTTTAGGAGTCGATCAATTTATAGATGTTAAGTTCTAAAGGTTAGATCTATTAGAAATGCTAGGATACCTACTAACATAGCTACCTTAGTATAACTCCTAATTCTTGATGAAGTCTTCACGAGCTCTAACTCTGATTTAGCTTTAATTAACTCTATAATTGATTTAATGAGTAGTAGATCTGTTAGTAACGCTAAACTCATGTATAAAACTCCATACCCACTAGTTATGTACGGTAGTGGTGATATCGTAATTATCACGATCATTAAGAGTATAACTACTTTAGAGGCTGTCTTCACACCTCTAGTAATAGCTAAGGTCTTTACGTTCATCTTTAGATCACCAGCTATGTCCTCTATACCCTTAACCACCTCCCTCATTAAGGTAAAAACACCTGCGTAGAATGCTGGTAGTAATGTGTTAGTGGTTAAGACTATGTCTTTAATCATTTCTGAAACAGCTAAACCACCGTAGATTATTGAGTTAGCACTTGCTATACTTACTACTAAATTACCGATTAACCCTCTCTTCTTCAGATGTTTTGAATACATTACTAGTAAGAAAGCATTTACTATAGCGTAGATAAGGGATAGTGTTCCAGTAAGGTATGAGGTTGATAAACCTATAGAGAATAATATAATACTTAGGATGAGGGCTTCATCCCTACTAACCCTACCGGAAGGTATAGGTCTTGATGGCTTATTAATTAAGTCACTATTAACATCAAAGTAATCGTTAATAACGTATCCACCAGCAGCTACTAAAACCACTGTTGATATAGGTAGTAGGTAAGATGTTATACTCAATGATGTGGAAGTAACTCCAGCATATACTGCTTTAATACCGAGTAATGTTGCTAGAGCTGATACTAAGAGGTTATGAATACGTAAGATCTCGATATACCCGCTAACCCTCCATACAAACCTACTCATTCTGATTACCTATCAAGATAACTTAGTAAAAACTAAAATAACTTTATTTAATTATTATGTTTTTACTGATATTTAAGGAGTTTTAAGGAGTTCAAAATATTTATTTATTTTAAGGTCAGTATAGAGTTTAGGGTGTGTATGGTAAGGTTATTCATAGCTGTAGAGATAGAGGAGGGGGATATTCTTAATAAGGTGATCATGCTTAGAGATAAGGTTGTAGGTTGTTCTTCAGAAGTTGATTTAAAAGGTGTTGAGGATGAGAATCTCCATATAACTTTAAGATTTATAGGTGAGGTTAGTGACTCTTTAGTTCAAGATATTATAAAGACTATGGAATGTGTTTCTGGGTTTAAGAAGTTTAATATTAGACTTAAGGGTATTGGGGCATTCCCTACAGTAAGTAGGCCTAGGGTCGTATGGTTAGGTGTTACTGAAGGGGCTACTCAATTAAAGATTATTAGAGATTGTATTGAGAAGGGGTTGAGGAGGTTAGGGGTTCAGGCTGAGAGGGAGGGATTCATACCGCATATAACTTTAGCACGTATTAAATCATTCAGGCCTAGTAGATGCTTATCCAACATATTTACAGAGTTAGGTGATTTTGAAGTAGGGGTTACACCTGTTACTAAAGTTAAACTGAAGAAGAGTACTTTAACACCTAGAGGGCCTATATATAGTGATTTATTCGAGGTAAGACTAGCTGATTAGCATGTCATTAGAGAATATTAGGAGTGTATGTGAGGAAGTATTAAGTAGGGTCATACCTGAACGTGAGGAGACTGAGAAAGCATTAAGGATTTTTAGAGAGGTTAGTAGTTATTTAGAACCAGTCCTTAACGAACTTAAGTACCCTTACAAAATTACTTTAGAAGGTTCTGTAAGTAGGGGTACGCATTTAAGGGATGATACAGACTTAGATGTATTCATACTTATAAGATATGAAGGTATGAGGAGGGAATGGCTTGAAGGTCTGATAAACAAGATAGCAGTAGTTTTAGATAGGTTTAAACCTAAGAAGCTCTACGCCTCACACCCATACTTAAGATTTAAGGTTGAAGGTATTGAAGTAGATGTTGTTCCAGCGTTCATGGCGTTAAACGTAAGTGAGGTTAGAACAGCAGTTGATAGAACTGTATTCCATACGAACTTCGTTAAGAGTAGGTTAAGTAAGGATCAAGTAAATGAGGTTAGACTTCTTAAAAGATTTTTTAAGGGTATAGAAGTTTACGGTGCTGAAATTAGGACTGAAGGTTTCTCAGGTTATCTAACAGAGTTATTAATAATATACTATGGAGACTTCATAAACACTATAAAGGGGTTATCTACATGGACCCCACCTCAAGTAGTAGACTTCCTAAAACTTTACGAGGATTTAAAGGATTATGTTAGGTTATACGGTCGTAAACCATTAATACTTCCTGACCCAGTAGACAGTAGGAGGAATGTAGCAGCTGCGTTATCGATGAAATCATTCTCAACAGCTGTTTTAGCAGCTAAGATGTTCTTAGAAAAACCATCATTAAAATTCTTCTACCCTCAAGTAGACGTAAGTGAGTTGTCTTGGGATAACATCGTAAGCTATATCAGTAGTCGTAAGACATCTATCGTAGGATACCTAATACATTATCTAGAGGGGACATCACCTGACATCATATGGGGGGAGCTTAAGAAATGTTTAAGACGTGGTATTAACGTGTTGAAGAGTTATGATTTCGAGGTCTTAGATACTAGTATATGGTGTGATGAAGTTAATACTGCAGTACTACTCTATGAGGTCCCTCAAGAGGAGCTCACCCCATACGTACTACATAAAGGACCTAAAGTATTTAGAGATGTTGAAGTACGTAGATTCCTTGATAAGTACTTAAAGTCTTCAGATGTTGTAGGTCCGTGGATTAGTGATTACGGTGAATTAATTATTCTTAAGCCGAGGAAGTATAAGACATCATTAGAGGTACTACTTAATGAGTCTAAAGTAATACTTCATGCAAAGCATATAGTTAACTATAAGGTAGTTAAGTTAGGGGATCTAGCGAACCTCTACCTAGGAAATGATAACTTCAAAATATGGTTATATAAATTCACCCATAAAAAACCTCTATGGCTTTAGCGAGTATTACTTAATAAAAACTTTAATGTTATCGAATTTCGGTTTCCCTAATGAATTACCACATTTAGAACACTTACCACCTAACTTAATAGATAGTTCTGAAGGGGTTGGTAGTCCGTAGAAGTCCTGACCAACCTTCTCGAAGGAGTAGAGTATGTTACCGCAATGACTACATCTATAAATAACTGGCATTTAAACACCGTTAGTTACTGTATCAATGATTAAGAAAAATAGATCCTCTATTAACACATTCTAAAGAACTACAACGTATTACTTAATAAATTAATTAACTAATTATCTTATCAGTATTGAGGTGTTAAGGATCGGAGTTAAGGGAGGTTGTAGACCGTTAATAATATGTGTTACTGGGATGCCTGGTTCTGGGAAGACCTTAGTTACTAGTATTCTTAAGGGGTATGTTGATGCTGTTATATCTATGGGTGATATAGTTAGACGTGAGGCTTTAAGACGTGGTATTAGCTTAAATTCTAAGTCTATTATGGAGTTCGCTAGAGATATACGTAGAGTTAGGGGTGCTAATATAGTAGCTATGGAGGTAGTTAAGGAGGTGTTAGAGAGGGGTATTAAGTTAGTTGTAGTGGATGGTGTTAGGTCTTTAGACGAGGTAAACACGTTTAGAGAGATTGGTGATACGTACGTAATTGCTGTTCATTCATCACCTAAAACAAGGTTTAATAGGTTGTTAAGTAGGGGTAGGGAGGGAGATCCGAGGAGTTGGGATGAGTTCGTAGGTAGGGATTTAGCTGAGCTTGAACTAGGTTTAGGTTCTGTAATAGCTTTAGCTGATTCAATAGTTATTAATGAGGATGTAAGTATTGATGAGTTAACCTCTCAAGTAGTTAATATATTTAAGAGGTTGGTTAAAGATGTTGTTAGTCCGTGTAGAGGCTGAGGTAAGGCCTACAGAGGATGTAGAGAAGGTTAAGAGAGCAGTTCTAAACTTGTTAGACTTAGATAACGTAAGTGTTGTAGATCTAGGTAATACGTATAAGTTAATTGTTGGGGAATCTAAAGATATAACATCATTAACTAAACTTTATAGATTATTACGTATTGAACGAATATTAGATACTGCACGTAATTTAATGTTTAAATCATTAGTAGGTGGTAATACAGTAGTGTTGAAGTTTCATAAACAAGCAGCATATGCTGGTAAAGTATCATTAGTAACTCACGATGATGAATCCCCATTAGGGCCTATAACACTCACTATAACTTCAGATAAGATTAGAGAGGTAATTGATTGGTTAGCACCTAAAACATCTAGAGGGAGGCCGTTGTGGGAGGCTCCAATACCTAAGGTGTGAGGGCTCATAAGTATATAGTCATTAACTCCTCAGCTAGTAAGGTATTAAAGAATTTAGCTTTAGCCTCACGTTCTAATCTACTAACGTCTCTATACCTAGTACTAATATGTGTTAATACTAACATCTTAGCATTAGATAGTAATGCGGTGTTAGCTGCGTCAATAGATGTTGAATGCATATGGTTTTGAGCTTTATCACTATCTATATAACTATACGTTGAGTCATGTATTAGTACATCTGCATTAGTAGCATTTCTGATTAGGGTATCGCAGGGTGTAGTATCTGAAGAGTACACTATTAAGTGATTAGTAGTTCTAACCTTAACACCTAAGGTAGTTACTGAGTGATTAACTGGGAAGGTCTCAACAACATATTTACTACCTTCAACTCTTAAAGTAATACCTTCAACCACGTCATACTTATATGTAGGTGTGAATTTAAGGAGTTCTAAATTCTTCTCTACATACTCTTTAATACCTGGTGGACCGTAAATAACTAATTCCTTCTGAATACCTATTAATGATCTAGATTCCATTAAGGGGATGAGTCCTAACACATGATCTCCGTGTAAGTGGGTTATGAATACCTTATTAATCCTACCTAAGCTTAACTTAGCTAGAGTTAAGTGTTTTTGAGTACCTTCACCAGCATCTAATAATATTACTTCACCATTAACTAAGATAGCTATTGATGTGAAGCCGTTAATTGTTGGTGATGGTGCTCTACAACCTAGGAATAATATCTTTACCTTCATAGTCTAACAGCTACGTAGATATTTCTAACTAAGGAGCCGTGAACCCAATTATAATGCTTCTCAACTAGTTTAAAACCAGCATTAACTAATATGTCGTCTAAGTCTACATCTTTAGATTGAGCTATAGCTAAGTACCCACCCTTCCTAATAATATCTGAGAGACAGTTAATACTACATTCCATTAACTCATAAATAGACTTATAATTACCGACTTTACTTAACCTACCGTATGGTGGGTCAGTACCTACACCATCAGCATACCTGTATGGGAGTTTACAAGCATCAGCTACTGTTACTGAGGGTATACATCCGAAGTAGTTTAAATTTGTTATAGCTCCCTCAACACATCTAACATCTATATCAGAACCATAGTATCTTAACCCCATGATACAAGCCTCAATTAGTAATCCACCAACACCGCAGAACGGATCTAAATACACCTCCCTCCTCCTACTACTAACCCTACTTAAATTAACAAGTACTCTAGACATTATAGCCTTCATAGTACCAGGTTTATATATAGGTCTGTACTTAGGATCCCTACTACTGAGTACCTTATGTTCTCTTGAGTATAGCCTCCTACCGATTATAGCTAAACCATCACTTAAAACAAGGTCTATCGTTACTACTTGCTGGTTAATTGATTTGTTAATCTTTGTATAGTAGGTAAACCTACCAATACCTAAAGACTTAAACACATTTACCATCTCTGTATAGTCTACCCAACTAGAATATTCCTTAATACGTATTAAGTCGAACGTATATATAGTATCCTTCCCTAACATACCTTCCCAACCCACATTCCTGATAGTACTTACTAAGTCAGTATCTGATTCAGCGATTGTAACTACCTCACCTAAGAACTTAATTAATGCTGACCTACTAATATACGTAGGTAATTCTTCAGTAGATTCTATTATTGAGACCATATCTAAGTTAACTAACTCTTTATAGTATATTCCTTCAGACTCAACTATAGCTCTTAACTCAGCTAATGGGAGAGTTCTATGTTCTCCAGAGAAGACTACGTAGTACCTCTTAAGATTAGACATCTTAACTCCTAAGTTATGTTTAGACTTAATATTACATCAATCAAGAGCGGTGTTATATCTATAGGTTCAACACCTACTGGTAACGGGACTGTATTTAGGGAGTATACCCTTGAGACCCCGCTTGAGTATATCTTACTTAAGGCTTCACCAACGAATAATCCATGACTACATACTACGTACACGTTTGAAGCTCCTTTCCCCCTCAAATACGATGCTATATTAGCTACTGTACCACCAGTACTTATTATATCATCAACTATGACTACATCCCTACCTAATACATCAACATCTATAAATTCATGTCTTATACTACCCGTTACCCTATCTCTAAACTTCTTAAATACTACATACGTAGAGTTTGGAAGAAGTTTAGATAGTTTAACTACCTTATCTAACGCTCCTTGATCAGGTGCTACTATTACAGGGTTTTTAACAACTCCGTACAACTTACTTACGTAAAGTTTTGTAGGGTCTAAATTCATGGAGTTACCGTTGAAGAACTTTAAAGATTCTTCCTTATGGATATCAATAGTTATTAAGTAATCAACACCAATAAAACTTAAAGTCTTAAGTAATGTTTTAATACTAACGGCTTCACCATCTAAGAACCTCTTATCCTGTCTAGTGTAGGCTAGGTACGGGATAATAGTGATTACCCTCCTACACCCTAAATCCTTAGCAGTATCTACAGCTAGTAGTAGTTCAAAGAACTTCTTATCTTGGTTAGGGTATAGTGACTGAATAATTATTAAGTCCTCACCACGTACATCCTTAACAAACCTTATATATGATTCACCATCAGGGAATAACTTCATCTCTATAGGTAGTAACTCCTTATTAACAGCTCTACTCAAACCAACTTCTAACCCGTTAGAACCTGATAAACCTGTTATTAACAACTTAATACCCTAAATTAAAACAGGTTAGGGAGGTTTAAATCCTGTAAATATTGTTAATATGTTTAAGTCCTCCACCACTAAATATGCTTTATTAGCTCTATAACTATGCTGAAGTATTGGAGATAATGATTGAGTTAGATAAACCTTGGGTTAGACCTGCGAGACATTGGATTAGTTTAAGTGGTGGTAAGGTTAGATGTAATTTATGTTATAAGAGATGTCCTATAGTTAGTAGTGGTTATGGTGCTTGTGGTGTTAGGTATAATGAGGATGGTACCCTCTACACATTAGTTTACGGGTTATTAACAGCTGTTAATTTAGACCCTATAGAGAAGAAACCATTAATGCACTTCATGCCAGGATCTTCAGTATTATCCATATCAACAGCTGGTTGTAACTTTATGTGTATGTTCTGTCAGAACTGGACTATAAGTCAATCACGTAGGGATGATGTGTATGGTGAGTACTACACACCTGAGAAGTTAGTGAGTATAGGTAGGAGATATAGTGCTGATGGTATTAGCTATACATATAATGAACCAACTATATTCTACGAATACATGTATGACGTAGCTAAACTAGCTAAGAAGGAGGGGATGTTTAATACTATGGTTACTAACGGCTATATTACTGAGGAGGCTTTAGTAGAACTTGCCCCGTATATGGATGCAGCTACAGTAGATTTTAAGGGTGGTGGTAACTTAAACTTCTACCGTAAGTTTATGGGTGTACCGGACCCTGAACCAATATTCACGACTTTAAAAGTGATGAAGGAGAAGGGTATGTTTATAGAAGTTACTAATTTAGTAGTACCTAAGTACGGTGATGATGTAAACGATATTAAGAAGCTGGCTAGATGGATTAACGAGAATTTAGGACCTGAAACACCATTTCATCTACTTAGGTTCTACCCACATTATATGATGTCTAACCTACCACCAACACCTATTGAAACACTTGAGAGATTAGCTAGTATAGCTATTAATGAAGGTTTAAAACATGTGTACTTAGGTAATGTCCCAGGACATGAACTAGAACATACGTACTGCCCTAACTGCAGTGCATTACTAGTACGTAGGTTTGGCTTTGATATCCTTGAGTGGAATCTTAAGGAAGGTAATACATGTCCTAAGTGTGGGTATAAGGTAAATATAGTTGGTAATTATAAGGGTAGGAGACGTAGATTCTTAGAATGGTGGTAGGAGTTGTACTACGTAATAGTAGCAGGGCCTGCAGGTTCTGGAAAATCAACTATGACTAACGTATTAGCTCACTGGTTAGAAGATCATGAGATGTCTGTAACTAAAGTTAACTTCGACCCAGCAGCTGATTACCTACCATATAATCCTGATGTTGATGTTAGAGATTATGTTAATGTTAAGGAGGTCATGAGTAAGTATGGTTTAGGCCCTAACGGGGCCTTAATAGCCGCTGTTGATATGTTAGTAAATCATATAGCAGATATTAAGAATGAGATAGAGTCCTTCAACGATAACTACGTTATCATAGATATGCCTGGGCAGTTAGAGATAGTAGCTTTTAGACGTGTAGGACCCCTACTTATAGACTACCTAACAGAGGGTAGGAAAGCAGCAACGTTATTCCTCATAGACTCATACTTAGTCTTAAATGCTATATCAGCAATCTCATTACTACTACTCTCACTATCTACACTACTTAGGATGATGAAGCCTCAAGTACTAGCATTAACTAAAGTAGATCTACTAACAACTGAGCAGGAATCTGAAGTAGTTAGGATCTTCAGTGAGGAGTTCTCATGTAGTGAACTCCTAAGTTCTGAAGAGTTCGTAGGTACTGAGTTAATTATGAACTTATGTGAGGATATTAAGGAGTTACTACCTGAGGTAATACCTACATCAGCAGTAAGTAATAAGGGTTTAGATGAGATTTACGCAGCACTACAACGTATATTCAGTGGTGGAGAGGATTACCTGACTGAGGAACCAAGTGGTAAACTTTAATACGGTATTACCTTAGGTCTAATATTGAGTTAAGTACTGTAACATAATTCATACCCATACCTATTCATCAGAGGTAATACCATCTAATGAAGCCCTCACGCTAGGCTACCCACGAATTCATAAACGCTAGCTTTATTTACCTCCACCTCTATATAGATACACGGGTGCGTAACTTGCCAGCTGTTGGGTTCTGTGTAAAGTGTAGGAAGAAAGTAGAGATAAAGGGTGCTCAGGAGGTAACGTTAAAGAACGGTAGAAAAGCTTTGAAGGGTTCATGCCCCTTCTGTGGAACACCTGTCTACGTATTTGTTAAGACTAAGGCCTGAAGTGAGTATAATATACAACTAAAATAAAACTTATTTTTTACCAATCATATTAGATTTAGATGTTAGGAACTTCCGACTCTGAATTATGATGAGGCCCTGCGAATTTGAATACCTCAAACAACTTAATAACTAACCTAATGGTTTTATAGCGAAGAGTATTATAGCGATGATATATATTACCATACCTAAAACTTCACTTAAAGATAACTTCTCGTTAAGTACTAACCACGAGAGTATAGCAACTAAAGCAGCATTAGAAGCTGCTATAGCTGTTGCTGGTCCAGCCTTCCCAGTAGCTACAGCAACTTTAAGGAAGTACATACCTATTGCTAAGGTTATTCCAGCTATAGCTGGTATTATAAAGTATTTAAAGTCTAATTTCTGGAGGTTCGGATTATTTAACGGGTTAAGTACACCACTAATTAATATTATGAGAAGTGTTGTTAGGCCTACTAATCCTGTAGAAACCCATAAAACAACTACTCCCTCAATTGATGGGACTCCCTTAACACTAGCGAGTTTAAGTAGGAAGTTAGTTATACCGAACATTAAGAATGTAGCTAACGCATATATAAGCCATAAGTAGCCTTCCTCACTCACTATCTTAACACCAAGATTAAGATTTAAGGTAGGTTTTAAAGTATATTCTCAAGTTTTGACCACTTTATTTAGAGTATGATCTAACTGAAATGTTTAAAGCTCCCAAATCATATGTTAGTTTTGGTGAGGTAGTAGTTAAGTTGAGGTATAGGGAGTTATTTCGATGTGGTTTACCAGCTGGGGTATTTCCTGGTGGTTTTGAGGGTGGTTACCCTAAAGTTACTGTTTCATTGATAATAATTAATACTATAGTATACGTTATTACGTCCTTTAACAACATGTTTATGTCTATAGGGAGTTATTGGGTTGAAGTAGGTAGTTATATACCTATATCTTTAGTTGAGGATCCTTCAAATATTTACAGGGTATTTACATCTATGTTCTTACATGGTGATATACTACATATATTCTTTAACATGTACTTCCTCTATATATTCGGTAGAGGTGTTGAGAATACTTTAGGTTCTCTAAGATTCTTAATCCTCTACTTCACCTCAGGTATCTTCGCTACGATATTCCATACAGCATTTAGTTATATTCAAGGAGTTACAGCGTTAATGATACCAGCTTTAGGGGCTTCTGGAGCTATTAGTGGTGTATTAGCTGCGTACTTAATGTTTTACCCGGGAACTTCATTAAGTGCTTGTTGGTTCTTCTTCGTGTTCCCAGTATGTTTTACTGTTAGGGCTTCCTACTGGTTGTTGTTTTGGTTTGCAACTCAAGTTCTCTACGGGTATGCTAGGTTAGGAGCTGCAGTGGCATTCTTCGCACATGCAGGTGGTTTTGTAGCAGGTATAGCACTCCTACTATTACTAGTTAATAAGGAGAGGCTTGAGATGTTGAGGTTTTGGCGTAGTTACGGTTCTCTATTCAATATAGTTTTTAGGGAAGTTACAGTTACTGGCTTAGGTAGGATTACTAAGTTAATACTAGCTATCTTAATAGCTTCATTAATAGCTGGTTCAGCTGTAATAGCTAGTGATGTTAAGCAATTAGATATTTATGTAGCTAATATTAGTGGTAAGGTTGTAGGTATAACTGATTTAGATGAATATGTAGTATTTGCTATAGTTAATGATGAGTTAGAAATTCCAGCAATAGCTAACGTATACACTAGGATATTAGTTAATAGGTTAGTAGGTCTGGATATGTTCATGAATAAATCAGCAGCTAATACCATCGTAAACTTAATAGGTATTAAAACATACTCTAAACTCCCATTAAGAGGTCTCGTAGTTGACGTACCTACGTATATAGAAAACTTAACACTTATTTACGATTCATTAGGTATTTTAAGAGAAGCTTACGGATCTATAGATACTGTAGTAGTCTCAATAAGAGATACGACATACAGGTTTGAAAGTAATATTACCTACTTCTTCAAAATCAATATAGAGAGTAGTTATAACGGTTCAAAATTAGTTATATCAACAGCGATAGCGTCTTTCACAATATCAACTATAGCATTATTAGTTTCGTTATTTAGGGATAGGGAGTTAGCTGTTATTAGCTAATGTTAATATCCTAGTATCCTATCTATCACATCATAATATCTACTATAAATCTTACTAACTAGGAATTCTAAATGTAATGCCTTAATAATCTCTTTCAACTCATCCTTACTGATTATCTTAGTCTTTAGGTAGATAATATATGATGATACTACTATCATTAATGCTATAAACCAGTTGATATTTAATATTGAGCACGGAATACTGAGTAATGTTGGGATTAGAATAACTTTAAGTATTAGGTACCAATCAACTATGAGGTTAATTGATTTAATGACATATAAAGTAGTTAGTAGTCCTACATAATTACCTACTGTGAAGGCTGTAGCACTACCTAAACCACCATAATTAGGTACTAAGTAATAGTAAAGTACTAACCTACTAATACTTACTGCTAGATTAACTATCAGAACTAGTAAGTACTTTCCATACGCATACACTAAGCTACCAACACATGAGGTTATTATTGCAGGGGCTGCAGACGCTAGTAGTATTGTTAGTATCGTACTGGAGTCAACGTACTCTTTACTAATTAATGAAAGCGGTACCCAAGGATAGAACATTACGTAAGTAGATATCGGTAACGTAAGTGCTAAACTGATCTTCATGATTTGAGATAACGCTCTCTTCCTACCATCACGCATACCACTAAGTACTGGGAAAGATAGTGTTAGTATACTTGAGGAAATCATTAATATTATGTTTGATATAGCTGATGATATGTAGTAATACCCTGTTTCTAAAGCACCTGAAATAACGTAAACTGATAGTAGACCTACCCAACTACCTATAGATGCTATAAGTCCTGGAAGCCATGATGGTGAACCAGCAATTAATACATCTTTTAACGCATTATATGAGAAAATCACTCTTTTGTAAGTTTTAGATATAGAGTATACAGTAATTATAATTAATCTAGTGTATAGTTGAATTATATTCCCAATAACAACACCAACCCATCCGAGGTTATATATAGTTATTAATGTAATACCAACTCCGAATCTAAAGAGTATGCTTAAGAATGTCGCTGTAAAGATTACCTCAGTCTTTATCATTGATGTTATTAATGATGATGGTATAGCACCAATACCACCTACTATTATCAGTGATGCAAATACTAGCATGAGACCTGATATATTACTTATACTATATCCGGTAATACCTAGTGACATGATTATAACACCAGCTATTACATGTATTAATGAGTTAAAGATGAAGGAAGTCCAGAAATACTCATAAAGTCTAACTTCATCATCACTTCCTAAGTACATACCGAAGAATCTAGTTGCACCAGTACCTACTCCAAGATTTAATATGCTTAAGAATAATGATGCGAGGCCCGATATAGCACTAGCCATACCTACAACTGTAGGTCCAACTATAGCAGATACAATCATCCAGTAGAGAAAACCTGCTAAATTATCAATAACACTACTAAGGTATAACCAAAAACCCCCTCTCACAACACTACTAATACTGAACCTCCTAGACACGAGTACTCAGCCACATCACATACATGTAATAAGTAAATAAAACTATTAAACAGTAATATCTCACTAAATGATTGAGTGTGAGGAAGGGTAGAACTGTTAGTAACTTAGGGTAAGTAGATTAAATGTTAGTGACTCACCTCTAGGTGCTGACGGCTGGGCTGAGCAGATGATGCAGTGCCAGTGAGGGGAACCGAAGTAATGAGGAAAGCTCCAGAAAACACAGAACCTTAGTCATTCATGGTGGAGAGTCATCAGCTAATATTTGAATAATATTAATAACTTTTTAACTTAAGTTATTTCTGGTTGGAAGTAGTAGATGTTATTGAATGTATTACGTAATGTTGTTGATAACTTACTAGCTAATAGTAGTATTAGGAGTGTTAATATAGGTTTAAATGATGTTGAGGTAGTTAAGGATGTAAGTGCTATAGATAAACCTAAAGAGCTTGAGAAACCTTCGAAAGTATTTATTACAGGTTCTGCAGATGCTTCTTCAGTAACTATTAAGGTTGTAGGTAATGAGGTAGCATTAGCTTGTGGTGTAGTTTCAGGGTTTAATATCTTAGTATATCCTGAGGTTAGTAAGTCATTGTTAGAGGTACCGTTTATAGGGGTTTTAGTAGGTGATGAATATCCAGGAATTACTAATAAGTATGTAATGCTTGGGATTAAGTATGTTGAAGACCTGTACTTACCTAATGATGCGTTAGCTCATGATATTAGAATTAGTATTGAGTCTTTAATGATTGAAAAAGCTTTACATCACTTACCACAGAATTCGTTATTAATAGTTGATGGCCCGATATACTACTTAACACATCAACCAAATATTAACTCTTTATGGAATGAGGAGTTAGTTAGACTTAATGAGTATAGAGTTGATAAGTTAAGACGACTGTATAGATATAACAGTATCTTACCAGTTAATGTGGTTAAGAGGGTTAGGAATTCCTACTACATAACATCTACAATCTCTAAGAATATAACAGATTTAGAGTATGTGGAGAGGTTAGTTAATGAATTAGGTAGTGGATCAAGACCTTTTAGAACATCATTGTATGAGTGTTCGTTGAGTGTAGGGCCTAAGAGGTACTTTACGTACGTTGTCATACCGAGGTCTAGAATCTATAGTTCATACTCTATATTCAGAGTAGAACTACTTAAGGAAGTATATGATGACTTACCATATGAATTAATAGATAGTATAGTATCATATATTGCTTATGAGGCGTGGGGTTATGGTTTAAGTCTCCCCTATAAACTATATATAGCTGATACCTACAGTAAGAGGTTAGTGCATAGTATGAGTGATATGCTTATGAAGTTAATCATATCTAAGAAGGTTTTAATACCTTATGAGGTTTTAGAAAATGTATGAACGGCATGATTCAACTATTGAGTTACTTAAGGATAGACTTAAATTAGCTATAGTTAAGTTATCATCAGTTGGTAAGATCGTAGGCTACGTAAGTAGGAGGAACCAGTCTAGAGTATCTGAGGAAGGTGTTAAAGTAGTTGTTGAGGTAGACCCGTACACGTACTTTAATGAAGGGTTATCTATAGGGGTTGGTGATTACTTAGTAGCTACAGATTTAAAGAGTTTAAAGTATGTTGGATTAAGAGTTAAGAGTATTGTTAGGTCTGACGCAGCTTCAGAGATTGAGACACCTCTAAGTATAGGTCTTGAATCCGGTGTTGAGAGCTTATTAACGTATACCTTAATAGAGGCAGAACCACTACTTACAGAGGATGGATTACCTGTAACAACACCTATAGAACCTCAATCACCAGTTGCGATCCCAACGAATCCAGAGTTAGTTGAAGTAGTTACTGGATTACCTACTGATGGGGTTGTATTAGGTACTCTTATATCGCCTACAGCTTTAATACCTGATAACCCAGTACCGCTTAAACTACCTAAGTATGAGTTCTTTAAACATATACTAGTTGTAGGGACTACGGGGTCTGGTAAGACTACATTTCTTAAAAACTTAATATTCAGTTTATTAAGTTCGTGGGAGGATGTATTCATAACAGTTATAGATGTTACTGGTGATTACTCTCAGATAGTATTACTACCTAATCAACTACCTAAAGATTCTAAAGTATTCATAGGTAAGTTTGAGGAACTCATACTTAAGTATCCAAAGCAGATAACATGTTTAATACCTTTAAGGAGGAGGTTATACCGTAGTTTAACTGAGGTCTTCAGAGACTACGTATACGATAGGTTCTATAAAGTACTAACAACATATTACGGGTTGAATGTAAGGTATGAACTCTCATTAGATGGTAGGGATTTAGGTATTATTAAGTCAACTATAGCATCTCTAGATTTAGGTAAGTTTAAAGTGGATATAGAGTTAATACCTATATCATTAAGTTACGTTAAGATAAGAGATCATTTAGATGTCTTACCATTATTCTCACGTCAAGCTAGGATATATTTGAAGAATATAATAACCTTCCTAGAGAATGAAGCAGGTGGGATCGGGAACTTCACCATGTTGTATATGATGTTCTCAAAGTTTAAGAAGGATTTAATCAATACTATGAAGTTACATAAAGCCACTCTCGAAAGTATTGAGAGGGTGCTTAACTTCTTAGCTAGTTCTGACGATGTTGACGTCATAGTTGATGGTAATTACTTAGGAATACCTCCTATAGAGTTATTAGTTAAGGGCTTCAGAGGTCCTGTAATACTTGACTTAGACTACTCGTTAACTAAGGGTTCAAGCCCATTTATAGTGAATTTAATAGCTTACGAATACTTAAGGTCTTTATACGCTTGGAAGAAGAGTACTTTACAAGAAGGTGTTGATAGACCATCAATTGTAATACTTGATGAAGCACATAGGTTCTTCCCATCTATAGGGACATCCTACGAAGAAGTGGATATGTTAGCTGATTTCATATCAATGGTTACCAGATTAGGTAGAGCTAAGGGGTTAGGATTTATATTCTCTACACACTCACCTAAAGACGTACATAAGATAATACTTCAACTAACTAATACTAAAGTTATCTTCAGGTCGGAGAAGACGTTCTTAGAACTACTTGATATACCACGAGAGTATATGAACTACCTACAACTAGCACCGGATAGGGTAGGACTTATTAGGAGTTCAGTCATTAGGTCTGGTTACGCTTTATTTAAGACTTCAGAACCTTTACTAGGTCATTACGATGTTAGTAGGTTACTTATTCGATAACTGATATAGTGTATATTCATGTTTACTAGCTAGTACTTACTAAAGACTCAAAACATTTTAGATATGTAGAGGGTATAGATTTGAAGTACCTCTATCATAGGATGGAGACCTCTACCAGACGGTGGTATAATGGGTAGGTGTGTTTTATGTGGTAGGGTATCACCGATTATAAGTGATGTTATAGGTTACTGTGTAGATTGTTTAAGGAGTATGGAGTCTATACCTGATAATATACTATCAACTCATAAGAAAGCTAGGGAAATACTTAAGATCCCATTAGTTAAGTATGGGAGTGGTAAGTTTAGATGTAGCTTATGTATTAATAATTGCTATCTAAGTGATGGTGTTTTAAGTTATTGCGGTAATTATACATATGATAATGGGTTTAAATCAACTTTAGGTTCTTTTGAAGTCGCTTACGGTTCTTGGTATTATGACCCACACCCAACTAATTGTGTAGCTTTCCCTGTATGTCCAGCAATTACTGGTAGAGGTTACCCTAAGTATACGTTAAGACCTACTGGTGAGGTTGGTTATTATAACTTAGCTGTCTTCTACGGGACTTGCTCACTAAACTGTTTATACTGTCAGAATTGGAGGGGTAGAGTTGAGGCTTTAAGTAGTAAGCAGTTAATGACTGTTGATGAATTAGTTAATGCAGCATTAAATGATAAGGTCACCTGTATATGTTACTTCGGCGGTGACCCAACACCGAATATAATTCATGCGTTGAGGATTTCTAGGGAGGTTTTAAGTAGGGGTAGGGGTAAGGTTTTAAGGATTTGTTGGGAGACTAACGGTACTTTAAGTACTGATATCATGCGTGAGGTTGTTAAGATATCGTTAGAGAGTGGTGGTATTGTTAAGATAGATCTTAAGGCTTGGTCACCTCAGATATATCAAGTATTAACTGGTGTTAACGCTGTTGAGAGGGTGAGGGAGAATATTAAGTTAGTATCTTCAATGATGAGTTTAAGGGATGAACCACCCTTACTAGTTGTTAGTGTGTTGTTGGTTCCTGGGTATGTAGACCTTATTGAGGTTAGAGGTATTGCTGAGTTCTTAGCATCTCTTAATAATGAGATCCCGGTAGTACTACTAGCTTTCCATCCAGACTTCATGTTAAGGGACTTACCACCAACTAGTAAGAAGCATATGTATGAATCTGTTAAAGTTATGAGGAAGTTAGGGTTGAAGAACGTATTCGTAGGTAATGAGTGGTTATTAGGGGATTATTATTAGGAAATTAAGGTGAGGGGTATCTCCAAGATATCTAAGATAATAACGTTAAGTCATGGTGGTGGAGGTAAGGAGATGTGGGACTTAATCAACGAGTTAATAGTTTCTAAAGTTCCTGAAAGGTTTAGGAATGTCTTAAATGGTGTAGGTCTTGACGTATTAGATGATGGTGTAGCTATTAAGGTAGGTGATGTATATATCGTTATGTCTATAGACTCATACACTGTAAAACCTGTTATCTTCCCAGGTGGTGACTTAGGAGTACTTGCTGCTTCAGGAACTATTAATGACTTACTCATGATGGGTGCTAAACCTGTAGGTATTATCGATGCCTTAGTTGTTGAGGAGGGTGTGGAAGTAGATTTAGTAAACAGTCTAATACAATCATTAATAAATACAGCGATTTCTGAGGGTGTAGCTGTATTAGGTGGTGATTTTAAGGTTATGCCTAAAGGTTCTTTAGACGGTATTATAGTAACTACTGCTGGTATAGGAATAGCACGTAAGTTAATAGTTGATATTAATGTTAGGGTAGGGGACAAAGTAGTTGTTACCGGTCCTATAGCAGATCATGGAGCTACGATTATTGCAGCACAATTAGGATTACTTAACATGTCTAAGGATTTAGTAAGTGATGTAAGACCTCTAACTAGGTATATGTTACCGCTTATAGATACTTACGGGGATTACATCCACGCAGCTAGGGACCCTACTAGAGGTGGTTTAGCATCAACTCTGAATGAGTGGGTAGTTGGTAAGGACTTAACAATAGTTATTGATAGGTCTAAAATACCTATTAGAGAACCTGTGAGGAAGTTCTTAGATATGTTAGGTATAGACCCACTTAACGTAGCTTCTGAAGGTATTGCGGTACTAGCTATAGATCCTGTAGTAGCTGATGAAGTAGTTAGTTACCTACGGAAGTTAGGACTTAATAACGTATCAGTAATAGGTGAGGTAGTTAAACCCCCATCAAGGATTGCTAGGGGTAGGGTTCTAGCTAAGACTGAGGTTGGCGGTATAACGTTTATTGAAGCATCATCATCTCCAACACCTAGAATTTGTTAACTATTTAATCCCTAAACCCATTAGTTTCCTGTGGTATCATGGATGAAGCGTTGATGGGTATACTGGCAGCTACGGTAGCTACTGTATCGTGGTCTTTAGCACCAGTAGCTATTAAGTTAGGTATTAAATCAGATATAGACTTAATAGTTTTAGCTGGTGTTAGAGGGTTAGTAGCATTTATCTTATTAGCTCCGATATCTATTCCTAACATACTGACCTACAATTTAAATCACTACGACATCATCTTAATACTCATCTCTAGTATTTTAATAGGTGTTAGTGATTTATTCTATATAGAAGCTATTAAGAGGTTAGGGAGTTGGAGAGCGATTTTAATAGCTTATCAATACATCTTAATAGCTCAAATACTTGCTTATCTATTACTTAATGAAGTTAGAGGTATTTACGCAATCTTCTTCACACCTATAGCTTTATTAGGTATTTACATAGCATTAAGTAGTAGTGAGTCACTAACTAATAAGGATAAGATTAACTTCCTAATCGCATACGCACCAGCTATTTTCTGGGGAGTCGCTACAGTTATTAGTAAGTACTTAACCTCTACTGTAGATGCTGTCTTAATAGCTACTTTAAGAGCTTTCTTTATAGCTCTAATATTTACATCTTTAAGTATTAGACGTATAAGATGTTTTAGTAGTTTAAGTAGGTTTGGCTTACTCTCACTACTAGCTTCAGGCTTCTTCACACATGTTGGTGGGTTTCTAACGTTTTTATACGCACTTAAGTTTGTAGGGACTTTCATATCTACGCTTATTAACTCTATGGGACCTTTAATAACTCAGTTCATAGCTGGTAAGTTAAGTAGGGAGGGTTTAGGTCTTAGGCATGTAGTTGGTGCGTTAGTTACTACTAGTTCTATAGCGTTAGCGTTAATGCTTAGTATGTTTAATATTGTTTAAAGACCTCGTTAGACAGTATCTTAGGTGGTGTTTATGGTGGTATCTGTATATGTTGATGAGAGTGTATCTCGTTTTGAGGTATCAGTATTCTACGCTACTGTCGGGGAGGTTGTAGTGGAGAGGGATAGAGTTGATCTGAGAGAATATGCTAAGAACTTAGTTAATAGTTTAGTAAGTACTTATAGTATTGATAAGGTTAAGGACATACCTATAATTAGATTTTATAGGGATATTATGTGGAGGTTAGGTATAGACCCTACTAAGGTTAGAGTAAGTAGTGAAGCATTACTGAGGAGGGTGTTAAGAGGTGGTTCCTTCCCAACTATTAATAGCGTAGTTGATGCTTGTAACTTAGCTAGTTTAGAGACATTAGTACCGGTAAGTGTTTTTGACTTAGGTAAGATTAGAGGTGATTTAAGGCTTCGTAAAGCTAGACCTAATGAAGTATTCATAAGTTTAGACGGTACTGAGAGACTGCTTGTAGGGGATGAGGTAGTCTTAGCTGATGATTCAGGTAATATCCTCAATCTATACCCACATAGGGATTCTAAAGTAGCTTCAGTAGATATGAGTACTAAGAATGTTTTAGTTATTGCTTACGGAGCTCCGGGAGTACCTCAATCACTAGTTAGAGGAGCTGTTGAGAAATCACTTAAGTATTTAATGATGTTTAGTAATGCTAAGTACTTAAGTGATGTTTTAAAAGCTAAGTAAGACAAGTACATAGTAGTTAACGGGGTTAGCTAATATGTATGTTAAGATTAGATATTACGCACTGTTTAGGGAGATTACTAGGTGTTTTGAGGAGGACTTACTCTTAAATGATGATTCATCATTGAATGACTTACTCAGTAAAATCTCAGTAAAATACCCTAAACTAAGTAAGTATTTAGAGTCTGGTATGTTTATAGTACTTCGTAATCAACAAGCAGTACCTGATAAAGACTTAAAAACTACTTTAAGAGATGGTGATGTAATTGATTTAATGCCACCACCTTCCGGAGGTTCTATCGAAGTTAAACTACTTAAGGATGGGGATAAGGTAGTACTTGATGACGTTGTAGGTGAGTTGAAGAGTGTTAAAGGTGTTGAGGAGGCTGGAGCAGTAGCTATCTATGTAGGTTTTGTTAAAGGTGTTGTTAATGGTGTTAGAGTGTATGAGTTAAAGTATGAGGTTAATGAGGACTACACGTTAAAGGTAATGAATAAGATATTAAGTGAGGTAGTAGCTAGGAATAAGAACATTAAAGCTATTAAGGTATTCCATAGAGTAGGTACTTACAGACCTGGTGATGACGTTCTCTACATATTCGTAGTTGGTGTTAGTAGACATGATGTAATACCTACATTAACAGAGATTGTTGAGAGGGTTAAACATGAGACAGGTATATGGAAGCTTGAGAAAAGAGATGATGGTTGTTTCTGGGTCTTAGGTGATGGGGTTAGAGTTAAAAGTGAAGGGTAAGGACTCTCTAGTAAGGTCTAATCACTACTTACTGAATGTTTATGATATTGTGGAGGTTGTAGTGATTAATTATGTATGTCTTCTAAGCTTATACTATAGGTTACCTTAGAATTCCGTCTTTAGTGGATGGTATGTAATGGTAATTCTTAAGGGTTGGGATGGTTATTCCTTAAGACTTACTCTATATCCATCATTTTCATTAGCATTATTTAAACTATATGGGGATACATACCTAAAGTACTTAGGTATGTGTAGGGGTTTAAGAATTCATGATTATGGTTATGAGGTTCTTATATCAGGTGATTACTGTGATATTGACTATATGAGGGAGTTATGCGGTGTTTTAGAGGATCCGTTAGATTATGTATATGAGGTAGATCCTAGGTTTAGTGATATATATTATCACTTATTTACTCAGTGGAGAGGTGTTGGTTTATCTACAGCTATGAGGGATTTCGACTACGTGTTCATAGCTATATTCTTATCTAAGAGGACATCATATCATGATCTTGTTCTACAATGGGTGAATACGTTATTTAACATTATAAGTAATCCTGAGGATTTAAACAATATAGATACTTCTAATCTATTTAAACCACCTCAGATGAGAGAGTTAAGTAGTGTGTTTAAAGAGTACTTCTATAATGTTAGACCATACGTTATTAGAGGGAATATAGATGACGTTAAATATAATTTATTAAGGATTAAAGGTGTAGGGCCTAAAATCACTTACGCATACTTACTACATGCTATGAGGTTTACAGAGATAGCTCCAATAGATACACACTTCATTTACTTTACCACTAACGTATTAGGTCTGAAATACGGTGTGCCTAAGAAGGAATTCTGCCTCAGATATGAATGTAGTCGATGTGTAGGTAATTGTATTATGAGTATGTTGAGGACTTTCTTCGGTAGGTCATTAGGTTATTTACAGACAGTAGTTTACGTTCATGATAAGATGTTATGTAAAAAGAGTAGATGTTATGAATGTATCTTAAGGAGGTATAAGCTATGTAAGCTTAAGTCCTAATTAATATTCGTTGAGGTTTATACTCATTAATAATTTAGAGAATATCGTTGAGGATTTGTTTTACGAATGTAGTATGTAAAAAGATATAAAAATATCAGCTACTAGAGATCGGGTATTTTCCTATGTCTGAAGTAGTGAGGTGTTTATGGTGAGTCACGATAAGTTAGAGTTATTGATGAGGAGGTTGAGTGAGGTTGTAGAAGTAGGGCAGATAACTGAGTTGAAGGAGTTACTATCTCAATTTTCTCCATATGAGTATATTGAAGTTCTTGAACGTCTAGATTTTAAGATTAGGAGTTACATACTACCCTACATACCATTAAATAACTTAAAGATTGTTTTAAGTAAATTACATGATGATGTAGTTTTTGAGTTATTAAGAGTTAAAGGTATTGATGAGTTTGCTAAGGTACTTACTGAAATGCCTTCAGATGATGCTGCTGACGTACTGCTTAAGATCCCTCCTAAGTTTAGGCATAAGTTAATGAATTTAATACCTCATTGGAAGTTAAATGAGATTTCAGCACTTCTTAAGTATCCTAGTGAGAGTGTCGGTAGTATAATGACTCCTCAAGTCCCTATATTCTCATATAAACTCACTGTAGGTGATGTTATTAAGGAATATATCGCTAAGAGCGAGTTAGGTCTTTACGATAAACACTTCTACATATATGCTGTAGATGAGGAGAGAAGGATTATTGGGTGGGTAGATGTTAAGACAGTCATAACTAAGCCTAAGGATAAGTTATTAAGAGATGTTGTGAGTAAGCCCCCAGTAGTAGTTAACGCTTACTCCGACCGTGAGGAAGTAGCTAGAGTAGCTATAAAGTTCGACCTACTTGAAGTCCCTGTAGTTGATAATGAAGGTAGGTTGGTAGGTATTGTAACATTAGATGATGTACTTGATGTAGCTATTAGTGAGTATGGTGAGGATCTCTTAAGGTTCGGTGGTTTTGTAGAGGTGATTAAGGGTAGGTACTTAGCTGTAAGTACAGCCTCTATAGTTAAGATGAGGTTCTTACCGTTAGTATGGTTATACATAATGAATACTATTACTGGAGGTATAGTAGCTTCATTTACAGAGGTTATAGAGAGAGTAGCAGTTTTAGCAGCATTCCTACCGATGTTATCTGATAACTCAGGTAATGTTGGAGCACAAGCATCAACATTTGTAATAAGGAGTTTAGCTATAGGTGAGGTGAGACCTCAAGACTTCTTAAGAGTGTTAAAGAAGGAAGTTACTGTATCATTACTACTAATTTCATTATTAACACCTATATCCTTCTCTATAGCTTCATTAATAACTTATCTAGCCTACATGACTACTGAGTACCCCCTTATAGTAGGTATTGTAGTTAGCGTAGCGTTAATGGTATCGACGTTAATCTCAGACTTAGTAGGTGCTTTACTACCATTAATAGCATCGAGAATAAATATAGATCCAGCATCAATTTCAGCACCATTGATAACTACGATAGGTGATATAATATCAGCAACTACTTACTTTATGGTAGCTACTTCCTTACTTTCATACTTAGGTTAGGGTTAAAAGTTATGTAGTGATCGAATATTTGGTGAATGTTAATAATAAAAACACTTATAACTCTACTACTAATACTACTATCCTCCTTACTCTCCCTATATCTAGAGGTATCACCAGTAAGTAAGTTAGAAAGTTCTGGAAGGGAGGTTATAGGTTTTAACGTATGTGAACAGTTTTTAAAGAATGAATCGTGTGAGGTTATAGTAGGTATTGATAGCATCATTAGAAGTTGTAGTGGTGCGGTATGTATTTCTAGGATTATCTATGATGATAACTACTCTGAACCTCCAGATATAATCTTTGGTAGGAAGTACTTTAACGGTGGGTTAATAGAGTATATAGATTTGAATAGTTATGAAGTTAGAAGAACAGTTACAGTTAACATAACTACACGTATTGGAGTAAGATTAGTTAGTATTGAGGAGAGCTTAGATAAGTTCGTACTTAGGAATGTATGTATTAGTGAGTTTTATGAGGATATACCTACCCCTTACTTAAACTACTTACTTAATAAATCTATTAAGTTGAACCTATTAATACTATCCCCAACTAAAACCTACTGTAATGTAAGTGGTTGTCTATATTCATACCATACACTTACTAATGAATCATTACTAAGTTACTATATGGAAGCATTAAGTGTTTGGGAATTAGTATTTGGGAAGTTCTTCAACTACGACTTAATATCAGTAGTCCGTGATGATATTGACTTAGACTTTAATATCTTTATAACAGATGATGAGGTGATAGATGTAGAGGATTTCTTAACTTATATTAGGTTAGGGTTACCTAATAATGATGATTTAGTAGTTGTTATTGAGATACCTAAGCCTGTTAAAGTCGGTGATGAGGTACTACTAGCATTTACTTATCGAAACTTCATATTCTTAAGTAAGAGGGATGTTAGTATAATAGTTCATGAGGTAGGACATGTCCTAGGTTTAACTCACCCATTAATTAGTGAGGAATGGCTTAACACTATATTTTACGAGTCGATAATGTTGAAGTACTCATCAAGTATTATGAGGAGGTTTACTTTAGGTGATTTTATAGGTTTATCACATGTACTGTTCTTACTTGAAGATGGTGTCGGACGTGAACAACTCATTAATAAGTTAAAGGAGGTTGGAGTAGATCCTGAGAATATGTGTGTTATACTCCCAATGGTTAAGAGGACATATATTGCTAAGGAGATCCCTAAGGTGTTATCATCTATTATTAGTGAGGGTTTAGTAGTATTTGATGTTGATGTATACGGACGTCTTAAAAGTATTAACTACAGTCTTAACATACTTGATATTCTTAAAGTATTCACTAATAAATACTTCAGTTCTTATTAATGATCTCTAATAATGTTGTGTTCTTAGTTAGGCCTGAAGCTATTATATCAGCTAGTCTTAAGGGTTCTGGGTATTGACTTATGTTCTGCAACCTTACTATTATGTTGTAAGCATCATGAATGTTAATACCTGCTAATGATGTTATTAGATTTCCTTTAGGTGTTGTAATTTCGTAAGATTTACTGTAGGTTTTCTCTATCACGGAATATCTAACTAACCAATCGTTGAAGTTCTTCATTAATGCCTCCTTAACTAAGTTGAGGTTTAACCTATGCTTAAATACTGTTATCACAGGAATTGATGTTTCGTTATAGATTGTTTCTGGGTCTATTATGTTGAAACCTGCGTAGGTCACCCCATCTAAGAATATTGTTGTATACTTATCCTTTAGTGATGTTATGTTCTTAAGTAGTACTTCAGTACCGTCTAAACCGTCGATAGTTATTAAAGCTAACTTAACTTTAGTTATTGTTATATCTCTACATTCAACTAGAGCTAGTAGTGTCTTCTTATTGGATTTCTTATAACTTGTTGGGAAGTATCCATCATCTACTCCTAAAGTTCTTAATGAGGGTTCCAAGTCTTTGCTCCTCTTTAAGTACTTTAAGTAAGGTTTCTACATCAGTATTTAAACTTATTAATCTAGTCTTCCCATACCTACCCCTATTCACCACCTTAGCGTTTATTATGCCGACCATATCTAACTCACTAATTATATCGCTAACCCTCCTCTGTGTGACTGGGTCTAAGTTTAAACTCCTACATAGGTCTTTATATATGTTGTATAAGTCTCCAGTAGTTTTACTATCACCACCACTTATAGTTAGGGCTAGAAGGATTAACTTACTATGGAATGGTAATGTCTTAATTACTTCAGAGACTCTATCCTTCTCAATCTCCATCCTAGCACTTAATACGTGGTTCTTACTTACCTTCTCAGCACCTTCTCTCTCAGCAATCTCACCAGCAACTCTTAATAAGTCTAAAGCTCTTCTAGCATCACCGTGTTCTTTAGCAGCTATTGACGCACATAAGGATATCACTCCATCCTCAAGTACTCCAGGTTTAAATGCTTTAATAGCTCTACGTGTGAGTATATCCTCAAGTTGGATAGCATCGTATGGGGGGAATATTATCTCCTCCTCACCTAAGCTTGACCTAACTCTAGGGTCTAACCTATCCATGAAGTTTACATCATTTGTTACACCTACTATAGTTACCTTCCCCTTCTTAAGCTCCTCATTAACTCTAGTTAATCTGTAGAGGAGTTCATCACCACACTTCTTAACTAACGCATCAACCTCATCTAAAATAACTACTAACGGAATACCTAAACTATCTAAGGCGGTAACCACCCTCCTAAAAACCTCTGAACTCGATAACCCAGTAAACGGTACTTTAACACCTAACGTATCAGCTAACCTAGTTAAGACTCTATAAGTTGTATCATCATACCTACAATTAATATAACTATACTTAAAGACCTTCCCAAGCCTAGCAGAATACTCTTCAAACTTAATCAACACGTACTTAACTACAGCAGTCTTACCAGTACCTGTAAGACCGTATATGAATATATTACTAGGTCGTTCCCCCCTAAATATCGGGGCGAGAATAGAGCTAATCCTGTTAATCTGTTCATCCCTATGTGGTAACTCATTAGGTATGTAATCAGGTCTAAGAACCTCCCTATCATTAAATATGTTAGAACTTAAACTCCTCTCAATAACCTTCTTAAATATATCCTCACTACTCACCCTTAACACACTCACAGCATCACTTATAATAGAGTATTATCCACTTATATCCTAAACACTCTAAAAACTTATAAACACTACACCTAATATCCCACACCTCATCATCAGTAAATACCTTATAAAACACTCACAACCAAAACACTCAACATTCTAAGGTTATTATTCAATGTTTGATTATTAATGTAGTGTTTACATATATGTTTTTGTGAATAAGTGGTATATGGTGGTGGGTATGGTTTTCTACCGTGTTAGGAGGGTTAACGGTAGGTATTACCTGATTAAGGAGTGGTATGATTCTACGTTAGGTAAGAAAGTGAGTAGGTCTTTAGGCCCATGCGATAAGATTGAAGAATTATTGGT
>CAZZLT010000051.1:0-19438 GCA_964655125.1 uncultured Desulfurococcaceae archaeon | reverse complement strand
ACGCATTCGTAGAGTGATGGTAGGGGGGTGTAATTACCGAAAATCTAGAATAGAATTGAAAGGAAGTCATCACAATCAAATACTTCACTTAAGTACTTCTTAGAAAATCTAGAATAGAATTGAAAGGCTATAACACCAGCTATACCAGCAATAACTGCTAGTATTCTATGCCAGAAAATCTAGAATAGAATTGAAAGTATTATAGAGTTCTGAAAGTGTTTTTAAGTCTAACCCCTGACTAGAAAATCTAGAATAGAATTGAAAGCTTAGGAAGCTTCAAATAATACCAGAGTTAAAATGTGTTGATACGAAAATCTAGAATAGAATTGAAAGTGGATTTCTGGTAATGACAATATCTTCAGTACTTTAGGTGGGAGAAAATCTAGAATAGAATTGAAAGTTATGGCGGGCAGTCCCTTCCTATAACATATACAGAATATGGAAAATCTAGAATAGAATTGAAAGAGCCGTAGTACTTCCTATGCCACTCCATAACCGTGGCTGAGGCGAAGAAAATCTAGAATAGAATTGAAAGTGAACCCGGTAGCTATTAAACCCTTAATCTTCTCAAGTTGTTGAAAATCTAGAATAGAATTGAAAGTCAGTAGCAGTAGCTTCAATGAACCATGTGATGACGTACAGTATGAAAATCTAGAATAGAATTGAAAGTAGAGATGCTGAGGAGGAGTTCAGGAAGGCTGAGAAAATCTAGAATAGAATTTGGGGATGGTGTTTAGGTGGGGTTTGGTTGGTGTTGTGTTAGTTGTGTGCTGTTCCTATTAGTTGTTTTATGTCTTTAATTCCTGTTTCGTTCATATAATTGATTATTGATTTTACTATTTCTTTTATTATTGTTGGTGGGTTTTTAATTAGTGCTGATACTATCTGTACTGCTTTTGCTCCTGCTAGTATTAGTTCTATTGCTGTTTCGTGGTCTAGGACTCCACCTACTCCGACTATATCGCATTTGAGTTCCCTATATACTTCATAAACTACTCTAACTGCTATTGGGTGTAGTGCTTTTCCTGAGAGTCCTCCAGTACGTGCTGTTAGTATTGGTTTCTTACTGTATATGTCTATCTTCATACCTCTTAATGTATTTACTAGTGTTAATACGTTAGCACCAGCACTTAATGATTTAGAAGCTACTTCAACTACGTTATCCCAAGGACCTAACTTAACCCATACAGGTATCTTAACTACAGACTTAACGTTCTTCACAACCTCATAGGTTGTCTGTGGGTCTCTACCTAACTCAGCACCTAAGCCTCTAACATGTGGGCAGCTAAGGTTTAACTCTATAGCTGATGCCCTACCTAACTCAGCCTTAATAGCTAACTCTACAAACTCATCAATACTACTACCTGCAATACTAACTACTACAGGTACACCACACCTTAAACCAACACTAACTAAATCACTAACTACCTCAATACCTGGATTCGCTAGACCTACAGCGTTTAAGTATGAATCACAACCTAACTCAACAATTATAGGTGGTAAGTAACCCTCACGTCTATACTTAGTTAAAGTCTTAGTAACAACTGCTGATGGATCACCCTCCCTCACTAACCTCTCAATTAACTCAGGCTTATCACCTAAAACCCCAGAACCAACCATCACAGGATGCTTAAGTCTTAAACCACCTACAAAAACCTCAACATCTACTACCAAACACCACCACCTTAGGCTTAACTAAAACACCATCATCAAATACTACAGTACCACCAACTACAGTCTTAACAACCTCACCAACATATTTAAAACCATCAAGACATGATCTACGAGCTTTAGAATACCTAACATAAGCTACACCCTCCCTACTAAGATCTACAACTGTGAAGGAAGCTCTAAAACCACTACTTAAACTACCTAAAACACCATCAACACCTAAGACCTTAGCAGGACCCCTACATAAGTACTTAATAAGTAATTCATAACTTAAGAAACCCTTAATAAATAACGTTAGTAACACCCTACTACAGACCTCAACATCTGCAATACCTGGAGGACATAACCTCCAATCAACTAACTTCTCCTCAATCGAATGCGGTGCATGATCACTAACTACAGCATCGTAAACACCGTAAATTAAGTTATTAAATATTAACGTCTTACTTATGTAGTTATTAATTGGTGGGTTAACCTTACCCCAACAATCCCTAACATCATCACCACTTAATAGGAAGTAGTATGGTGTTGTATCAACTGTAAAACCTAGAGACCTACATAAGTAAGGTGTTGATGGGTGTGAAGAATGTGTTATATGTATCTTAGATACCTTATTAATACTTGATAACATTTTAGTAACGACTAACTCACCCCATGATGGTCTATCTAAATATCTAAGACTTAAATCACGTGTTGAAGGTCTTAAAGCATGTTCAGGTAGTTCACCATGTACAACTACTAAACCGTTATAAACACCTAGTAAGTACTTAATAACTTCAAACCTATCTACTAAGTCCTCAGGATATATCTTAAAACCTACGAATAACTCCTTAAGACTTAACAACTCATTAACTACACTAACATCGTTAGGTATACCACAGTAAACTCCGTAGTCTACGTAAGACTTCCTTAAGACCTCCTCAACCCTCATCTTAAGTACTTCAACATTATCTATACGTGGGTTTGTATTAGGCATATCACAAACTAATACATAACCTGCTGAAGCAGCTGCTGAAGAACCACTAACTATATCCTCCTTATAACTAAGTTTAAAATCCCTTAAATGTACGTGTAGGTCTATAAAACCAGGTAGGGTTAGCAGTTTACCTCTACATAAGTCTATAACCTCATAACCACTAACTAACTCCCTACCATAACTAACCTTCTTAATAAAACCATCATCACCTACATAAATTGTTAACTCTGATGTAGAACCATTAATTAATGTCCTGATGTGGAAGACCTTATCAATCAAGATATCAACCACCTATACCTACTAGCATCTACTAAAGTACCATCCCTACAAACTAAAAAATCTTTTAAAGCACATGAACCACAAAAACCTAAACCACACTTCATTAAAGACTCAGTAAGTACGTAACCTCTAAAACTACTCGGTATTAAATTAACTACCTGATCTAACACTGCTTTAGGCCCTGACACTAAGTAGTAGTCGTAGTTGTTAATACTTAGTAAGTAATTCTTAAGTAAGTCAATAACTGTAACACCATCAACATCTTCAGAAACTACATCAACATCTAAGTAATTAACTAACTCATCAGTAACTCTAGACTCCTCCCTACTTACGAAACCTGCTAGTAGTTTAGAACCCCTAACTAAGTCTCTATAGTAATTAACTAGGTAGAGTATTGGGGCAATACCTATACCACCAACTATGAAGAGACCGACACCACTAATTAAATCCTCAGTAACCCCCCTACCGTAAGGACCTCTAACACCTAAGTAACTACCTACAGGTAACTCCCTAACTAAGTAATTAGTTGTAGGCCCCCTACACTTAACAGTAATTCTTAAGACATCCCCACTAAAACCACTAACACTCATAGGTATTTCCTCATAATCAGGTACCCAAACCATGACGAACTGACCTGGTAATGGCTTAACCATAGGCTTAAGCAGTTTTAAGTATATATGAGCTATATCCCTACAAACAAATACCTTCTCAACAACTTTAGAAGGTATCATTTAGAACTACCTAAGTACTTAATTAATGAGTTGTAGAATTCATCACTAACTACGTTTAAATCCTTAAGAATCCTAAACACTTGTGAAGTCTTCATAAGCGGTATTAACGGTATACCTAAATACTTTAAATTCTCTACAGCACCTTCCTCACGATCTAGAATTACCGTGAAAGCTACTACTTCAACACCTTCCTCCTTAAGTATGTTGTAAGCTCTTACTAAAGTACCTCCAGTAGTTACTACATCATCAACTACAATAACTTTAAGACCTTTAACATTACCCTCAACTAACTTACTAGTACCGTGGTCCTTCCTCTCAGCCCTAACATAACCTATAGGTTTCCTCATAAGGAATCCTAATACTGCAGCATGGACTATACCTGCAGAAGCAATACCTACAACACCTTCAAACCCTAAGTTATAATTCCTTAACGTTTCTAACCATAAGTTAATAACTTTAGAGTAGAGTTCAGGATATGACGGCAGTACCCTGAAGTCAAAGTAGTACTGACTCCTCTTACCTGAAGCTAGTATGAAGTCCCCGAACCTAATCACACCAACCCTATATAGGTTTAAGACTATATCCTCTAACAACTCAGTAACACCTACTAACTTCTAAGTACTTAAGTTGTGATTTAATTACTTCTTCAGAAGCTCTTACGTAGTCTTGAGATGAGGTTATAACCCTACCAACAATCTCTAAATCAGCACCAGCACATATAGCTGACCCTGGTGGAGCACCTTGAACACCGACGCCAGGTGATAGTATCATGTATGTAGGTCCTAAGTAATTCCTAACACTCCTAATAACTTCAGGTCTAGTAGCTGGTGCTATAACACCTGTAGGTCTTAAACCCCTAACAACACTTAATACCTTATCAATAACTAAATCATAGACTTCAGTACTACCTAAGTGTGACATAGAAGTAACTACGTATAAGTCAACACCTAACTCATCACAAACCCTCTTCAAACCGTCTAAACCACTCTTAAGACCTACAAACCCGTGAGCAATAACTCCGTTAAAACCTACCCTACTCACCACCTTAGTAGTTAAACTCATGATAACATCAATATCAGCTAATTTTAAATCAGCTATATAGTAAGTATCTCTGAAATCATTAATAACAGACTTAATACTGTCTAACCCGTAATTCAGTATATAGGGTAGACCTAACTTAAACCCTGAGACAATATCCTTAGTCCTCATAACCAACTCCTTAAACCTACTTAAAGTTATTACCGGGTCATCAACAGCTACTATAACCCTACCCCTACCACCCTTAATCAAATCTAATAACTTACTCAACAAACCCGCTCAAAATAACGTAACCTAAACTTATAAAAATTTTTCTAAGTAAGTAGGATTGAGGGCAATGAACTACAGTATAACTCCTAGGTTTAGGGGTAGGGATGTCATCTCAGTACTTGACTTTAGTAAGGAGGAGATTGAATACTTATTCAAACTTACAGACCACTACTTAAGCAATGGTTATAAGGAAGTACTCCGTAGTAAGGTGATGGCTGTAGCATTCTTCGAACCAAGTACTAGGACTAGATTATCCTTTGAAGCAGCTATGAAGCGATTAGGTGGTTCTGTAATAGGTTTCTCTAGTGAGGAGGGTACCTCAGTAGCTAAGGGTGAGAAATTCGTAGATACTATAAGGATGTTAGACTCCTACGCAGACGTTATAGTTATTAGGCATAGGTATGAAGGGAGTGCTAGATTAGCTGCTGAAGTCGCTGAACACCCAGTGATTAACGCTGGTGATGGTAGGAATGAACACCCTACACAGGCTTTGTTAGACCTATACACGATATATAGGCTTAGAGGTGATGTAAGTAACTTAGTTATAGGACTTATCGGTGATTTAAAGTATGCTAGGGTTGTGAACTCATTCCTATACATACTAACTATATTTAAGCCTAAGAAGATATACCTAATATCACACCCACTACTTAGGTTAAGAGAGGATGTGAGGAGGTTTGTAGAGTCTAGGAATGTTAGTGTTGAGGAGGTCTTCGATATTAATGAAGTATTAAGTGAGTTAGACGTACTTTACGTAACTAGGATTCAGAAGGAGAGGTTTCCAGACCCTCTAGAATATGAGAAGGTTAGGAATACGTATAGGATCACTGCTGAGATCATTAGGAGATGTAAGGATGACTTAATAATACTACACCCACTACCTAGAGTTGATGAGTTAGATAGGTCTTTAGATAGTACTAAACATGCAGCATACTTTAAACAAGCATCTTTCGGAGTACCTTTAAGAGCAGCCCTCCTCACACTAATATTAGGAGGTGTTGAAGACGTCTATACGTGAGTTAATAGTTAGTAAGATTAAGGACGGTACCGTGATAGACCACATACCAGCTGGTAAAGCATTTGAAGTACTTAAAGTCTTAGGAATTACTGGTAAGGAAGGTATTAGAATAGCTGTAGTAGTTAATGTTGAGTCAAGTAAGTTAGGTAGGAAGGATATAGTTAAGATCGAGAATAGATTCTTAAGTAAGGAGGAGACAGATATAGTAGCTCTGATAGCACCTACAGCAACTATAAACATAATTAAGAACTTCGAAGTAGTTGAGAAGAGGAAGGTATCAATACCTAAATACATCTCAAAACTAATTAAATGTCCTAATAAGACCTGTATCACTAGACATGAAGGTATTGAAACTACGTTTGAGACATTAGATAGTAGTTTAAGAGTTAAATGCATATACTGTGGTATTGAGTTATCATATACTGAGTTTATAGACTTAATACTTAAGGAACTATCTAAGAGTTAGGATGGGGGAGTTAGTAGATTTAAGTAGTATACGTAAGTTAATTACATACCCATACTATGTAGAGGATATTAGTGATTTCAGAATTAAGAAGTTAAGGTCTTTAGGTATTAGAGGAGTATATAACTACGGCTCCGTAGTAGTTAACGGTTTTAAAGTCTTAGGTAAGGGACATGCATCAATAGTCTTACTAGTAAGTCATGAATTATTAGGTGATGTTGTAGTTAAGGTTAGGAGGTTAGATTCTAAGAGGTCATCACTAACTAATGAAGGCTACATAATGAGTTTAGTAAAGTATGATGTAGTACCTAAAGTCTACTACTACGATGATGACTTCATAATAATGGAGTACTTAGACGGTATACTACTAAGTAACTATGTTAAACTATGTAGTGATGAGGAATTAATTAAAGTATTTATTAAGGTATTTGAAGCAGCTTACAAACTAGATTTAAGCCTCATAGATCATCTAGAGTTATCAAGACCTTACAAACATGTTATGATCTTAAGAGACGGTAATGTTAAGTTTCTAGACTTTGAAAGTGCTAGAAGTTCTAAAACACCATGTAACTTATGTAGGGTATTCTCAAGTTTCGTAAGTATGTTTAAACTTAAGGAAGTCTCACATATTAGAACACTTCTTAAAACCTATAAATCAGGTAAGAAGGAATTATTTAAAGATATCATAGATTCAATACTATTAAGTATTAAGTAATTCTTTTAGTAATCATTAAGTTAAGTTTTTATAGGTGTACTAACTATTAATAATAGGTGTAACAGGTGGTAAGGATAGTCTTAAGTCTTATAATAATATCCTTACTCTTACTACCACTAACAACATTAGTTACGTATAGTGAGAAACCTGTTGTAGTAGCCTCAACTACTGTATTAGCATCTATAATTGAGGATTTAGTAGGTGATAAAGTAATTATTGAGTACATATCATCACCATCACTATGCCCAGCTCATTACGATGTTAAACCAAGTGATGTCGAGAAGATTAGGTATGCATCCCTAATATTCTCACATGGTATTGAACCATGGATTGATAAGTTAGTAAATGCTAGTGGGTCTAAAGCTCAAGTATTTAAAGAGGTTTGTAGGTCGTGGAGTACACCTGAAGATTTAAAGAAATGTTATGTTGAGGTTGCAGATATACTTAAGAAGTACTTAGGACTACCAGTTGATGATGGTTTAAGTAAGTCTTTAAGTACTATAGACTACGTAGCTACTTGGTTGAAGAATTTCTCTAAGGAGAACGGGTTTGTAGGTACTCCAGTAGTAGTTATGAGGTGGCAGAGGTCATTCATTAACTACTTAGGCTTTAATATAGTAGCATCATTCGGACCTCCAGAAACAGTATCTCTTAAAGAGTATAGTGAGGTTATAACCAACACTACTAAAACACGTATACTCCTAGTAATTGATAACTTACCTAGTGGTGTGGATTTAGGTATGAAGATTGCTAGGGAGGTAGGAGCTATTGAAGTAGCTCTCCATAACTTCCCTAAAGCAGCACCTGAGATAAAGAACGTAACTGATATGTGGGTATATAACGTTAAGTTATTATCTAATGCTTTAAAAGCCATAAACACTACTAAGACTATCGAAGCATTAAGTACTCAAGTCTTAGAACTTAGGAGAGGTAATGACCTACTAACCATGTACTTAAGTATCTCAGCAGTAGTAAATGTAGTCCTACTCGTAGGTCTGATAGTAAGTATTGTTAAGTTAAGAGGTGTTAAGAAGTGAGTTGGGGTTTAACACTAGATGAAGCTATCAGATTTCACGGTCATTTAGGTCCTTGGTTAGTAATTGGTTATAGAGCTGGTGTATTAGCTAGGAGTAAGTTAGAACCTAAAGACTTCCACGATATACGATGCGTTGTTAGAGTACCTAATAAGATACCCTACTCATGTAGTGTTGATGGTGTACAAGCATCAACATGTTGTACATTAGGTAAGGGGAGTATAGTTGTTGAGGATTGTGAAGACTTTGAATTCATATTCATTAATAGGGTTAGTAAGGAGGTGTTAAGACTTAAGTTAAGGAGGGAGGTACTAGATAAGCTATTAAGTTTTAAATCTATTGATGAAGCTGTAAACTACATTGAGGGGCTTAAGGATTGGGAGTTATTCGAGTTGAGTTAAGAGATGTACATGTAACTTATCAAGATCCTGAAAGACCTGCTTTAAAAGGTATTAACTTACTCATCGGTAAGAATAAGCTAGTAGTTATTACAGGACCTAACGGATCTGGTAAGACAACACTACTTGAGACTTGCTTAGGTCTACTCAAACCCTTTAAAGGTATTGTTAAGTTATTAGGTACACCTACAACTGATAGTAAAATATATAGTATTAGGAAGTTATGTAGTTACCTACCTCAGAACTTCATGAGAGGTCCTCACGAATCATATACTGTTAAGCAGGTTATTACTATGGGCTTACTCTCAATTAAGAATATCCCAAACACATTAACTAATGAAGACATTACTAAGGTTAAAAACATAGCTAAGTTATTAGGTATTGACGGATTACTTAATGAACCTATAGGTAAGCTTAGTGGTGGTCAACAACAAAGAGTTTTCCTAGCTAGAACCCTCATTAGGGAACCATTAATACTATTACTAGATGAGCCATTCTCAAGTATAGATCCTGACGGTAGGGAGGAGATTACAGAATTAATTAATGACTACGTACGTGAGAAAGATGCTACAGCTTTAATAGTATCTCATATTGTTGATAAGGGATTAGAGAAAGTTGCTGATGCAGTACTAACACTATCTAATGGTGAGTTAATAAGTATTTTAGGAGATCCTTATTAAGGTATAGTCGTGATAGAGTTAGTAATAGCTTCATCAGTAGTTGGTGGTTTCATACTAGCGTTAATAGGTTATTACATATCGAGGTTAGGGTTAAGTACAGTAACTTTCTCAGCAGCACATGCAGCATTAGCTGGTTTAGCAATTTCAGCAATCCTCAACATAAACTCATACATACTACCAATACTACTAACACTATCATTAGGTTTAGTATTAGGTACAGCATTAACTAGAGTTAGTACTGAAGTTATGAATAATTTATCAATGATGTTATTCACACTCTTTAACAGTACAGCACTTATAGCTATATACTTAAGCAACACTGTAGTCCTAGCTACTACTAGAGTCGGTGGTTTACTATGGGGTAGTCCTCTAGCAATCACTGTAGATAGGTTTACGTATATGGTAGTACTTACAGGTATATTCATAACATACCTCATACTATTTAAGTCTAGGTTAGATGCTATAGTATTTGATAAGAGGTTAGCTGAAGCTGAAGGTATTAACACTAAATTACACTCTACAGTAGTTATAATCTTCATGTGTTTTGCTGTAGTGTTGATGTTGGAGGTTGTTGGTGGATTCCTAGTATTCTCATTAATCTACATACCGTACATAGCCTCAGTAATTATAACTTCTAGAGCTGACCTCCAACTAATAATCTCTAACGTATTCGGAGCTACTTTAACACCTATAGGTGTTATCCTAAGCTTACTATACGATATACCTATAGGTTCGACAATAGCTTTAACGATATCATCAGCAACTATAACTACATACATCATTAAGAACTCTATAAGGTATTTTAGGAATTTACGTAGTTTGAGTTGATTCTCTACCTATAGGTTTTGAGAATATATTCATGTATAACTTCTTAACATCCTCCTTCAGTAGGTGTAGGTATACTTGAGTAGTTTTAATATCCTTATGCCCTAAGATTACCTGAAGTGCTGGTAGGGCTAACCCCCTCTTAAGTGCTTCAGTTGCGAATGTATGCCTAAGTATGTGTGGTCTTACCTTCCTAGGGTCTAAACCAGCTCTCCTAGCTAAAGTCTTCAACCTCTTATAAAGTCCTGAATATGTTAACGGTATTAACCTACCATCACTACTACTAAAACCCTCTAAATACTTACTTAATACCTTCTCTGTTAGAGGACCTATGAACACTACCCTCTCCTCACCATACTTACCAGACCTAACGTAAACCTCCTTACTCTCTAAATCTATATCATCTACAGTTAGTGATAGTAGTTCTTGAGCTCTAAGACCTGTCTCTACGAGTAAACAAATTATCAGTAAATCAAGTACATCCCTAGAAGCATTTAACAACTTAATTACCTCATTATCAGATAATGTAGTTATAGACCTCCTACGAGGTGCTTTAACAATACTTACCTCATCCTTAAAACCTAACCACTTAAGGAATGACCTAACATAAAGTGAGTAGTAGTGAAGTGTTAGTTGTCTAGCCTTAACATCATCCTTAACACTCCTATCAAAACCCTCCCTCAACCTACTTAACCTCCACCTAATCACATCATTAACTGTAACCTCCTTAACTAAATTCTTACCACAGAACTTAATGAAGTCTGAAATACCTGCCCTATAAGCCTTAATAGTCTTTTCAGAAGCTCCTGAAGATCTCAACACCATTAAGAACTCCTCAAGAGCATCCCATAAACTAAGCTCTAAAACATTACTAGGCGGTGGAGGTAGTTGATACTTAGTCAACAACATCCCTAAGACCTAACTAAGTAGAGATATAATTTAAAGACCTCTGCTATAAACAACTCTTGAAGACCTTCATAAAGTTCTTGAGGATTGAGGTACTTACTTCTTCAAAACTCGTATCTTTAATCTTAGCTATTTCATGAAGTGTTTCTAAGACCATAGTAGGTACTAACCTCATACCTCTATATACGTAAGGCCCGTCACTCTCAGTTAATATTATCTCTATAGGTGCTTTCATAACTACTTCACGATGTTTTAACTGTATCCTAACTGCTGGGTTTATAGTTATGTAGTATCCTAAGGATTCTATATCCTTAAGTAGTTCTGTAGGTCCTGTATACCAGTGTATTATAGCTATACGTATATCGTACTTAGTGAGTAGTTTAATTACCTCATCCCAAGTACTTACTGCATGTACGTTAACACCTAATCCGTAATCACGAGCTAATTCTAAGAAGTACTTAAATACTTCTAACTGTTTATCATATGTTTCAGGTACGAATCTCTTATCAATACCTACCTCACCTAAGAATCTAACCCTACTAACCAACTCACTTAACGATCTTAACTCCTTACTAATATCTACTTTACCTATATTCCATGGGTGTAGACCTACTGAAGGTAGTACATTCCTACACTTACTAACTATATCTAAAGTCCTTAAAGAACTTAAGTAATCATCTGAGACTGCATTAATTAGTAAGTCATCTCTACAGTAATTAACTAATTCCTGATCTGTAAATTCATGTAGGTGACAGTGTGCATCAACTAATTTAGACGTATTCACACCTCGGTAATTACTCATTATCATTAATATTTATTAATTATTTAATTAATTCTCTAATGGTGTTAAGTCTTGGTTAAAGTTGTTAAGAGGAAGGGTGTAGAGGAGGAATTAATCCCTGAGAAAATTGTTGTAAGTGTTTTAAAGACTGGAGCTCCAGTAGAAGTTGCTAGGAGGATATGTAAGATAATTGAAGGTAGGATTTATGAGAAGGATTTAGAGAAGATTGAAGCTAAGGAATTAACTAAATGGATTTTAGAGTTGTTGAGGAAGTATAATGAGGAGTGGTATAGGGCTTGGATAGTATTTGATAAGTATATTAAGAAGAGAGAAACTGAGAAGGAGTTAAGTTAACTAATTATTTTCCCCCTTACTAACTACCTAGGTGATGTTACTGAATGAAGACTTACTAAACTATATAGTAGATTACTCAAGGAGTTTAGGTGTTAAGTACTCTGAAGCTAGATACCAACTAGATAAGTACTTCATTATAATTTTAAGGAATGGTAAGTTAGTTACTTTAGGTACATCTATTAATGATGGTGTAGGTATTAGGTTAATATATGATGGAGTTCTAACATTCTCAGCAAGTAATAAGTTAAGTAGGGATGAGTTAGTAGGTGTTGTTAGAGATACTGTTGATAGAGCTAAAGCATTATCCTATATAGTTAAAACACCTACTAAGTTTAGTGATGACGTAGTTAGTAGAGGTTCTTACGAAGTAATACCTACTAAAGACTTCAACTCCTTAGATATTAGTGAGAAGGTTAAGTTATTAACTGAGTTAAATGATGTCGTAGTCAGTAGTGTTAAGGAGGTTAAAGTACCTACTACCTACTGTAGATATGTTGAGCATTTACAGGAGAAGTTTATAGTTAATAGTGATGGAGGTTTTGTGAGGGGTAGAGTACCTAGGTTATTAGTGATGTTTAATTTAGTCTTACACCACCCACAGAAAGGTAGTATTCAGAGGATTATAGAGTTCGGTGCTTCAGGAGGTTTAGAATTAATTGATGAGTGGGACTTATTCAAAGTTGTTGAGGAGGAGGTTAGGAGTTTAGAGAGGAATTTAGTTGAAGGTGTTGAACCACCTAAGGAACCTGTAGATGTTGTGTTAGGTCCTGAGGTCGTAGGTATAGTAGTTCATGAGTCTGCAGGCCATCCTATGGAGGCTGATAGGATCTTAGGTAGGGAGTCTGCACAAGCTGGTGAGTCCTACGTAAAGCCTGAATACGTAGGTAGTTACAGGGTCGGTAGTGATTATGTTACAGTTGTTGAAGACCCTACAATACCTAAGAGTTACGGTTATTACGAATACGATGATGAGTGTATTAAGGCTAGACCTAGATACCTGTATAAGGAGGGTGTGATATACGAACCACTCCATAATAGACAGACAGCTTATATATTCAGGACTAGAAGTAACGGTTCTTCAAGAGCTATGGACTACGCTAGTGAACCACTGATAAGGATGTCTAACACGTACTTTAAACCAGGTGATATGGAGTTTGAAGAACTTATTGAGGATATAGAGTTAGGTGTGTATATTAAGTCTTACATGGAGTGGAACATAGATGATATTAGATGGAATCAGAGGTATGTAGGTTTAGAGTCTTACTTAATAGTTAATGGTGAGTTAAGAGGTTATATCAGGAACCCAGTACTGGAGTTAACGACTGCTGGACTATACAGTAAGGTAGTTGGTGTTGATAAGAACTTAAGATTCTTCCCAGGGACTTGCGGTAAGGGAGACCCACCACAAGGTGTTCCAGTATGGTTTGGAGGTCCTAATATTAGGTTATCTAAGGTTAGATTAGGTGTTACAGTATGAGTAGTGAGTTACTAGATACTGCAGATAAGTTACTGAGGAGGTTACGTAGTAGTTATGATGAGTTAGTAGTTATGGTTAACGGTGTAGATTCAGTTATGGTTAAAATAGTAAATAATGATGTAGTCCTTAAATACTCTAGGAAGTCCTACGATGTAGAGCTATACTTAGTTAAAGGTAAGAGGATATTAATTCTGGAGTCCTCAACATCAGATTTAAACCAACTCATTAGATCTGTTGACGATATTAGTAGGTATGTACATATTGTTGAGGAGTCTGATTTATACGCTCCCTTACCGGAGCCTAAACCAGTTAAGTCGTTAGGTAATTTAGTGGATAGTACTGTAGTTAAGTATATGAGTGAGCCTACTAGGCTATGTGAAGTACTTATAAATTCAGCAGTTAATGAGGGTGCTGAGAGGGTTTCAGGTATTTTAAGCTTAGGTATGAGGTCTAAAGCGTTAGTAAGTAGTAACGGTTTTGAAGGTTTTGAAGTAGGTAGTGAAGTATCTACGTACTTGAGGGTATTTAAAGGTGATCACTCAGGTCATTGGGCTTACGGGGGTAGGTTCTTAGACCTTAAGAGTATTGAGGATGTAGGTAGGACTGCAACTCAGTATGCATCATATGCTAAGGACTTCATAGACATACCTCCAGGTAGGTACGACGTCATATTATCACCGTTAGTAGTCGGTAATCTTATGGAGTTAGTAGTTAGTATGACTTCAGCGTTTAACGTATTAGCAGGTTTCTCAATGTTTATGAGTAAGTCATTAGGTGATGTAGTAGCTACTGATAAGTTAACATTAGCTGATGTACCTAGGGATATAGAGTTAAGTAATTCAACATCTTTTGATGATGAAGGTGTTGAGACTTACGATAAGGAGTTAATAAGTAGGGGTTCTTTAAAGACATTACTACATAATAGTAAGACTGCTAAGAAGTTTAACACAGTATCTACTGGGAATGCTGGTTGGATAGTACCTAAGCCTTGGAATATAGCTGTAGCTCCAGGTGATTCAGATGTTGATGAGATGGTTAGGGAGGTTAGGAATGGATTACTAATAAGTAATAATTGGTATACTAGACTTCAGAATTATGTTGAAGGTCTTTTCTCAACAGTTAGTAGGGATGATGTGTTAGTTATACGTAATGGTGAGGTTGTAGGTAGTGTTAGGAGGGTTAGAATAGCTGATAACTTAAGCAGGTTGTTAAGTAATATATGGTTGATCGGTTCTAAACCCTACTTAATTAGGTGGTGGGAGGTTGAAGTACCTTCTAAAGTACCCTACATACTTGTTAAGGATTTAAACATTACTAAACCTTTTGAGTAGTTAGACAGCTTCCTCAACCCTACTATACTCACCAATCTCCTCCTCACAAGTATCTACCTCCTCCCAACCCTTAGGACACCCACCACCTAATCTTATAGGTTTAGTAAGTCTAGTTAGTAGTACTACTCTAGAAGCCCTACTATAGGAGACTACCCTATACCCAACTTCATCAGATAACCTCTTAGCGAATTCTACAACCTCATTAAACGTAGGCATATTCTCCCTACCTAACCTACCTACAGAACCACCTACATGCATGTACGCTTTAGTCTCTATATACGTAGGCTGTGCTAACTCTAACAACTTCTTAAACTTTTTAATAACTTCATAACTCATGTTAAACCCCTTAACCAACGTAATTCTAATAACTGTTGGTGATGTAAAGCTCGGTAGTATCTCTAAAGTCTTTAAAGTTAATTCCCAAGCATTAGGTATTAACGGTCTGTTGAAGTAGTTATATGTCTCACGGTCGTAAGCTTCAATAGATATGTATAGCTGACTCGGTTCCTCATCAAGACTTGCTAGTACGTCAGGTCTAACACCCCTACTCACTAAGAACGTAGTTAGACCTCTACGGTGGAATTCCTCAATAAGTTCTGATAGTCTCGGGTATAGTGTCGGCTCACCAGTTAAGCTAATCGCTACGTGTTTAGGGTTTAAAGCTTCTTTAAACATCTCCTCAGAAGTCCTCTTCCTATAACCACTTACGATCCTCCTATGTTCTAAGATAGCCATCTCAGCTATGAATTCAGGGTCATCTACATGAGGTAGTGTTGTCAACTCCTCACTACTAAGTCCTAGGTCTTGAGGTCTTACACGCCAGCAATGTAGGCAGTTATTCCAACACCAAAGTACTGAAGGTGACATCTGAATACATCTATGTGATGCTATCCCGTAAAACCTACACTTATAGCAGAACCTACCGTAGACTAAGGCGTTATGAACCCATAAACACTTCTTAACAGCACTATGAGCACCTATTAAATGATATTTCTGACTCTTCAACCTCTCAATACATTCAGTATACGAATCTCTTAATACCTGCATTAGCACCGGGGAAGACTTGTTTAGAAATTTATAAGTTGATTAGTGCTTATTAGATAGGTTAAACATTATGAAGTCCGTAGTTGTATGTCACGGTGATTGCGACGGTGTTATAAGTGCTTACCTATACATTAAGCATTTCTTAATTGGTGAGTACCCAAGTAATACTGAGTTAATATTTACTCAGCCTTGGAGAGCTCATGTAGACTTAAGGAAGATACCTAAGGAAGTTAGTGAGTTAGTAATGCTTGATATAGCACTTAATAAGGAAGTAGTTAATATGTTATTACCGTTAACTCGTAAGTCTAAGGTTGTTGTGATAGATCACCACGTTAGTAGTGAGTTATTCGTAGATAGTTTAAGTAAGTCAGGTGTTAAGGTAGTTTGGAGTAAAGCTACTTCAACACCTAGGTTAATGGCTAACGTATTGAAGTTGATTATTAATCCTTATGAGGATTTACTTGTTAGAGTTGCTGATGTATGTGAAGGTGTTGAAGGTGATGAGGAGGTTAGTAAGATTGCTGATGTGATTAAGTTATCAATAGCTAGAGATCCTGGGGATACTAACTTCCTTAACTACTTGATAAAGTCTATGCTTAAGGGTTTAAACATATCAACTCTAGATGAGGTTGTGAAGAGAGCTTCAATAGCTAAGTGGTTACTTAATAAGTTACTTAAACTTATGAAGGATAGGTCTGTAGTTGTTGGTGATTACGTAGTAACTACTCTAACATCACCTGAGTCTAGAATCTACGCAGGTATCCTAGGTATAGCATCTACCGAGTTTGCTAAGAACGTTAAATCTGATGTGATATTAATTAGGGAGGAGGAGGGGAAGGTCGTAGTAACTGTGAGGTCTTTTAAGAGGAATGCCTTAAACATATGTAAGTTAATATCTGAGAGACTTGGTGGGAGGTATGGAGGTCATGTTGAGGCTGCATCAGCAACATTAGCTAATACTAGTTTAGAGAGGGTTCAGTTAGGTGTTTTAGAAGTGATTAAGGATGTTAGAAGACGTAGTATTATCTAGAGTTGATTGGTTAGTACTTCAGGATATCATTAGGAAGTACTTTAGAGTTAGTACTATAGTTATGTTTTGTCAGTGTGAGGTTTTTTATGAGGGTAGGGCATCATCTAGAGCGTCTGAAGCTCGTAGGTTAGTGATTATTAAGGAGGATGGGACACTACTAATTCATGAAGGTGTTGGTGTGGAACCTATTAACTGGCAACCTAACGCATTAATAACATCTAAAGTCGGTGAAAACCACTTTGAGTTAGTAGCTGTTAGGAGTAGGCCTAAGGAGGTGGTTAAGGTCTTTATTAAGGATAAACCTGATGTGATTATATGTAAGTTAGGTAGTGGTAAGTTCTCTATCAGAGGTACTGAGGAAGACTTAATAAACTACGTAGCTCAGAACCCATCAGTAATTGAGGAAGGTGCTAAATTAGTTGCTAGGGAATTCGCAACACCTCACGGTAGAGTTGATGTGATATTAAGGAGTTCTAATGATGAGTTAATAATTGTTGAGTGTAAGAGGGGGGTAGCAGATCTAGATGCAGTTCATCAGTTAATTAGGTATGTAGAGTATTATAGGGAGTTAGGGATTAAGGTTAGAGGTGTTATAGCATCACCATCAATAACACCTCAAGCACTTAAATTACTTCAGAAGAATAGTTTAGGCTATGTTAAATTACAAATAACTTAGAATCACATGTAATGATGATTAATTTTAATTAAGTTTTTATCCCTAAGATTAATATTTGTCATGGGTGATTAAATGCGTGGAGAACTAGATAAGTTTTTCAATCCTAAGTCTATAGCTGTTATCGGAGCTTCTAGAGACCCTACTAAAGTAGGTTACCTGATAGTGTATAACTTACTTCAGAGGTTTAAAGGTAAGATATACCCAGTAAATCCTAATATCGATAATGTCTTAGGTCTTAAAGCATACCCATCAGTAACTGCTATCCCTGATGATGTAGACTTAGCAGTTATTTCAGTACCTGCACCCTCAGTACCTGCAGTAGTTGAGGAGTGTGGTTTGAAGGGTATTAAGGGGGTCATTATAATTAGTGCTGGTTTTAAGGAGTTAGGTACTCCTGAAAGTATTGAGAGGGAGAAGAAGGTTGTTGAGATTGCTAGGAAGTACGGTATTAGGGTTGTAGGACCTAACTGTATGGGTGTTTACGTACCTAAGAGTGGTGTTAATACAACATTCTTAAACCCTGAACGTATAGACTTCCCAAAACACGGTAGTATAGCGTTTATATCTCAATCAGGTGCTTTCGGTATTGCAGTACTTGATTGGGCTGCTATGAGGGGTGTAGGTATCGGTAAGTTCGTAAGTCTAGGTAATAGATGTGATGTTGATGAAGCAGACATACTTAATTACTTAGTTGATGACCCCGATACTCAAGTAATTACTATATATACTGAAGGTGTTGATGATGGTAGGAAGTTCTTAAAGACTTTAAAGAACGTAACACCTGTAAAACCTGTAGTTATTCTTAAGGCTGGGAGGACTGAAGAAGGTTGTAGAGCTATAGCATCACATACAGGTAGTTTAGCAGGTAGTGATGTAGTATATGATGCTGTGTTTAAGCAGGTAGGAGCTATTAGAGCTTTAGGTATGGAGGAGTTATTCGATATAGCTATAGCGTTATCACTACAACCACCAGCTAAGGGTAGGAGGGTAGGTATATTAACTGTAGGTGGTGGTTCAGGTGTTATGGCTACAGATGCTGTAGCTAGTTTAGGCTTAGAAGTACCTAGACTATCAGACCCTATCGTTAGTAAGCTTAGGGAGATACTACTACCTATAGCAAGTCCTTATAACCCAGTAGATGTTACGGGTTCAACTAGGGATGAACACTTCACAGATGCTTTAGAAGTACTTATGAAGAGTGGTGAGGTAGATATAATTATATGTATTCCATACTTCATGGCTCCAGGACTATCTAAGGAATTCACAGATAAACTCCTAAAGAAGGTTAAGGAAGTGAGTAAGGAGTTAGACACACCAATACCTATAGTAGGTGCAGTTACTGGAGGACGTTACACTATGAAGATGTCTACACTACTTGAGGAGGGGGGTATCCCTATGTATCCCTCAGTTGAGAGAGCTGCTAAGGTTGCTTGGGCACTGTATAAGTATGGTGAGTGGTTGAAAAAGAATGATACCTTTGAAGACTACGTAAGTAAGTTAATTAAGAGTAGAAACTCCTAAAACCATTAAGAATATCTACCTCTAAAACCACACATAACATTAGCTACTCCCCTCCCTCAACTTCCTAACCTCACTCATAATATTATCAAGGATTAGTGATAACGCGAATATAAGGAACACAACCACATACTCTACAGGGATATCTATCTTTTCGTAAACGTAGAGAAACCTCCTGAAAACCTCAATCACTACGAACACCACAATAAGTGCTACTGTGTAC
>CAZZLT010000050.1:0-21042 GCA_964655125.1 uncultured Desulfurococcaceae archaeon | reverse complement strand
GGGCAAACGGGTATAGTATATTTAGTGAAGGAACCGTATAAGGTATCTACACCATATATCTTTAAATTCTCACATATATGTGCCTTACCAACCTTACAGTAATAACAATTACCACACGGTATATGAGGTTCACCTGCTACTCTATCACCTACTTTTAAAGTCTTTACACCCTCACCAACCTTAACAACAATACCACCGAATTCATGACCTAAAACCTTAGGAAATCCTGGATTACGTTTCTTAGCAAAATCATCCCAATGATAGAAATGGAGATCAGTCCCACAGATACCTGTTGCTCTAACCTCTATAAGCACTTCATTTGATCCAGGCTTAGGTTTCTTAACATCAAAAACATCAATACCGGGACCCTTCCTTAACTTTCCCATAGCCTTCATATAAGCGTAGCTTCATCTACACTATATAGTCAGTAGTTTTAAATTATAATGAAGAGTGAAAAAGATTTTCATAACAATTCTTTTAGAAGCTGGTAACAGTATTTATGAGTGCTAGTGAATTTTCAAAACTATAGCTTTAGGGAGAATTTTAATATTCGTTAAAGAGATTCTAAAACCCCTCCAACCTTTAAAGATTACATATCCTACATAAGTCCTACACTACAGAGTCAGAGTTCTCGTATCTCAGCCTGTAGGGTTTAAGATGAAATTAGTTAAGGAGTTAGGGGTGTTTGTTAGTGTAAACCCTCTTAAGGAAGATCCTGAACGTATAGTTAGAGGGTTTACCTCAGAATGTATTGAGATGGTCATAGACTCTAGAGGAACTAAAAAGGGTATCAGAGATTCTTTAGAGATTGTTAAGAAGATTGTCATAGGATTAATGCTTAATGTATTACCTCTTAGATATTATCTTTAGGTAGTGTAGTACTTCTTTAGCAAGTCTATCTGGGTTGAAGTACCAAGCCCTCCTATATGCGAAGTTCCTCATGTTGATTATCTCTTGTTTGGAAGCTTTCATTAGCTTTATTAAGTATTTTATGAATTCTTCATCGTTACGGGCTATATATCCGTCCCTACCGTTAGTTACTAGTTCAGCAAGTCCTGATTGTTCAGGAAGTATAGGTATAGCTCCTTGACTCATAGCTTCTACTGGGGCCATACCGAAGTGTTCTCCTAACCTTAGATGTACGTATACTTTAGCCATCCTATAGTACCTCATCATCTCATCAGGTGTTAATACCTTATCAATAAATGTTACCCCCTCAACCTCTGAAGACAGCTTCTTAAGTCTGTCGTAGTAGTTTAAGAACCTCATATCAGGCATCCCAATAATTACTAACTCAGCATCAGGTATCTCAGGCTTTATAAACCTCTTAAACCAGTCAAGTAGTACGTCCTGCCTCTTCTGAGGTACGAACCTACCAACAGTTAATATTATATCCTTCCTATCCTCTGAGAGGTCGAATTGATTCCTGAAGTACTCCCAACTAACTGCTGGGTATACTACATTACTCTCAATACCGAAGGATCTATATAGAGCTGAAGCTGTGTAGTTTGAGTTAGTCATATGGAGATCTGCTAACTTATAGAGGTTTTCATACGTATGTGGGAATCTGTAGAGGGTTAAGAACACGTAGATGTTATTAGTAGTTAACTCCTCCTCAAACGGGTAATGAATATATAGTGCTGTACCCATCTTAGGATCTGCTAACTTAGTAGCTATGACGTAGATAGGTTCTTGAATCATAACTAAACATACATCAGGTTTATACCTACTGAGGACTTCATCAACTGTGTAGACTATATTGATTATCCTCTCAGTCCTCATAGAGAGTACGAAGTCTGTAGGGACCTTACTAAACACATCTCTTATAACCTCAAATCTAACATTCCTAAGCCTAACCACATCCTCAGCAGTACCACTACTTAAGACTATAACCTCATGCCCTAAATCACTTAACTCACGAACTAACGTCCTAGTTAATACTTCACTACCTCCGAAGAGCTGGATGTGTGGATGTATCACTAATATCCTAAGTCCATCAGGCAATTTATCACTCCATACGAATATTTCAAAATACTAAATTTATAAAAATATGTGTCTGATCCTATATTACAGATACTACCGTATATTGGTTAGTAACCACTAATAAACTATGGAAGAGTAATACAGTTAAAACTTCTATGAATGTCTAACCCCTTAAGAGATAGTAGCTTCAACTACAGTTAATTATATTATGTCTTAATTTAATGGATATACTTAATATTTATTTAAGTCTAGGCGTAGTAGGTCTTAGGGAGTTAAAGTGATTACAGTCTCAACCATGGTGTATATGATGCTAAAACCTTCAGAAGCTCTTACCAGACTTAATGATATGGGTGTTGAGTATGTGGAGTTAAGTTATGATAATTTTCAGTTTTTTAGGAAGTTAGGATTTGATTACGATACTTTAGTTAAGGGTGTTAGGGATGTGTATCAGTCTCTGAAGTCTAAGGTAGTTGCAGCACATCTACCATACGGTGATTTAATTAATAGAGCTGTAAACCCTTTAGAACAATCTAAAGTTATTAATGAGTTAGGTAGGTGGTTACGTTTCTTCTCAGAGATAGGTGTTAAGGTAGTAGCTTCTCACATACCATTCAACTACGCAAGTATTGAGGAGAGTTCTATCACATATGCACAGAGGGTTAAGGAGGTTAATCAAGAATTCTTTAAGAAATTAACTTTACTTGGTCATGATTACGGTATAGTCATAGCTGTTGAGAATAGGTATGAGAGAGGTGTTTACGGGTACCTACCTAAAGACTTAATAGATATTGTAGACCCTATAAACGATGACTACTTAAAATACTGTTTAGATACTGGTCACTCAATAATAAATAACTTCCAACCACATGAGTTCTACAAACGTCTACACCCTAACGTAGCATTAATACATATGCATGATAACGACGGTTCTAAAGACCTACACCTACCACCATATACAGGAGTTATAGATTGGGAAGTCTTCATCTCAACACTTAAAGAACTTAACTACAACGGTACTACAGTACTTGAAGTAGCTTGTAGTGACTCCCTCAGAAGATGTGATAATATCGTAAAACTACTTAAAATAATCTTAAATTCATTCTAGTAAGACTTACTAATAACTTCACTAATTATTAACTCCTTAGGACTACCATCAACATCTAAACACCTAGCCCTAATATCAATACTTATCGGGACTGCTCTCGAGACTGTACTCCCAACAATCCAACCATTAAATACTTTATTCAGTAACTTACGGAGTTTCTCACAGTTAACTCCAGTACTTATACTGGCTTTCAACGATAGTGATTTAAAACCTGATGTAAACTTCTCAGGCATTATAAATCCTCTAATATCGAATGAACCCTCACTAAATACCTCTACATGATCTATTATTAAGCCTAATCTCTTAGCATGTAACTTAAGTGTTATTATGAAGCAACTAGCTAATGCTGTGAGGAACATCTCTATAGGGTTTGGAGCCCTACCTAACCAACCAACAGCTCTAGGCTCATCAACACTTAATACATGTCCTTCAGCTGTAGATACCTTAGTCAGTAAGTCATCACCTAAAGATAATGCATGAACACAGAATCTATAGTTGAAATCATCAATAACTATATACGGCTTACTAACCCCCACATAACCACCTAAAACAACTTAACTTAAACTTAATAACGTTATACTAACTCAAGTATTCTCCTGAAGAAGCATGTCTTACTACCTGTATGGCATATAGGGCCTAACGACTTAACCTTAATTAAGACTGAATCAGAATCACAGTCTATTAAGACATCCATTACTAGTTGGTAATTACCGCTTGACTCACCCTTCAACCATAATCTACCCCTACTAAGTGACCAGAGGTGTAAGTAACCAGTAGTTAATGTCTTTACTAGAGCTTCTCTACTCATATGACCAACCATTAAAACCTCATTAGATTCGTAGTCCTGTACAACAGCTATTACTGTACTACCTTCAAATCTGTAGTTGAGTTTACTAGCTATAGATTCAGCTACCTCCTTACTCATCACTAACGTCTTAACCACCTCTTCAACCTCTCTAAGAATTTAATACCTACCTTACCACTCTTCTCAGGATGGAATTGAGTAACTACTACGTTTCCCTTAGTAATTAGGGCTGGGAATTTAATACCGTAGTAACTGTAGGTATTGTAAGGTTCATCAGTATACGCTACGTAACTATGTATGAAGTAGACGTATTGATTAGCTACTACCTCATTAACATCATCAACATAATCTACGTAAACTACATCCCAACCTATATGCGGTAACTTAACATCAGCTCTAATTAAATCTACATAACCTCTAAACCACCCTAACCCTCTGTTAAAACCTCCTTCAAGACCGTACTCAAACATAATATGCATACCGATACATATACCTAGGAAGTAAGTCCCCTCACCCCTTAACTCATTAAGTACTTCAGTATTAGAGTTAACGTACTTAACAACTGTTGAGAAAGTACCTACTCCAGGGAATACTATTAAGTCGTAATCACGTCCTAACACATCATTAACACTTACGTTAAAACCAACCTTCTTCAAAGCTGATGAAATACTAAATATATTACCTACACCGTAATTTACTACTAAAGCCTTCATCTCCTCCTCCTCAAGATCTCCTCATAAACCTCATCAATACTTACGTCATTAAGTGCTAAGAGGACTATTAAGTGGTATAGGAGGTCTACAGCCTCACTTACTAACCTATCCTTAGACTCAGTTAGTGATGCTATAATAACTTCTAAGGACTCCTCACCTAACTTCCTAGCTACGTAAACCTTACCCATACTAGCTAAGTAAGCTGTATAACTACCTTGAGGCTTCCTACTAATCCTATCAACTACAACATCGTAGAGTTCCTTAAGTACGTCCATAAACAACCCCTATACTATCACTATGGAGTTTAAAACCTTCATACTTAGCTAATGAGGTAGCAGCATCTAATAACTCTTTCTTAGGCCTACCCTCAGCTACTACTACAGTCTTCATGAAGTCATAGATCGTTAAAGCACCTCTAAACCTAGCTAAGCCGTTAGTAGGTAGTATGTGGTTAGGGCCTAAGTAATCTATGATAGCTGATGGAGTCCTCAACGATACAGCACCAACATTTAAAACCATACTTAATAATTCATAATTTTTTGATGTATGTAGTGAGAGGTGTTCTGGAGCTAACTCATTAACTAATCTCATACCCTCCTCAACATCTCTAACCTTAAATATGAAGTATGTATGTTCATCAGAACCTAACCTACCCTCAACAATACTTACTAACTTATCAGAGTCTGATATCAAAACTATAGTTGAGGACTTACCATGCTCTGCTTGAGCCCTCATATCAAGGACTACCTCATCAGGATCTGCTGAATCATCAGCAAGTACTACTAGTTCTGTAGGTCCTTCAACACCGTCTATAGCGACTACCCCCTGAAGTAAGTACTTAGCTACTTGAACATATACGTTCCCAGGACCTACGATCTTATCAACCCTATCAACACTCTCGGTACCGTAAGCCATAGCAGCAATTACTTGAGGACCTCCTACACAGTACACCTTACTAACCCCTAACTTAATTGCTAAGTAAGCTATAGCTGGGTCAACGATGCAGTCCTTCTTAGGGGGTGAAGCTACGTAAATCCTACTAACACCAGCTACTTTAGCAGGTATACCGGCCATGAGTAATGTTGACGGGTATGTCTTAAGACCTCTAGGTACGTAAATACCTACACTATTTAAGGGCTTCCACATAATACCTAATCTCAAACCATCATAAACTACGAAGCTATCCTTAGGCTTGAAGTACTCGTTAAAACTAGTTAAGTGGTTATATACTACGTCTATAGAGTTCCTCACATCCTCAGAAAGTAAGTTAGCAATACTTTCAAGCTCATCATAACTAACTACAACATCCTTTAGTAACACATCATCGAATTTAGCTGTAAGTTCTATTAACCCTCTATCACCGTAAGACCTAACATACTCTATAATACTCTTAACGTAATCTACATACTTACTAATACTTTGAGCTCTAAACTTAAGTAACTCATCCAAAGACCTACAAACTACTATAGTCTCACCTCAATACCTCGACTCCTTAAGTACTTCTTAAGTTCGTAAATCCTAATCACACCGTCATGAAATACACCTGCAGCTAAAGCAGCATCAGCACCTCCAAAACACAGTACATCATAGAAATCCTCTAACTTACCAGCACCACCACTAGCTATCACAGGTATCCTAACTAAACTAGTAACTAACTTAGTCAACTCGATATCATAACCTAACCTAGTCCCATCCCTATCAATACTTGTTAGTAGTATCTCACCAGCACCTAATTCCTCAACAGTCTTAACCCAATACCTAACATCTAAACCAGTATTGTATGTACCTGAACGTGTGAAGACGACATACTCATCACCAACTCTCTTAGCATCTACAGCTACTACAACGCTTTGAGAACCGAACTCCCTAGAAGCTCTAGTTATTAATGACTTATCATCAACAGCTGCAGTATTAATACTTACTTTATCAGCACCTGCTGAAAGTGCTTGAGAGATATCCTCTAAAGTCCTTAAACCACCACCTACAGTCAACGGTATACTTAATACATTTGCTGTATCCTTAACAACATTAAATAATGTCTTCCTACCCTCAACACTTGCTGTAATATCTAGGAATACTATCTCATCAGCACCCTCCTCCTCATACCTAGAAGCTAGTTCTACAGGGTCTCCCTTATCCTTCAAATCAATGAATTTAACACCTTTTACAACCCTACCCCACTTAACATCTAAGCATGGGATAATCCTCTTAACAGTCATAAAGACCCCTTAACACTTACTACTGAATTACTTACAATCCTAGTAGCTTCATGTAGTACCATACCTAAACCCTTAAATACAGACTCAAGTATATGGTGAGAGTTATTACCACTTAATTGAACTACATGTAACGTTATTTCAGACCTCCTAGCTAGGGATTCTAGGAAGTGGTAGACGTTCTCAACAGCTAAACCACCTATAGACTCCCTCTCAATATTAAGTCTAACGTATGCGTTACCCCTCCCGGAAATATCTACAGCTACTATAGTTAAGGCATCATCCATAGGGACTATAGAGTATGCAAACCTCTTAATACCTACTCTATCACCTAGAGAGTCCCTTAAAACATCACCTAAAGTTATCGCTACATCCTCAACTAAGTGGTGGTCGTCATAACCGAGTTTATCAACAGCTTTAACATATACGTTAGACCTCATATAGAAGAACATAGTCGTTAGTAAGTGGTTAAGGAATGGTATAGGTGTTAAGACCTCAACAGAACAACAGTTATCTATGTCTAAGGAGACCTCAACTAAAGTCTCCTTAGTCTCCCTAACCTTACGTGAAGACCTAGACATACTTAACACCTAGTAAAGTACCTCTATATATAGCCATACCAACTATAACGTAATCAACACCAACACCCTTCAGAAACAGTAGGTCATCTACTGTTGAGACACCACCAGCATATTCCTTCAAACCCTTAATCCTCCTCACGAAGTTAGTAATCCTCCTATCAACACCACCTTCAGTACCTTCAGAATCTATATACGTTAGTATGATACCTAACACATCATAATTACCTACCATATTAAGTGCTTCATCAACACCTACACCACCCTCCCTCCACCCCTTCACCCTCACTGTTAAGGAGTTATCATAATCTACAGCTACTAATACCTTATCACCACCTACAACCCTTAACAACTCCTCGAAAGTATTACGTGATGTGTAGAACATCGTCGAAACTACTACTGCAGTAACTCCATAGGATAACAACCTAATTGCCTTACTAATACCTCTAATACCACCACCAACTTGAACCCACTTAAACCCTACCTTAACTACATCCTTTATTAAGCCCTCATTACTTCCTAAACCCTCAGCAGCATCTAAATCAACTACATGTACTGAGTCATAACCTAACTCATAGAGTTCTTCAGCAACTTTAACAGCATCACCAACAACTACACCAGTACCTCTAATACCTCTAACCCTCTTAACCACCCTACCTAAGCTTAAGTCAATACTTGGTAATACCTTCACTCAACCACCTTCTCAATATCAACTACGACTAAGTCTTTAGCACCGTATGCTTTAGCCTTAGCTATAACCTCAGGTAGTAACTCCTCACTAACAACAGTAATCACTTCCCAAACATCACTACGGCTTAACTTAGTAATTGCTGGTGCTAACATTGCAGGAAGTACTGATAACACCTTACTTAACCTATCGTCAGGGACGTTCATAAGGACTAACTTCTTACCCTTAGCAGCTATAACACCTTTAATCATAGTAATCAGTAAGTTTATATCTTCAGAAGCTTGACTCCACATCCAGTCCTTAGATGCTATTACAGTAGCGTACGTATCCATAACAACATCAAGGATTTTAAGACCGTGTAGTCTTAATGTAGTCCCAGTACTCATAACATCAACTATAGCATCAGCAGCTCCTAAGTAAGGCATCACCTCAGCAGCACCGTTAATCCTCACGATCTTAGCCTTCAAACCTTTAGACTCTATATAATTCCTAGTTATACTGTAGTACTTAGTAGCTATTCTAATACCTTGTGGTAAGTCACTAACGTTGTTAACCATTAACTTCTCAGGAATCGCTAATACTAACTTAGCCTGCCCGAAATCAAGTTTAATTAACTCATCAACTAAAGCACCACTCTCAACTACGTAGTCATGACCTGTAATACCTAATTCAGCACCACCACACTCAACTATGTATGGGATATCCTCAGGTCTAGCCATGACTACCTCAATATTCTCCCAATTAGTTGGTAGTATAAGAGCTCTCTCATCTATTGACATAACCTTAATACCTGCTGATTGGAGTAAGTTTAAAGTTGGTTGTTGTAGCCTACCCTTATTAGGTATTGCTACCCTCATAACACACCACCTAAGACTTCCAACAACTTAATACATTGTTCTTCAGAACCTACTGAGACCCTATAGAGGTTATTACCTAACGACTTAATAGCTATACCGTACCTTAAGAGTAACTCCCTAATATTAACATCACTACGTACTAATACGAAGTTAGTTAATGAATTATATACCTTAAAACCTAACTTCCTCAAACCATTAGTAAGTAGTTCCCTACTCCTCTTAACACTATCTACAACTACCTTAACGTATGAGTTATCCTCTAACGCAGCAATCCCAACAGCTAGTGACGGTAGTGGTATATCAAATGGTGTATACCCCTTACTCAACGCTTTAATAACTTCAGAACTACCTACTATATAACCTAATCTAAAACCTGCTAGTGAGAATGCCTTACTTAAACTCCTCACAACTATGATGTTTGGGTAATCCTTAATCAACGGTACTACAGTATATCCTGAGAACTCATAGTATGTCTCATCAATTACTAAGAACCCTCCAACAACTTCAGCTAGTTCTGAAACTAACTTAATACTCCCCTTCAGTATTGGGGAGCCTGTAGGGTTGTTAGGATCATCTACAACTACTAAGTACGATTTCCTAACACTACTTAACAATTCATTAAAATCTACACACCACCAATCACTACATTCGTAGAGGTCTACAGTAAGTTTCTTAAGACCTCTTAACGATGTGAATACGTTAACCATACTATAGGTTGGGTTAAGGATTACTACAGAATCGTTAGGGTATGTTAACTCGTAGAATATAGTTCTTAAAGCTCCATCACCACCTAATGTAGGGAACACGTTCTCTACATCAACACCTACATACCCAGCTAATAACTCCCTAAACTTATTAAACAGTTTTGAGTTTATGTATAAGTTACCGTATTGAAGTAAGTCCACAGCATACTTAACAACATGTTTTGGTGGTGGGTAGGGTGATTCATTTAGATGGAGTCTTACATCAGCTTCGACATCACTGAATAAGTAGCCCTCAGAATCTACTAGCCAGGGTTTTAACCTATCCTTAACACTCCTACATGCAATTCAAGGTCCCGTAAAGTACTGACATCTCAATTTAAAAATCTTATTCATAATTATTAACCCTTAACAACACACATGATCAGGTGTAGTGTAACGTCTATAAGGTTCTTCCCATACGATACGTTTAGACGTGGTCAGAGGGAGGTACTTAAAGTATGTGAGGAGTTATTAAGTAAGTCTAAGGTGTTAGTTATTAAAGCACCTACAGGATTTGGTAAGACCTCAGTAGCTATATCGTTAAGTATGTTGAGACCTCCAGTACTACATTCTGTGAGGACTAGGAATGAGATAACTCCTGTCTTAAGAGATTTGAAATTACTACGTAGGAAGTTAGGAGGTCTTAGATACTCATTCATACATTCAGCACATACTATGTGCCCACTTACTAAGGGTAAGTATGTTGAGCCTGAAGACTTCTGGATTAGCTGTTCTATATTAAGAGACTTAAAACTATGTGAATTTTTTAGAGGGTTAAGTAAGGTAGGTGTTGAAGTCATAGAGTCTGTAGTCTACCCTAGTGAAAATCATGTTGATGCTGTGAGGAGGGTAGTAGATATGCTTAAGGTATGTCCTTACTTCTCCCTAGCTAAACTAGCTAATTACTCAGACTACATCGTAGTTACATACCCATACGTGTTCAACCTAGAGTTCTTTGAGGATTTATTCCAAGACCGTAACACTAACGAGTACTCAGTAGTTGTTGATGAAGCACACATGATAACTAACCCAGCAACTATATACTCGTATGAGGTCAGTACCTCCAGAGTAAAAGCAGCTATTAACGAAGTTAATCACTACTTAGGCGGTGATGAATTCCTTAAGAACTTTCTAAGTAGTTTAGTAAGTATTGCTGAGTCTAAAGCAAAGGATGATAAGCTAAGGATCTTAGATAAGAAGATACTTAATATAGATGAAGAGTTAGTGAATTACGTCGTAAGTAGGGCTTTAGATGTTAAGAAGATGATTATAGAGGAGTTAATAGTAAGTGGTAAACCTATATCCTCAGTTATGAGTCGTGGAGCATCTATAGTTAAGGTAGCTACACTCATATCCAACTTAGTTTATGAGGGCTTCGCACTCTTCACCTATAGAGACTCAAATAACATCTTCTTAACGACTATGGCGACAAGTCATGACGTGATTAACAGGGTTTTAACTAGTTATAAGAGCTTAATACTTATGTCTGGGACACCACCTTCTAAGGAGTTCTTAGAGAGGGTTGTAGGTATGAAGGATGTAGAGTTCGTAGATGCTTTAGAATTAGGTGCTTGGTCACCTTACGAAAACATAGTTGTACTACTCATATCTCAGTTAACATCTAAGTATGAGGTTAGGGGTGAGGCTACTTACGAGTTATACGCTAAGTACGTAAGAATCATTGATGAGCTAGTAAACGGGGTTAAGTTAGTAGTCTACCCTAGTTATGAGTTCATGAGTAATGTGTTTAAGTATGTTGGTAGTGGATTCGTAGAGAGTAGGACTACAACTATAGATGAGTTAAGTAGTTATGTTAGTGATAATACGTTAATACATGCAGTTGCTGGTGGTAAGTTATGTGAGGGGATTGAAATAGTTAGGGATGGTAAGTCATTAATTAAATGCGTCTTCGTAGCCGGTGTACCTTACCCACAAAGTGATGACTACTTAGTAGAGGTTATGAATAACTTGAAGATGAAGGTTAGTGCTGATGAGGCTTGGGACTACCTATACAATATGGAGTCATCTATAAAGACATTACAAGCTATAGGTAGGTCTATTAGGTCTGAAGATGATAGAGCTTTAATAGTATTAGGTGATAGGAGGTTCTTATCGAGGGGTTTAAGAAAGTACTTAGGTTTGAAGATAAATAAAGTTGTTAGGGATTTAAAAGAATTTGAAGGAGTTGTTAAGTTATTAGTTGAGGAATTCCTTTAAACTTATCATCAGGCCATGGGAGTTAAATCATCACTCATACCTTAACACTCATCATCGTTAAATACTTAGCTAGAGAGGTAATTAATATTACCTAACTGCTAAGCATGAGACTGGAGAGTTTATTATTATTGATAGTGCTGTACTCCCTATGAGTAAGTCCTCAGATAGAGTCCTACCTCTAGCTCCAAGTATTACTAAGTCGTAACCACCTTCAGATATCTCCTCTAACACCTTACTAACTACGCTCTCGTTAGGATTTCTAACCTCTTTAATCTTAAGGACTACCTCTATACCTGACTTACGTGCTCTACTAGAGACTTCCCCACTAACCTCCTCAACATTTATTGTTTTATCATTAACTACTAGAGCTGTTAGTTTAGACCCATACCTTTTAGCGAAGTCTAAAGCTATATCTAACGCTTTTAAACTACTAGCACTCCCATCAATAGGTACTAAAATCCTTCTAAACATGAAGCTTATTAAGTATGTAGGTTCCCTATAGTACGACATACTACCACCTAATTTAAGATCTTATTTGTTTAGTAGGGAAAAACCTTTTAGTAGATTCTACTAATGCGTTTATAGCTGGTAGAGGTTCTCCTGAAAGGTATATCAGTAGTGCACCACCACCAGTTGATATATGGAGGTTCTCCCTCACATTATCCTCTACCATAGCACCTAAATGACCACCACCTACTATGACGAACGCACTACTATTAAGTGCTGATCTAAGGAGTTCTTCAGTCCCCTTCCTAAACCTCTCATCCTCTACGTAACCTGCAGGTCCCCTCATAACTATTAGTTTAGCCTCCTTCATTAACTCAGAATACATAGTGATTGTGTAAGAACCTATATCTAAAGCCTTACCACTTAAGTTATATACTGACTCCTCCCTAACATCACCATTAGATGTTAGTACTATGTAGTCGTAAGGGGTCTCTATAGGAGCTCCTGAAAGTATTATCCTACGAGCTCTAGGTATTAGAGGTAGTAATCCCTTAGACTCTAACACCTTCATAGACTCACTACTAATTCTACCACCCTTAGCTACGTGGAAGAAGAGTCCTACTAACCCAGTAGTTAAGATCCTATCAGCTACTTTATTCTTATTTAAGAACTCAATAATCTTTATAGTATCTTGAACCTTAGCACCACCTAATACAAAGACTTTAGGTCCTTCAGCAAAGTTGAAAATCCTACTTAACGCATCTAACTCCCTCTTCATAACACTACCTATAAGTGACGGTAGTACCATTGGGAAACCAACAATACTTGGTTGACTCCTATGAGCTGTTGCGAAAGCGTCAAATACGAAGTAGTCGAATAGTGGTGCTAACCTCCTAACTAAGTAGGTCTTAGCCTGAACCTCAGGTACAGCCTCAATAACCTCCTCAGAAACTAACCTAAGATTATCTAAGAGTAAAACCTCACCAGGTTTTAAGTTCTTTATCTCGTTAATAGCTGTAGGGCCTATAACATCAGATACGAACTTAACATCAATACCTAAATACTTACTTAATAACTCAGCATGCTTCTCAAGAGTTACGAAGTCAGACTCACCTGGTCTACCCTGATGAGTTATTAAAACTGTTGAAGCATTACAACTGATTAACTCCTTCACAGTCGGTGTATGAGCTCTAATCCTAGAATCATCTAATATCTCACCATTAACACCTATAGGACAGTTAAAATCTACACGTACAAGGACTTTCTTCATATTCAAATCAACATCGGATATAGAGACTAACTGAGGTATACTCATTAAAAACTACCAGAGATATACTCATAAGCAAACTAAATAAGTTTATATTAAAACATGCTTTAAGTACGACCTGAAGATCTAGACCTTAAAATACTTAACTTACTAATGATTTTCTTAATCAGCTCCTCCTCACCCTCAGCAACTACGTATAGTCCGTAAGGACTATACTCTATATCTACACAGCCCCAACTATAAACCTTAGTAGATGGTACTACCTTAGCTACGTAGTTATCAGTCATCCCACCCTTACTTAACGATATTAAGAATATATCATCCTTAAACTCAGCAACTACTACCTCACACTCACGTTGCTTAATAGTCTTAACCCTCATAGCTCCTAAGCCCTTCAGCATGGATTCTAACGAAATCACCAACATCTACACCAACTTAAAACACTCATCTAAAGTATTAATACTTAATTCCACGTTCTCATTAGTTTAGGTGGGTTGTTGGAGTGGTTGTAGATGTTGAATACCTGAAGTATTGGTTGGTAAGGTATGGTGAGTTAGTCACAATGGTTGTTAGAGTACTTAGAGAGTGTAGTGGTTTATGTTGTGAGTTATCTCTGAAGTACTTAACGATGTTGTTAGGTCTAGACATAGTTAAGTTATGTAGGTATTTAAACTACGGACTAGTTGATGAGTGTCTTAAAGAACTTAGTAACGTATGTAGTGAGTATAGCGGTAAGGTAGGTACTTTAGTAAGTGTTAGTAGGAGGTTAAGTGAGGGTGAGTTCGTATTGTTTGAAGACTTAACTAACTTACTCGGTGTTGATGGTAGTGATATCTCAGGTATATACTTATGTCTCTCAAGACTCATAACTCAGAACTTAGTAGTTAGTGGTGAAGAACTCAAGTATTAAGTCCTTATAGATTTTAGTACCTAGTTCTAACTCCTCAATACTTATCTCCTCATAATCTGTATGTGCTAGTTCAGACTTACCGGGACCGTAACTAACTATGTTATCTGTTAGACTTACTAGTAAGTTCATATCACTAGTACCTAACTTAATAGCTGGTGATGGTTTCAACCCATTCTTAATTATAGCTCTTACTAAAGCCCTAACTACAGATACGTTAACACTTACCTTAACAGGGGGTGTCTCATCAATTACTTCATAACTACAGTAATTACTTAATGACTCGTTAATCTTAGACTTAATATCACTTAACTTCATACCTATAGGTACTCTAACATCTATAACCCCCTCACATAACTTAGGAATAACACTAAATAGTTGACCACCACTAATGTAATTCATACCTACACTTATATTTAACGACTTACTTAACTCCTTAAGTCTTAACCAAGTACTTATGAATTCCTCAATAGCTGAGATACCGCCTTCAGGATTTGATGAGTGACCTCCAGTACCCCTACATACTAACCTTAACTTAATACTCCCTCTATACCCTATAACAACACCATCACATCCAGACGGTTCACCAACAACTATTGCTGTAGGTTTTAAACCCCTCCTAATTAATGCTCTAGCACCTGGACTCCTACCCTCCTCACCTACTAACGCAGCTACAGTCACTCTACACTTACTAATGTCTAAGTACTTAAGAGCTTCTAACGCACCTACAGTCATAGCTACTAGAGGACCTTTAGCATCTACAGCACCCCTACCCCTAAACACCTTACCATCATAACTAACCGGTAACTCACCTTCTACAGTATCTATATGACCTGCTAATAACAACCACTTACTACCGGTGCCGTAGGTAAATAAAGCATTACCGACATCATCAACTTCTACGTTATTAACACCTACAGATCTTAGGAAGTCTACATAAGCTTCAACAGCTAACTCCTCACTACCTGTCGGGCTGTAAGTCCTAAGCAGTCTTAACATTAAGTCTTCTAGTAGTTTCCTCATTTAAACACCTACTCATGATAGACGCTATATCCTCAACGTCCTCATCATTTATTAGATACGGTGGTAAGAACCTAACTACTGTTGTACCGGCCTTCAACGCTAACACACCACTCCTCTGAAGACATTCAATCACTGGTTTAGGTTCAAACCTAAGCTCAACACCTAACATTAAACCAACACCTCTTAACTCCCTAACTATTTTAAAGTCTTTAACAATACTTGATAACCTACTCATTAACTTATTACCCATAACCCTAGCCCTACCTGAGACATCCTCACTAGTAATTACGTCAACACCTGCTTTAACAGCTGCTAACGCTAGTGGATTACCACCGAATGTAGATCCGTGATCACCCTCACCTAACTGACTACCTATATCATCAGTTAGGAAAGCTATCGATACTGGGAAACCACCAGCTATTGCCTTACCAACTAACATTATATCACCGTAGACTCCATACATATCTGAAGCCCAAGTATATCCAGTCCTACCACAACCGCTCTGTATCTCATCAACTATCAGTATAACACCTCTCTCTTGAGTAACCTCTCTTAAAGTCTTCATAAACTCATGAGTTGCTGGGTTAATACCGCCCTCCCCCTGAACAGGTTCGACAATTACAGCAGCTACATCCTCATTTACAGTCTTATCTAAGGAGCTAACATCGTTGTATTTTAAGAACTCAACCTCAGGAACTAAAGGTTTGAAGGGCTCCCTATACTTAGGATTCCAAGTAACTGATAAAGCCCCGAAGGTACGTCCGTGGAATGAATTAGTAAATGATATGAATTTAACCTTCTTCCTAACCTTCCTAGCAACCTTCAATGCGAAGTCTACACATTCAGAACCTGAGTTAAGGAAGTACACATAGTTATACCTCTTAGGTACTACCTTCTCTAAAGCTGTTAAGACCTCATCCCTTAAACTACTTTCGAAAGCTGTTGATAGTGATATCATGTTATCTAGTTGTTCTTTTATAGCGTTAACGATCTTAGGGTGTCTATGCCCTAAGAAAGCAACTCCATGACATGTATGACAGTCTAAGTATTTATTACCGTTAGAATCCCATACGTACTGACCCTCACCCTTAACAATCTTAATACCTCTAGAGCCGTAGAGACTTAAGTACTTAAGAGTCATTAACGTCTCACCAAACCTATAATGTACTCTAACACCTTACGTGTTAAGTCATACCCAGTAACTGCTACAGTATTCTTAAACTCTGTTACTGCGTTAACCTCATTAACTACATAGCCTTTCTCAGGATGTTCGAAGATATCTATACCTAGGAATTGACCCTCAACAGCTCTAGCAGTCCTTAAAGCTAAGTCCTCAAGTTCGGGGTCAATACGTAGTGGTACTGCCTTACCACCCCTAGCAGTATTAGTTATCCAGTGACTACTGTACCTGTAAATACCTACAGGTACTTCATCACCTACAGTAAATATCCTGATATCCCTACCAGGCTTCTTAACAAATTCCTGTATATAGTATATACTGTACATTGGGTTATGCATGTATGACCTATGCTCAACTACAGTCCTCATATCCTCCTCATCATCTATTAAAGCTAGTAACCTACCCCAACTACCGTGGATAGGTTTAATCACGAATGGATAACCTAATTTATCAGAGATCTTAGGTACTACCTCATGACTAAAAGCTACGTACGTATCAGGTACTGGTACCTTATTCCTCACTAATAACGCTGTAGTCCATAACTTATCCTGACAAACCATTATCGTGTATGACTTATTAACTACGTTAATACCGTATGATTCAAACAGTATTGTAGATTCTAAAGAGTTGTAGAAACTCACACCCCTCTGTATAGCTATATCTACATCATTACTTAAGGAGTTACCGTCACCAACCCTACCGTAATATGTTGGTATATGGATAGGTACTATATCTACATCTAACTTCTTAGAGGTTTCTACGAATGACTTCTCCTCCCAACGGAGGATGTCGTAGAGTAGAGCTACTCTTACTCTCCCCAATCCTCCCTAACACCTTCAAGAGGTCTTAACTTGATAGTTCCTCCATCATTAACTACTTCTAAAGTAACACCACATTCATGATCTATTAACTCCCCAGGTAGTGCGTCATCAGGTACTTCAGCATTACCACCACATACAGGACACTTAAGCATCATCCCTAAACACCTAATGAAGTCTTTAAGGTGTGGAGTTTATAAAACTATCCTTAACACTCCATGAAGACCTATTTGAATGTTATTATACGTACTTCAAACTAAGTGATGGTGTGGTAGTACGAATATCTACAGATATACTACTTAAATCTCTATGTTTGCATGTAGTTTCCTTAGGTCTTCCTCAGTCTTACCTAGCTGGATCATTAACTCAGCTACTACAGCATCTAACACTACCATAGCTACTACCTCAAATAGAGTTCCTAGAGGTGCTAACGGTTCGTAAATACCTATTAACTGTCTAGTGTAGTAGTCGTTCTCACTACTTATTTTAGTCCTCCCAGGGATTTCAACAACCATATCTGAGACCTTAGCTAGTGGTGAGTTTATGTATGTAGTTAAAGCTATTACCTTAGCACCTACTGATTTAGCAGCTTCAGCAACCGTGATTACAGATCTAGTCCTCCCAGAGCCTGAGATAGCTATTAAGGCATCACCTCCACGTAGTGGAGGTACTATGGTATCCCCGAGTACGTAGACGTTAAAACCTAAATGCATTAACCTCATAGCGAATGCCCTACCGATAAGTCCTGACCTACCAGCACCGACAACTAATACTTTCTTACCATCCTTATGAACCTCTATAAGTGTTTTTATGAAGTCCTCAACTTGGTACTCCTTAATCATATTTACAGAGTTTGCTATGTATGAAGCTATACTAAGTATAGACTCCTTAAATACTCTTATACATATCCCATGTAAATACTCTATGTACCAGTTTAAAATATTAACTACTAATTAACTTCTTATCGGGCCTACATCAGGTAATCCCTGTCTTAACCCTTTACCAGCGTAGGGTCTAAGAGCATCACCACCACCTCTTAATAACTTAACTAGGTTTTCAGCATGTTCTTTAACTCTATTCACAGCTATTTCATAGAGTTTAACCTCATCATCAGCTTCATCCTCATGTACTGTTACATCAATTACGTGTTTATTAGTCATTAACTGAACTAGTTGTAGACCTACGCTTAAAGCAACATAACTTAACTTATCAGTTAATGTCTTACCAACCCAACCTAACGTTATAACACCATCACATCCAAACTCCTCAATTAACTTCTTAGTAGCTACTGGTATATCCTTAATACCTGGTACTGTATAACGGTATACCCTAGCTTCAGGTAGTAACTCCTTTATAGTCTTCTCAGCAATACTACCCATATCAACTCTAGCGAATGTAGTATCAACTATACCTACTTTAATCATAGTATATCACTTACAAACCTACCGTTAGAGTATATCAGGTCTCCATCAGCGAATACCTTACCATCTCTTAAATCCTTAATTAAGTCTAGATGTATTGCTGACTTATTAGTACCTCCAGTCACTAGGTATGCTGAGCCTAGAGCTAAGTGTATAGTACCGCCAATCTTCTCGTCGAGGAGTATCTGCTTAGTAAACCTATCTATATCGTAGTTAAGACCGAATGCAACCTCACCAACTCTCTTAGCACCTTCATCAACATCAACTATCTTCTTAAGGAATTCCTCACCTTTAGTAGCTGATGCGTTAACAACCTCACCACGTCTAAATACTAGTTTAACACCGTCCATCTCAATACCCCTCCATATCACCGGATACGTAAATACTACATAACCTTCAACACTATCCTCTATAGGTGCTGTGTAGACCTCACCACCAGGCATATTCCTCCTACCGTCATCATTAACCCACTTCCTACCATCAACTCTTAACGTTAAGTCTATATCACTACCTAAGAACCTCAACTCACTAACCCTACCTAACATGTTAATCACCTTCTCCTGAAAACGTGATTGACTTACCCAAGCATTTATCGGGTCATCCTCATAAAGTTTTAATGCTTTATAGATGAAGTCTTCATAAGTGATTAACGACATACCAGCTTCTTGAGCTAATGCTTTAGTTGGGTATATAGTAACTACCCATCTTAGAGAACCTTCGAAATCCCTCCTCATGAAGACTTCACTTAAAGTCCTTAATGCTTGAGACCTAACCCTTAACTTCTCAGGATCTATACTGACTAAGTGTTTAGTATGTGTGTATGAGATTATAGATATTACAGCGTTGATGTTCTCCTGAATAAACTTATCAACTTTAGAAACATACTTAAGTAACCCATCACTAGCGTATGAGTAGAAAATCTCATCAAGTACTTCATCAACTAGGTTTAGGATTGGGTAAGCATTAACTCTAACTAACTCCCTCCATAACTCCCTAACTAAGGGCATAGCTTCGTAAGTAGCTGAAATCTTAACTTCATCACCTTCTGAAGCTCTAATACAGTAATTAACAATTAACTTAGCCAACTTATCTAACACATAAACACCGAATGAGATCTTAATTAGGAGTTTAAAAGATGTTTACGATTTAGTTGGACTAGATATCCTTATCTTATTCGTTCTCCTTATATGTATTAATGTCATAGCAACTATCAAAACCGTAGCTATTAAGTCTACTGCTAAACCTGTTGGTGCGAATAGTAGTAAACCGCTAATAATCAGTAATAACCTCTCAGGAATATTCATAGTCGTCTTGTAAAATCCTTCAAGACCTAACGCTATAGCATATACTGCTATGAATGCAGTAATTACTTCCCCAATAATCATCGGTAGTGGTTCTCTAATAATCAGTAGTAGTCCTGGTTTGAATATAAGTATGAATGGTGTTAATATAGCTGCAAAACCTAACCTAACAGCTGCAAACCCGATCTTCATCGGGTCGTCCTTAGCTATAGATGCTGCTGCATAAGCAGCTAGAGCTACTGGTGGTGTTATAGCTGATATAGTTGCGTAGTAAAACACAAAGAAATGTGCGAGGAATGGCATCACACCTAATCTATAGAGTGATGGTGCTGCTAGAGCAACAACTACTAAGTAGGCTGCAGTAGTTGGTAGTGCCATACCCATAATTAACGTAACTATAGCTGCTAATATTAAAGCTAATACAAAACTACCTAATGCTAAGTCATATATTAGAACTGTTAACTTATCACTTAAGCCTGTAAGAGCTACAGCACCTACGACAATACCTGCACCAGCTGCAGCAACTATAATTGTTAAACTATCCTCAGCTCCTTTAGCTAGTGCTTTATATATTTTCTTTGGTGTCATCCATGTCTCCCTCCTTATGAAGCTTAATGCTATTGTTATGAACATTGCTATGAATGCTGCAGTTACTGGAGACCACATAAGTACTGCAACAATATAAACTAGTACAGCCATAGGTATTAACATATAACCTCTACCCTTAAGAATACTCTTAAGACTAGGTATCTGATCAGGTGGAAGTCCTCTCA
>CAZZLT010000049.1:0-20919 GCA_964655125.1 uncultured Desulfurococcaceae archaeon | reverse complement strand
TTATCACGACCCATGTGAACTAGGTAGACATATGAAGATAATTAAAGAACCTAGAGAAATAATAAGAAGTATTCAAGGAATAAAACTAATAGAAATACGTGGAAACCAACTAGAAAGTAACTGTTGTGGTGGTGGAGGACTCTACCTAGCTCTAGACCCTGATAAGAGTTCTAATATTGCTTTAAACAGATTAGATGATATACCAAAGGGTGTTAAAGTATTAGTTACTGCATGTCCTAGTTGTGAGGTTCAGTTAAGTAGTGCTGTTAGGAGTAAGGGGTTAGAATTAGAAGTTCTAGATATCTCAGAGCTTATATTGAGAGCATTTAATAAATAATTGGTGGCAAATATAGTTGCTGTAGGTGTATATCTTGAGTTGATGATTAAGTTTTTAAAAAATTAGTATGGTTGGATTTGGTGGTGGTTGGTCGATAATTAACTTGTTAGAGAAGGAATTCGTTGAGACTTCTAAGTGGTTAAGTGAGGAGGAGTTCAGTGGGTTGGTAGCTATAGCTGCATCTACTCCAGGACCTATAGCTTTAAACGTAGCTACATATATAGGCTATAAGGTTGCTGGAGTTTTAGGATCTATCATAGCGACATTTTCTGTGAGCTTACCCCCATACATAGTAGTTCTCCTCATAGCCCTATTACAACCGCCTTCAAACCGTTAATAAACCCTCTAACATAGATATTATCAATGTAGTATGAGAGGCCGTAGGCATATATTAACTTATTAGTACTTTACTAACTATTTAATATAGGTATGTGTTATGGTACTGCAAGGTGAGTTCATCGGTGATGCAAGGATTCAAAGGATAATGCTTAATATGGCTCAGATACGTTTAAATCTTGAAGACCTCTCAAACCCAGTCTCATTCCAGTTAGCTATGTCTAGAATATATGAAAACCTGATGAAGGCTTTAGAAGGTGGTATTAAGTACTCATACGTTGCTGAGATTAAGTTTAAGGATTCCTTAGGTAATCAGATAGTCTTCGCTTTAGATCTAGGTGATAAAATCCCTGCAATACCTTCTGAGAAGCTTAAGGCTAGAATTTATGTTGAGTTATATGAAGATCAGGAGAGTACTAGCTAATATTCCACTATGAGTAACTTAATCCTTTAAAGGGTTGGTTATGCGGCCTGACGCTATACTGATATTTGATTTCGGGAGTCAGTATAGTCATTTAATAGCTAGGAGGGTTAGGGAGAATAAGGTATATTCTGAAATACTCTCCTACGACGCTACAGTTGAGGAGGTCGTTAATTTAAGTGAGAGACTCAATATTAAAGGTTTAATACTTTCTGGGAGTCCTTTAAGTGTTTATAGGGAGGAATCACCGAAACTTGATAAGAGGATTTTAGAGTTAGGCTTACCAGTTCTAGGTATATGTTACGGACATCAACTCCTAGCCTATATGTACGGCGGTGTTGTTAAACCTGCTGGACGTGGTGAGTACGGTATAACGTATGTTAACATAGTTAAACCAGTAGGTGTTTTAGAGGGTTTAAATGTTAGGGAGAGGGTATGGATGAGTCATAGTGATGCAGTATATACGCTTCCGGAGGAGTTTGAAGTTCTTGCATATACTGATAATTGTCCAGTAGCTGCGTTCAGACATAAGAGTAAGCCTATCTTCGGTGTTCAATGGCATCCAGAAGTTATACATACGGAGAACGGTATGTTGTTATTAAGGAATTTCATCTTTAAGGTATGTGGTTGTCAACAGAATTGGGAGTTAGGGGATTTCATTAAGAGAGCTATAGATTATGTGAGGGATGTCGTAGGTAGTGGTAGAGCTATTATCGCTTTAAGTGGTGGGGTAGACTCAACAGTTGCTACGGTAATTGCTATGAAGGCTATTAGTAAGCGATTAACTGCTGTGTTCGTAGATCATGGATTCTTAAGAGAGGGTGATTTAGAGTTTGTGAAGGAGTTCTTCGGGAAAATGGATATGAACCTCGTGGTAGTAGATGCTAAGGAGAGGTTCTTCAACAGACTTAAAGGTATTGTAGATCCTGAGGTTAAGAGGAGGGTAATAGGTGAGGAATTCATTAGGGTTTTTGAGGAGGTAGCTGAACGTGTAGGTGCTGAGTACTTAATTCAAGGAACTATATACCCGGATAGGATAGAGTCTGGATTTAGGAGGTTATCTGATAGGATAAAGAGTCATCATAACGTAGCTGGGATACCGTCAAGGATTAAGTTTAAAGCGATTGTAGAACCTCTAGCAGACCTCTATAAGGATGAAGTTAGAGAAGTAGCTAAGAGGTTAGGACTACCTGATGAAGTAGTTCATAAGCAGCCATTCCCTGGACCGGGATTAGCTGTACGAGTTATTGGTGAGGTTACACCTGAGAAGGTTGAGATAGTTAGGAAGGCTGATAAGATAGTTAGGGAGGAGATAGAGAGTTCTGGACTTCATAGGAGTTTATGGCAGTACTTCGCAGTTCTAACTAATACACTCTCTACAGGAGTTAAGGGGGATGCTAGAGCTTACGGATATGTAGTTGCTGTAAGGATTGTTGAGAGTAGGGATGCTATGACTGCGAACTTCGCTAAAATACCTTACGAACTCCTTGAGAGAATAGCTACTAGGATAGTTAATGAGATACCTGAAGTTGTGAGAGTTGTTTACGACATAACTAATAAACCACCATCAACTATAGAGTGGGAGTGATTTAATTAGTAGGTGCGGGGGGTGGGATTCGAACCCACGCAGGCCTACGCCATCGGGGTTCTCACATAAGGTCCTGAGCCCGACCCCTTTGACCTAGCTCGGGCACCCCCGCCCAAAATATTATTAATTACTAGTTAACTATTAAAAATAATAACTACCTACTAACTTCCTCAAACGCTATACTTAACTTTTTAGCGTATTCGTACACTTCCTCTAATTCCTTACGTGATGGTCTCCTAGCTATATCTCGATATTCATCAGGTTTAGTTACTACTAGGTATTCAGGCCTATACTGATCCATTATATTAACTAATGCGTGTGAACAGTTATTAGCTACCCACTCTAAAATAGGTTTACTACAGCATTCTACATGGTTAGGCATTACTAAATGTCTGATGATTATTGGATCTCTATTCTCACATATGATTTTATGATTCCTACTAACTATATCGAAGTAGTTCTTAACTTTAGAGAGTCTCTGAGCACATACGTTGTTACCGTATTTAAAGTCAGGTAACCATATATCTATAACGTCTAAGAGTATAGTTAGTGATTGCGTAGTTAAGTATAGGTTACTATTCCATAACTGCGGGACGTTAACATCAAGTAACTTAAGGGATTCTAGTATAGTGAGTATGTTAGGTGTTGGTTCCCCACCAACGTGATTTATATTCTTAGCACCACTCTCACGTAGGTACTTCTGTATTAGTGAGAGTTCCTTAGGGTTAACTTCAACACCATCGTAAGGTCTTACTTGAGATATTTCATAGTTTTGACAGAATACACACCTAAAATTACAACTACCGTAGAATATAGTCCCACTAGGTATTAGTTGAGGTTCCTCACCTACATGTAGGAAATAACTTGATACGTATGTCTTAGTATCCAACCTACACATAACACCCTTAACTTCATACCTATTAACACCACAACGCCACTCACATAAACTACAACTATGTAATATCCTCCTAACCAACTCTATCTTAACATCTAAGTAAGTAGTTCTAGGTTCTTCTAACTTCTTAAACTCCTTCAGACTTAACTTATCATCTCTAACACCCTCAAACAACCTCTTAAACTCATTAGATAGTCTGTTATGTATATCGATTAACTCCTCATACGTATACCCACTTAATGAGGGGTCATTTAAACCTACCTTCCTACAGATTAAGAACTTAGCTGGTTTCTTATCAATCATTACGTCATAATACCATTTAAGTCTCTCTAAAACTCTACTACTCCAAGTATTATGGGAAATTCTCCTCATTAAAATCCATTCATAATCATACATATTAAACACCTACTACAAGTTCTTAATGAGGGAATCTATATCATCTATAATATAATTCTTAGGTACTCTACCATTAACTACTTCAACACCTTCAACTCTTAATAACCTCTCCTTAAACTCAGGGAGACTACGTCTATTTAAGGTATACCCACCTAAACTACCATCACTTTTAATAACTCTATGACACGGTACTATTATAGGGTTTTTATTCTCCTTGACTAGATAACCTACGTATCGTGGGTTTGTGTTTAGTACCTTAGCTAATGCCTTATATGTTGTGACGTAACCGGTAGGTATTAGTTGAAGAAGTATTGAGATTATCTCTAAAGAAGTCTTACGTCTAAATAATACCTTCTTTAATTTATAATCACTAGAAATCATAACCTTTCTGATTACGTAGTTTTTATTAGTGAACATACTATGTAGTCTGTTTCTTAGGTCTTATTACTATAGTCCCCTTCTCATCATCTTTCTCAATCACGAATTCAGTACCCCACTTCTCAACGACATTCTTAGGTATGTACAGATTTAATGGTAATGTATAGTACGTGTATGTGTATACCTTATCTTTAACTGTTTTTCTACCCACTACTTTACGAACTGTTACATCTCTAGTTGTTATAGTCATGAGCTACACCATTTAATATAACATATTACCACTTATAACTTTTTCTATACATTAACTAAACCGCTAACTAAGTAGTAGTGAGTCCTAGACATAACTCCTCATTTAAAACTATTTCCAATCCTACACAACTTATAACCTAAGTATGTGGATTCATTAGATGTTATCGGGGATATTAGCAGATCTTTACTAACATACCTCTTAACACGTTCGTTAGAGTTTACGTCGTGACATCAACTACATTAGGTATGTCTCTACCAGCTACTACATACTCTTTAATAGAGTTGTAGATGGTTTAACACTTCTATACCTCCTCACTATCAGTAGGTCTATACTTGTATCTATTGGAGAGTACTCCTAATACATGCTCTTTATACTAACATCTTCATTATAACGCTTAAACACTGTTTTTGAAGGAATTTAATTAATGTGAGTATTAAGATTATCTAAGGAGATGGGGATGAGAGAGGTAACTCCTTTAGAACTTGAGGGTTTAATACTTAACGGATTCGTAGTTAATCTCGAGTTAATCTCATGTACTAGCTCAGGTAGTCATGAACTATCTAAGCTAGTAGGTAAGTTAGTAGATGGTTCTGAAGTATATGTTCAATGTCTTGAGTCCTCAAGAGCTATTAAGATTTACGGATTATATGTGTATTATAAGAATAAAAAGTGGATTGATAAAGTAGTTAGTGAGGTTGTGATGAGCGGTATTACCTTTGACTCTCTAGATGATAGAGACACCAGAAGCTGATACCTACTCTAACTTTAGAAGTTATTTGTAAGCAAACATTTATTAACCTGTATCCTACACTCACATTTGTGAGATAGTAATGAGGTTTTGCCCTAAATGCGGTGCGTTACTCCTCCCTAAGAAGGAGGGGTCTAAAGAAGTACTAAAGTGTAGTAGATGTGGTTATGAGGAGGTTATTAAGGTTAAAGAAGGTTATACTATGACTGTATCTAAACCTACTGCTAAAGACTCTAAAGTTAAGACTACGTCGATAGTTAGTGAAGGAGGTAGGAGGTTTAGGTCTAAGGAAGAGTATGAGCAGGAGAAGGAGGAATACTACGAGATCTTCTTAGACTTGATGCGTGAGGAGGAAGGTAGTGGTGAGGAAGGTAGTGAGTAGGGGAATGTATTTAAGATTAAGTGATAAGGGTTTTCGGTTCTTAACAGTATGGTTGATGAAGTAATAAGGTTAGTAAATGTTAGTAAGGTCTACATAAGCCCTGGTGGTGTTAAGACTTGGGCTCTTAGGGATATAAACTTAGTCATCTATAGAGGAGACTTCATATCTATTATGGGTCCTTCAGGTCATGGTAAATCAACTCTACTGTACGTGATGGGTACTTTAGAAAGACCGACGACTGGTAAGGTATTCATAAACGGTGTAGATACTACTACGTTAAGTGATGAAGAGCTTTCAAGATTAAGGAATAAGGAGATAGGCTTTATATTCCAACAGTATAACCTTATAAACCGTATGACTATTGAGGAGAATATAGAGTTACCTCTAATTAAGTTAGGTATACCCCGTGAAAAACGTAAGAAGATGATTGAGGAGGCTATGTTTAAAGCTGGATGTGAATTATCATGGTTGAGTAAAAGACCTACACAGTTAAGTGGTGGACAACAGCAGAGGGTAGCTATTGCTAGGGCCTTAGTAACTAACCCTAGGATCTTATTATGTGATGAACCTACTGGAGCATTAGATAGTAAGTCAGCTGAAGTCGTACTCAACACTCTTAAGAAACTTAATGAATTAGGACATACAGTTATTATAGTAACTCACGACTCTAACGTAGCGTCAATAACTAAGAAGATATTACTTATAAGAGATGGGACGATAATTGGTGAGAAGGTCTTACAATAACCTCCTAATTAAGTAATAAACTTCTTAATTAACTTAATATTTTAGTAGTTGGTGCGATTAGGTGGTTAAGGTAGTAACTAAGTCTAGTAAAGTAGTAGCTATCTTACTAACAGTACTTCTACTTATTTACTTGTTACCGACTTATAACGTAGTTGTTAGAGCCTCACCAGAGGATTTTAAAGTACTTGGTTATGGTTGGAGGTCTTTAGAGAATCCAAGTAGGGCTTACCCCGGTAGTTCTAAAGTAACTTACTATGTAGTACTAACATATTTAGGCGGTAGTACAGTTTCTAAAATCTATGCTGAGTTATACCTACCTAGAGGAATTCTAACATATTCTGAAGGATTTAGAGTTGCTTATGTGGAGTTAAGTGTAAGTTTAGGGAGGTATGATAGTATAGTATTAGAATTTAATAACTTGAATATATCAGATAGTTTAAGTCCTGGGACATACAAAGCAGAGTTAAGATTAACTTACGTATTAGTAGGTGGTGTAGAGTATAGTGCTACGTTATACGTACCTATGATAATCTCTGAATTACCTAAAACACCTTCAGAACTAATTGATTATTACTGGGTAAGTAGTAGTGGTTTGAGGACTACAGCACCTCCAGGATTTAAGGATTTAGGGATAACGTTCTACTTAAGGGTTAAAGATGATGTAGTTATACGTAACGTATACGCAACTCTAAAACTACCTGAAGGGTTTAAATGTAGAGGTCTTAACAACGCTACAGCAGCTATAGAGAGTTCAAGTTATAGGCAGGGGGACTTAATAGAGTTAAGGTTTAACGGTATTGATGTAGGGGTTAGTGAGGGTTCATACAACTCTACATTAGTTATTAATTATCAAGTAGAACTTTACGGATTAACAACGAATATATCGCAGGTATTTGATGTTTTCTTAACGGTATCGCATGACTACTTAAGGAGTTTAGAGTTAGTTAATGCTTATTGGGGTAGTGATGAGCCACTACCAGCATATCCGAATACTTCAAAAGCTGATGTAAGTATAGTTTTACTTAACATAGGTACTAATGATGTGTATGGGTTAGATGGTAGGTTAATAATGCCTGAAGGGTTTAGCGATACCTACGGTAGTAATGAAGTTAACTTCACAGATGATAGTAGGGTATCCCCAGGCTCTCTACTAAGGATAACTATAGGTAATGTAATGATAGGTAGTACGGTAAGGTCTGGTGTCTACATGTTTAAGTTAGTAGTTAATTACTCAGTAAATGTTGACGGTAGTTTAATAAGGGTTTCTCAAGAACTTAACTTTAGTTTACCAGTATTAGATATAAGTGATAAGGTCGTTATCTCTAATATACGTTGGACTAATAATTACGGGGTAGTCTTCCCAGGAAGTCGTGGGGAGGTATTAGAGATAACGTTATCTAATTGGGATGAGTATGTCGTAAGTTTAGTGAAGCCCTACATATCATTACCTAAAGGTATTAACTTAAGTAGTGTTAGTGGTAATTGCTTTAATGGTATTCCCGCATACTCAACATGTTCTCTACAGCTAACACTAGATATAGCAGATGATGTTAGTCCAGGTACTTACGAGTTCAACCTAACTTTAAAGTACTTAATGAAGGTTGGGAACTCAGATGTTATTAGTGAGAGGAGTTTAACTCCTGAGTTAAGGGTTTGGGATCCTAAATCCTTCGGAGCTATGTTGAAGGTCTCTATCGTTCAGTGGGGTGATATCAATAATCCTAGAATAGCATTACCAGGTGATAAACTACTACCTCTAATTATAGAGTTAGTTAATGTTGGTAAGGACGTAGCTACTGGAGTTATAGCTGATATTATGTTACCTAAAGGTTTTAAACTAACTTACCCAAGTAGTAGGCCTTCATGTGATAGGATTGAGAGAGGAGCTTCATGTACTTTAAGGTTTTACGTAGATATAGATGTTGATGTAAGTCCTGGTACTTATAAATCAGTATTAAGTATTAAGTATGTAACTTACTTCAACACAGCTAACTTAAGTAAAGTTGAGGTAGTTGATGTTGATATATCCGTAGGTGAGTACCCTAGGGAGTTAAGACTCTACCCAGTATGGGTTAACTGGAGTAGTAATTGGCCAGCATATCCAGGTGATAAAGCTGTATTAAGTATGAGGTTAGCTAATTTAGGACCTCATACAATCTCATCAGTAATAGCTAATTTAGAACTCCCTAAAGACTTCATATGTGAAGACCCTAGATGTGAGACTTACTACTCAGGGCCTCTCCAAGCATATCAACAATTAAACCTTACATTCAACATTAGATTAAGTAATAGCTTAAAACCCGGTAACTACTTCGGGAAGCTAATACTTGACTATATAGTTCAGACAGGAGGTTATGGGATTAGATTAAGGGATACTCATAACTTCATAATCTACGTAAGTAATATCTCAAACTCAATGAAGTTAGTAGGTGTTTACTGGGTTAATATGACACCAGCTATAGGTGATGTAGGGTTATTAAGGATTATATTGAGATGTGATGAGATACCTAGCTTAAGCGGCTTAGTGCTGAGGTTAGAACTCCCTAGAGGTGTTTATGCACTACCTAATAACTCCTCAATAATCTCAATACCTTATACTCAACCATTACAACCTAGTGTACTACCCTATATAAGCGGTCTATACCCTCAAGTAGTAACCCCCAGTATAACTCAAGGTGATATAATCTTCATAGATGTTCCAGTTAGGATTTTAGATATTAGTGATTTAGAACCTCATATAGGTATTTACGTAAACTTCTTAGATCACTGGAATACTGTTCAGGAGTTCTACATATCAGAAACTCTCTACATAGGTAATAAGTTTAGATTTATAATGGTAGAACCTGTAGAGAATGAAGTCATAGCTGGTGGTGGTTTAAGTAGGGTTAAATTCAATATTACTAACTTAGGTGATTCACAAATATTTAACTTAGTAGTATTTGCTGTATCACCTTACCCCGGTATAAGTATAGCAGACCCAATAAAACATGTTGATTCAGTTAATGGTAGGTCATCAGTAACACTGAGTTTTAATACAGTAGCAAATCCAGATGTTGTTGAGGGTCCGTACCCGTTAGTACTAGTTATGGTTTTCCAAGACTTCAACGGTAGGCTGTATAATCTAAACATCTCCTCAACAGTTGTTGTTAAAGGTATTGAGGTGATTAAACTATTAAGTCCTCAAATATCACCTGAAGTAGTTGGTAATGGTAGTATGGTGTCGTTCTCAGCAACTATAGTTAATGAGGGTAAGACACCACTACGTCATGTCTCAGCACAATTAATTTCTGATGTGTTATACAGTACTGATGAGTACTACATAGGTACTATAGACCCTAACTCTCAAGTACCTATATCCCTAAGAGCTATTGTGAGGGAGGATGTAGAACCAGGTAACTACAGTATTAAGGTATTGATTAAGTATTACGACTTATTCTATAATTTAAGAAGTCGTGAATATCTATATAAGGTAGTTGTTGTTAGTAATTTATCTACAGTTCAAGTAACTCCGCAACCGCTGATTACAATACCTAACGTGTACGTATTAGTAGGTGTTATATCCTTCGTAATAGCTACTACAGTGTTTTACCTATTATGGTTTAGGAGGAGGGTTAGGAGGAGTGCTCAACCTACTTGATGTTATTAGGTTAGCCTTCAACGCATTAAGAGAGAGGAGGTTAAGGTCAGCACTAACTATTTTAGGTATAGCTATAGGTCCGGCAGCTATGGTAGCTATCATAGGTACTACTGAGGGTTATATGGATACTATAGTTAATCAACTACAGGCATTAGGTCAGAACACAGTAGTTATATTCCCATCCAAGGACTACAGATTAAGTGATTACGATGTTGATAGGTTGAAGGTACTACCTGCTGTTGAATCTATAACCCCATTCTTCCAGAGTAGGGGCCAGTTAAGGAAGCCTGACGGTAGTACAGTCATAGTAACTATCTATGCTTTAGACTTAAACCTACTTAATAAAATCATAGTTGGGGGTAAGATAGCTGAAGGTTCTATACCCCCTCCAACACTATATACATCATCTGTAGTTGGTAATGACATAGTTACTACTAAATCAGGTGTTAGACACTATAATGTAGGTGATTCCTTAACTGTGTATATAGCTGAGATGAAGAATAGTAAGTTAACATTGAAGACTGTCTCAGTCAGGATTTCAGGTATTTTATCACCATACGGTACTGTATTCCCTGTAAACCCTGACGCATCAATATTCCTACCACTTCAAGCAGGTAAGTCACTACTGGGGTTGAAGGACTATTCAGGTATATTCATAATAGCTAAGGGTGCTGAATTAGTTGACTCCTTAGTCAGCAATATTAAGGATATGTATGGAGATAATGTCGAGATAATATCGCTTAAGGAGATAGCTAAGACAGTAACTAACATAATAAACATACTTAATAACCTACTCTTCACAGTATCATCAATTAGTTTTGCAGTTGCTTTCACAGGTATTATGTCTACAATGTTTACATCAGTTGTTGAGAGAACTAGAGAGATAGGTATATTTAAGGCCTTAGGCTACAGTAGTAATGACATATTAATACTCTTCCTCTTCGAATCAATACTTATGACTATAGTAGGTGTTGTTGTAGGTGTTGTTAGTGGTGTTTTAGGTTCTTACTTCATAGCCTACAGACCTCTAAGACTAGTAGGTTCTTGGACAGTAATTTCAGAACCTAAGATCACCCTATGGCTTATACTAAGAGCTTTAAGTCTCTCACTACTCGTCGGTATAGCTGGTGGGATACTACCTGCATGGAAAGCATCTAAGATGGTTCCTGTAGAGGCGTTAAGGTATGAGTAGATTTTACTTATTAATGTTTAATCCAGTAATTTATTAGGTGTTAATGAGTTGCCAGTAAGAGATAATATAGTGGATAGTAGGTTTAGAGGTATGGCTGTTAAGGTATCGTTAGTTAATGGTGATGAGCTTGAGGGGGTTATAGATGATGTTGCTAGGTATGAGTTAGGATTGTTAGTACGGGAGGACCTGTATATAGTGTTTAGACACGGTATTAATTACTTGGAGGTAGGTGCTGTAGATCTTCATGGGGAACGTAGTGATGAGTTAGAGGATTCGTTAATAGGTTCAGACTTCGTAGGATTTGATGTTGAGGTATTACTGATTAATAATAAGAAGTTAGTTGGTAGGCTTATGAAGATTTCAAGGTATGAGTTAGGTATTAGGGTTGAGGATAAGGGATTCATAATACCTAAGAGTAGTGTTCTCTATATTAGGTTGAGGAAGTTTTAACTACTAAACTCTTTATCACTCATACTCCCTCCATACGTGATTACATTTAGTACATCTATAGAATCTAGTTGGTGGTTCATCACTTCTCCTAGTCTGTAATAACCAGTAGTATGCTTCATCATTACCACACTTAGGACATATCACATAACCCTTAACCTTAGGTAGGGTTTTAGTAGCTTCAGCATTCTCTATAACTAATATCTTATCCTGCTCAACATGTTTAATATTCTGACTTAACGTATACTTATTACCTGTATCTACAGTCTTCTTAAAACCACATTTACGACATACTAGAACTGTCTTTAAATCACTACTCTTCTGAGGTACTAACAAACTCCCACACTTAGGGCAGAACTCAACCATTAGCTACACACCCCTTAAACGTATTCTCGGATAGGGTTGTTATAAACTTTAACTCTTCAGTAATTAAATTCAATACCCTCCTACCCTCAGCAACTATATTAGTTAAGGAACTTAACTCATCATTAGATACACTACCTAACATACGGTCACGACCGTACACTTTAAACACCTCATTACCTGGTAAGACTATATACCTAACTTCATCTATTAAGTTAGTACTACTGAGGTAGTTTATTAAGTCGTTAATACCACCGTTAACTAAACCTAAGTGTTCTACCCCCTTAACACCTCTTAAAACTAAGTATATGAGTAAATCCTTACTGAGGTAATGAACTATTAATACTCTTACTTCATCCTTAATCATTTACTCAGTAAGTCCTCACTAATCTTAAGTAGTTCTTTAGCATCATCAATAATCTTTACTAATACCTCCTTAAGTACTTCTAATGGGGTTTTAGAACCATCAGTTACTAATACTATTTTAGGAGATCCGACTAACGGATGATCTATAGAGTATGCAGCCATCTGAACATTAGGATGTTTTAAAGCGTACTTAGATATTAAATTACCTAATGTGTGATCCTCACCAACTAACTTAATAATTAACTCCTTATCATTTAACTTCTCAACCTTAATCGTCATTACCCACCACTACTAAAACTTTAAAGTACTTTATAAATTATTAACTTTAACTCTATAAACCTCTACTTAGTTTGGAAGTGTTAAAGTAGTTAAAGTACTTTTATTAGTTATTTAAGATAGTAGAATTTGGTGGTTGTATGCCTATAGCTATAGTGTTAATTAATACTGAGATAGGGTCTGAGAATGAGGTAGCTCAGATATTAAGTAGGATTGAGGGGGTTAAGGAGGTTTATGAGGTTTACGGGATCTACGATATAGTTGTTAAGGTTGAGGCACAAACTCATGAAGCACTTCGTGAGATCATCATAAATAGGATAAGACGTATACCTAAGGTTAAGTCAACAACTACTATGTTAGTTATTGAGGGTAGGGTATTAGGTTAGAACTTCATTAAGTATGTAAGGACCTTATAAACTCTGTAAAGATTGGTGAAGGTGATAGAGGTCTACTCTTAAATTCCGGGTGTGCTTGAATCCCTAGGTAAAACTTAGAGTTTTTATACTCCATTATCTCCGGAAATCCCTCATCACTATAACCACTCACTATAAAACCTTCAGACTCGAATAAATCTATATACTCCGGATTTATCTGATACCTATGACGGTGTCTCTCATATACTACCTCTGACTTATAGATCTCATAAGCTTTAGTCCCTACAACTAATTTTATCGGTCTACTACCTAAACGCATAGTCCCACCCTTATATATGATCCCTTCCTGAGATTCTAGTAGGTCTACTACAGGGTAGGGGGTGTTAGGATCTACTTCAGTTGTATGAGCATTACTTAACCCTAATACATTCCTCGCGAATTCAACAACCATTAACTGAAGTCCGAAGCATATCCCTAGAGTAGGTATTCCAAACTCTCTTAAGGTCTTAATAGCTCTTAACTTCCCTTCAACACCTCTACTCCCGAATCCGGGTAGTATTATAGCACCTACAACATCATTTACTAAGTCATTTACATCGATACTACCTCTCTCGATATCTGTTGCTTCAACCCACTTAAGCACTGTCTTAACTCGTAACTTAGCTGATGAATGTTTTAAAGCTTCTATAATGCTTAAGTAACTATCCTTAAGTGATGTATACTTACCTATTAAAGCTATCTTAACCTCCTTCTCATAATGTTTTAAATTGTTTATGAATTCTAACCACGTATCTAGTTGAGGTTTAGTATTAACTACTCTTAAGTCTAACCTCTCAATAAGTATTCTTGAAAGACCTTGACTCTCGAGTACTATAGGTACTTCATAAACGTATTCAACATCGTAATTACTTAATACTGCATCATACGGTACGTTAGTGAATAGAGCTAGTTTCCTCCTAGCATCATCGGTTAAGGGTTCTGAAGACCTAGCAACTATTACATCTGGTTGAATACCTATCCTCCTCAACTCCTGAACACTATGTTGTGCTGGTTTAGTCTTTAACTCCCCAGTAGTTGTGAGTTTAGGTACTAGTACTACGTGTATGAATAATGTGTTCTTAACCCCCTCCTCAAGCCTCATCTGCCTAGCAGCCTCTAAGAACGGTAACCCCTCTATATCACCTACAGTACCACCAATCTCAACCAACACTACATCAGCACCTTGATCCTTACCTACAGATCTAATCTCCTCCTTAATCTCATCAGTTACATGTGGTATTATCTGAACTGTCTGACCTAGGAAGTCCCCCCTCCTCTCCCTCTCTATAACTCTTAAGTATATCTTCCCAGTAGTTATGTTATTCCTCTTATACAGGTTAATACCTAAGAATCTCTCGTAATGACCTATATCTAAATCTACCTCACCACCATCCTCAGTTATGTATACCTCACCATGCATGTAAGGATTCATAGTACCTGCATCAACATTTACGTACGGGTCTATCTTAATAGCTGTTACATTAAGACCTAAACTCTTAAGTATTAAACCTATAGATGCTGTAGTAACTCCCTTACCTAAACCTGAGAGTACCCCACCAGTAACGAATACGTACTTCCTAACCATCCTACCTACATTAAAACTAAAGTACTTACTCAGAATATAAATACTACGTGTTATAGTATGTACTACATGGTTACTGAATCCAGGACCTAATTAGTAAGAAGTTTTAATAAGATATCTAGGACTTATAGCCGAGTAAGTGGGTTATTGAATGCTAGTATACAGTGGTTTATGCCCGAACTGTGGTGGTGAGATTGATGAGTTTAGAATGGAGGTAGGATTGCTATGTAAGGACTGTATACCGAATATAGACTTAATCACCTCGTACAGTAGGTCTTTTATTAAGGAACAACTACTTAATTCTCAAAGACTCGGTAAGTACTTAAACTTCTTAGATGTTGAGGAGGAGTTAGAGGAATTTGATGAGTTTTTTAGTAATGTATGTGGTAAGAAGTTATGGTCTATTCAGAGGTCTTGGGCTAGGAGGATGTTAGCTAATGAGAGTTTTGCCTTAATAGCTCCAACAGGTGTTGGTAAGACAACACTACTACTAATTTACTCATTATATAGGGCCGTTAATGGTGGTAGAGTACTCTATATAGTACCTACTAGAGAGTTAATGAATCATATATACAGGTTATTAAGTAGTTTTAACCCCTTCAACATAAAACTCTATAACTCAGACAACATCAAGAGTGGGGACTTAACGAGTAGTTTCATAACTGTATTAACACATAACTTCATCCATAGGAATAAGGACTTAATAAGTAACTTAAGACTTAACTTAGTTGTTGTTGATGACTTCGACGCACTCTTAAAGACCTCATCTATAGTTGACTTAATACTGAAGTGTATAGGGGTTAGTGATGAATCTATTAGTTATGCTAAGAAGTTAGTCAGTATTAAGAGTGAGTTAGTATTTGCTAAATACTCAGGTAATGAAGAGTTAGTTAGTAAGCTTAAGGATGAACTCTATCAAAACACTTTAAACTTAGTTAAATCTATAGATTATAGTCGTTTAGGTCAGTTATTAATTGCTAGTGCTACTGGTAGGGGTCGTGGTGAGAGGGTTAAGATATTAAGAGAACTCTTAGGTTTTGAAGTTGGTGCTATAACTGATTACTTAAGGAACTTAGTTGAAGTTTATGATGTATTTAGTGAGGAGAGGCTTAAGGAAGTACTTAACAACTTAGTTGGTGGTACTTTAGTATTCGTGAGTAAGGACTTAGGTCTAAACTACTCTAAACACTTAGTTGATACCCTACGTAACTTAGGTTTTAGAGTAACTCTAGCTAATTCAAGGAAAGCATTAGATATGCTTAGGAATGGTGAGGTAGATGTAGTAGTTGGTGTATCTACATACTATGGGATACTAACTAGAGGTCTTGACGAACCATTAAGAATCTACAACACAGTCTTCGTTGGGATACCTAAGAATGAATTCTACATAGATAACTTACTGATGAATCCGAGGACATTAACTTACATCTCTAACGAGTTAGTTAAGTTAGGTTTTAAGTTTGAAGGTTATGAAGACTTAATACGTAGGTTAAGGAATTTATCACCTAAGAAGATTAAAATCCTTACATACTCTTTAAGGAATTTAATAGATGTTGAAGGTCAACTACTAGAACTTAAGAACGCTATAATCAGTACTTCAACAATTATTAAGGAGTTTATTAAGGATTATTTAAGAAGTAATGATAAGTTAGTAGTTAATGATTACGTGATTAAGTATAGGGGTAGTAAGTTAGTTGTATGGTCACCGGATATCATGACATATATCCAAGCATCTGGACGTAGTAGTAGACTCTACAACGGTTCTATGACTTTAGGACTCTCTATAGTGTTAGTTGATGATGAGGACTTAATGAATATATTCGTTAGGAAGTTAAGGAATTATATACCGAGTAATAACTTTAGGAAGTTAAGTGATATAGACTTAAGTGAGGTTAGGAAGAGACAGTATGAGTCTAGAAGTACTTTAAAATCATCTACAGTACCTCTAAATACTTCTGTAAAACCTACGTTAATAGTTGTTGAATCACCTACTAAGGCTAGGACTATAGCATCTATGTTTGGTAAGCCTGGTAGGAGGTACTTAGGTGAGTACGTAGTTTATGAGTCAGTTATCCCAGTAGGTGATAGTGTTTACGTAACAACTATAGCACCTACATATGGGCATGTAACTGATTTAGTAGTTGGTGAGGGCTTACACGGTATTAGAGTTAGTAGTAGTGGTTTAACACCTATCTACACCTCCATTAAGAGATGTTATGATTGCGGACATCAATTTACTGATAGAGTTAGTGAGTGTCCTAGATGTGGATCACCTAGGTTGAGGGATAGTTATAAAGTCATAGATATTCTGAGGAAGTTAGCTCAAGAAGTTGATACTGTATTCATAGCTACAGACCCTGATGATGAGGGGGAGAAGATAGCTTATGATGTCTACCTAGCTTTAAAACCATTTACTAAGGATGTAAGACGTATTGAATTCCATGAAGTTACTCGGAGGGCTTTAATAGAAGCTATTAGGAATCCTAGAGGTATAGATATGTTTAGAGTTAATGCTCAAGTAGTTAGGAGAGTTGATGATAGGTTAGTAGGTTTTGAAGTTAGTGATATGCTTAAGAAGTACTTTAATAAGTACTGGCTCGGTGGTGGTAGAGTTCAGACTCCAGTACTTGGTTGGGTAGTTAGTAATTATAGGGACTACGTTAGAGGTAGAGGGTATAACGTAATTATTAAACTCTTCAATAACTTCACCTTAATAGTATTTATTAGGAGTAAGGAGGAAGCTCTAAAGATAGTCGACTACGTAACTAACTCTGGTGTGAGACTAGTTAAGACTCGTGATGAGGTTAGGACTTTACAGCCTAAACCACCTTACAGTACAGACGATCTAATAGTAGAAGCATCTAATAAGTTGAAATTACCTGCAGTTACTGTGATGAAGTTAGCTCAAGAACTCTTCGAATCAGGTTTCATAACCTACCATAGGACTGACTCAACACATGTATCAGGTGTTGGTGTTGAGGTTGCTAAGGAGTATACTACTAAGAAAGGTATTAGTAATGACTTCAGACCTAGGTCTTGGGGTGGTGTTGGAACTCACGAATGCATAAGACCTACAAAACCTATAGATGTTGATGAGTTAAGTAATTACTTAATTAACGAACCGTATATGAGGTTAACTTATAATCACTTGAGACTATACGATCTAATATTTAGGAGGTTTATAGCTAGTCAATTAAGTGAAGCTGAGGTTAAGTTCAGTACGTACGTAGCTAGTATTAATACCTTAGAGAAGGTTATTGAGGTACCAGTAAATGTGTTAAGGTATGGTTTCCTTAAAGTATATAACAACTTAATCATGTTATCATCATTAGAAGGTGTTGATGAGGTAGTTCTTAAGCCTAAGGAGGTTAAGATTGTTAGGGGGTCTGAAGTTAAGTTACTCACTATTAGTGATGTAGTTAGGTTAATGAAGGATAGAGGTATTGGTAGGCCGAGTACTTACGCTAAGGCGATAGATAATAACGTTAGGCATGGGTACTTAATAGTCTCTAAGAGGAGGTTATGCTTAATACCTACTAAGTTAGGTGTTGAGGTCTACGACATACTATCAAAGCACTTACCAGATATAACTAGTGAGGTTATGACTAGAGAAATTGAGGGTTTACTAGATGCTGTTAGGAGTAACTTATTAAGTCGTGATGAAGCGTTAACGTTATTAATAGGTGATATAGTAGGTATAAGATTACGTAGGGATATACTCTTAAGTAATGTTCAGGAGGACTTAATAACTACTTAAGGGTTAGTAAGTCCTAAAACTTTACGTTTGAGTAGTTTATACTTAATTTCCTCTTCTCTAAATTACCACATACAGGACATTTTAAAGTATCTGTTAAGTGTTTCTTCATTAGTGAACCACAGACGTTACAGTATGCTAGTACTACACCTAATCTAGGTTCTTTAATTGTTAGGATGTATGGTGTGTTATTATTTAATACCTTAGCCTTAATCACATCACCTACAGCTAATACTTCATAGAAGTTCCTGATATAGCCTTCCTGAACTTGGGATATGTGTAGTAGGCCTGTGAACGGGTTAGGATACTTCCTACCAGACTCACTACTACTTATCTTAGTTATCGCTACATCATCGTATAGTATAGTAACTACTGCGTAGACTACCTCACCTTTAGAAGGTAGCTGAGGTACTTTAACAGTAGGTTTTACATTTATAACTCTAAATCTTAAATCAGTAACAACTCTACCTACTACAGTAGCTCTAACTACGTTATCATAATCGTAAGTCCAATTACCAGGTAAGAACTCCTCAATAACACATAACGTATCCCCAGGCACAACACCTAAACCAGTTAACTCCTTCAACCTACTCACTCAATACCACCTACAAATTATTATTAAGTGATATTAAATTAGGTTATGACTCCATGGAAATACGTAATCTCTCAAACCCTTTAAGACCATTAAAGCCTCACCAGGTGTTAGAACTGGTTTCTCATAATGTGATAAGTCATCTATAGGTATTCTAGGACATGATGTAATTACGTATACATTAAATTCTACTGTATCTATATTCCTTAACACCTCCTCATTCACTATATGTGTTCGGTATTCATAATACCTCAACCCCCTACTCCTTAAAGTCTTAATTATGGAATCCCTAACGAACTCCCTATACTGACCCTCAACACCATGTATTAAACACCATACTCTAGAGTCTAAAGCCTCCATAACCTTACTATAACGTATTCTAAGATACTTACTAACCTCATCATCTACTACCCTAACCTCACCTCTATAAAGATCTAACTGAACTATATGTTTACGACCAGTAGTAAGTAGTCCAAGACCTAACGGATGGAATAAACCACTAGATACTACTACATAACAGTCTATTAAGTCTAAGTATCTTAAAGCATCATTAAACCAACAACCCATGATAGTAGCATTACTTAAGTTATTCAGTACTTCAAAACCGTAACTCATTAAGTACCTACCGATAACCTCAGTAGACTTCTTATGTTGGTGAACAGTATATACTGAAACTTTCCTACAGCCTAAGGAGTTTAAACTACTAACTAACTCACTAACTAACTCGTTAGTAGGTCTTAACTTACTTAGGAAGTCTATGAATACTACGTTATCAGGACCTCTATAGTATGGGTATGGTTCATGACCGAAATGAAGTACTAAGTCGTAATCCTTAACTAAGTAGTTATTAAGTATACATGAACCGTATATTGGGTTAGCATCTACTACAAAATGAACATCATTTAAGTAAGTACTTAACTCATTAATTAACTCAACTACGTAATGTTTAAAACCATCTGGTATCTGAATTAATACTTTCTTAGCTTTAAACTCATTAACAAACTTAATAACCTTACTTAAGTCGTACTCGTAGAAATCACTTAACCTACTCATGACTACTCTCAATAACTACTTCAGCTCTAATACCTAACTTAGATAACATCCTCCTAGTAGCTTCCTTAGCATGTTCTAAGAACTTATTAGTAGTTCTAATCTCAGCTACTACACTACCGTCATAAACTCTAGCAGCAGTACCTATGGGCTTACCGAACGCTAAACGCATACCGTCCTGAAGCCTATCAGCACCTGCGAAAGCCATCATCTTATTCTCTCTTAAGACGTGATGCGGGTAAGACCTAAAAATTAGTAAGTAATTCTCATCACCAACATACTTACTTAAGTACTTATGAGAGATAATCCTAGCAGCCTCTAAAGCATTATGCCTAATCTGAGCATCCTCCCTAGAAACAACCCTCACAACAATATTGAAACTACCGTTAACATTACCCATAACAAACTTAGTTATCTTAGGCTGAGGAACACCACTAATATACTCCCTCCTAGTATACGGGGGCTTCTTAAGCTCCTTATAACACCTAGCAGGCCTTAAAGGCATCCCACCACCTAACTATAAATTAAACACACACTATTTAAAAATTAATGACAACCACTAAAACACACTTAAAACAACCCACGTAACAGTCGGTAACGACTAAGGAAAAATACAGATGAAGGAAGAGCAGTCGATCTGTGGTCGAATTTCCCCTTAATTACTATATATTCTTTCTTTATTTCGTTTCTTGAGGTGTGTGTATGGTTGGGTTTAGGAGGGGTATTGTAGGTATTGAGGCAGCTATAGTGTTGATTGCCTTTGTGTTAGTTG
>CAZZLT010000048.1:0-11443 GCA_964655125.1 uncultured Desulfurococcaceae archaeon | reverse complement strand
GTCGATCTGTGGTCGAATTTCCCCTTAATTACTATATATTCTTTCTTTATTTCGTTTCTTGAGGTGTGTGTATGGTTGGGTTTAGGAGGGGTATTGTAGGTATTGAGGCAGCTATAGTGTTGATTGCCTTTGTGTTAGTTGCTAGTGCTTTAGCCTTTGTAGTGTTGAATATGGGTATGTTTACAACTCAGAAGTCTAAAGAGATAATTGCTAGAGCTTATGAGGAATCAACAAGAGCTATAGATATAGCTGGAAACGTAAAAGCAAAAACATCTAATGGAGTTATTGACTTAGTCGCTATACCTATAAAACTAACAGCAGGTTCTAGAGCTGTAGACCTAAATAAGACAGCAGTAGCAATAACAATAATAGATCCTAACGGGAATGCAATACATAGAGATAATGCGTACATATATAACGGATCTGTAACGTTTAATGTAACTAAGAACTTCAACAAAACTATAGTTGATTGGAAAACTACGGGTAATTGTACTGAGTGTTTCGGGTTGTTAAATGCTACTTGGCTTTATGCTAGGACTGATGAGGATGGCACTAAAGGTGATAATTTGTTAGAGCCTGGTGAGATTGTGTTGTTAGTATTTAATGCTTCTGACACTTCAAGCTTTAATACTACAGCTTATAGTAGGATTATTGTTGAGATTAAACCGCCTCAGGGTGCTTCAGTAACTGTTGAGAGGGTTGTACCTCCTAAGATTGATAGTGATTATGTAGACTTAGATATAGGCTAATCTTTTAAATGTTAGGAGGTAAGATGTATGGGGGTTAAAATGAGTATGTTTTTTTATGATAAATTCCTCTTACGTGGTTTGAGTAAGGAGTCTGCAGTAGTTTTATTAGCTTTTATATCTACTGCTTTAGTGTATGGTTTTATCATTTATTCTTATTCCTCACTTTACCGTGGTCCCTCACTCCAGCCTTACTCAGTTTCTTCTGTAGGTATTTTCTATAGTGATGGTAGTGTTTGGAGGTTAGATATACCAGTAAGTGTTAGTGGTGATTCTCTAGATGTTAGGTCTTTAAGACTTGAGGTTTCTGTAGGTAGGTCTGTATTACCTCTATTTAGTTCTGGGTATGTCGTTAGGGTTGGTGATAGGGTTATCTACGGATCTCTTATAGAGTCTCTAACATCTGGTAAGGTATTAGTTTTAAGGGATGGGAGGGAATTAACTGTTGAGTTATTCGTTTATATAGATTTTACAGGTAGGTATAACGTTGTTGTTGATGATGATTTTGACGGTGTTCTTGATAATGAGTTCTTAATTAGGTTTTACCCTGGGGTGCAGTTACCTCCTCTGAACTTAGGTTCTGATGAGGTTTTAGTTGTTAGTAAGGGGTCTACAGTATCTCTAGATTGTTTAAACATGCTAGCGTTTACGTCTAAGCCTAACGCATATATTAGGGTTGTTGATGGAGGGACTCAATACTTAGTTAGAGTTGTTGATTTAATATCTAGTCTTAGATTCCCTACAGTATTAATTAGTAGTTCCTCAGATATCGTTAAGGCTGGTGGTGAAGTTATTGTTACAGTGTTATTCCCAACTAACTTAGTTAGTAGTGGTTCTCAATTATCTATTAAGTTATTAGTTGGTGATACTAAGGTTGTGGATACGTTAATTAATATTCCATCAGGTATTAGTGGTGTTGTAGTCTTACCTATTAGGTGATAACTTGTCTAGACAGTTTAAAGTGGTAGTTATTCTCTATGTGTTTTTAGGTTTAATACTAGGTATTACTGGTGTATTAATTAGTTGGTTATCTAATACCGGTATGTTATTCAGTGATAATGTCCTCTTTAGATTAGTATTCCTTATCTTAGGTATCTTCCTCCTACTATTAGGTTCTCACATAGTTATAGCTGGTATCTCAAGTTTGAGGAGTAGGTAATACTGAAGATAGATACACTTATTAAATTCCTTGTCTGATTATTTCTATAGGTAGAGTGTTGGTTGAGATGGTCTTGCAACTGTATACTATGTCGACTGATAGTACATCCAGTAGTACGTAGGTTTGAATCTGTAGGTAGTGTTGGCTTAGGTAATGAAGTTAGTCCTCAAAAACCTGAGGAAGTTACTGAGGATTTAATACCTAAGCAACAAGGGTTAGAGGTTAAAGCGTTAGAAATACCTCAACAGATTCAACAACCTCAGCAGGATTTAACTCAGGTTAAGCAGGTGGAGGTAGTTGGTGAGGTTAGGATTCCTAAGGAGGTTATTGAACGTTTCGAACAAATTGAGGAGGAGATTGGTAAGTTACGTAAGGAGTTGAGTACGTTAAGTGAGAGTATGAAGACTGTCTTAATTGAGGTTAAGGAAGCTATATCTGAGGTTTCAAATCCATTTAACGTATTACGTGAGAGGTCTGATGGTAGTAAGGATGGTAATGGTTCTCGTAGGGATGGTAAGAAGATCCAGCCAAGTACGTTCTTAAACCTACTTAAAGTTGCTTATAAGATGTTGGATGAGATTGGTAAGGAGGAGACGGTATTGATTCTTAAGGGTTATGCAGATGTAGGTGTTGTTGATGAACATGTTGGTGAAGTTTTGATTAAGTTGGTTGAGTTAGCTGATGCTATGAAGAGTAAGGGGTTAACGGTGGAGAAGCAGATACCTTATATATACTCACTACTTAAGACTTTAAATGTTAGTGACCCAGCATTAGATGAGTATTTATTGAAGGAGTTACTAAGGCGTGAGAGGCTTGGTTAGAGGTGCTTCAACAGTTATAGTTGAAGCACTACTACTGCTTACAGGTATATCACTAGCTATACTCTTATCATCAGCGGTATTATCTAGGGTATCAATACTTCAGAGTAGGTTTACATCTATTTTCTCTGAAGTAGTTCAATCAATGAGTGAGAGACTTACATACGTATACGGTACTTATAATGAGTCTGAAAACGCATTCGTAATATATGTTAAGAATGTAGGTAATTACCCAGTATATGATTTAAGTAGGTCTACAGTTTTATTCGGTACTGTAGGTTCTTCACAGTTCTTCCCATACTGTAGTTCAACATATAGTAGTTGTTGGAGGTTTGTAGAGTTCGGTACTTCTAACAGTGTTGTAGAACCTACTGAAACTATAGCTATATACATCTATAATTCAACTATCATAGAATCACCATATTATTTTAAGTTAGTAACACCTAAGGGTTCTATAGTTGAGTCTGAATTTACTTTAATTCCTAGGTGATTTAATGTCATTCTCAGTTGTTATTACTACATCAATCATGATTATATCTATGATAGTAGTATTAGTAACTCTAGCTAACTTCATAATAACTTACGCAGTTAATATGAATAAGGTTTTAGAACTTAAGAGTATTGAGAGTAACTCTCAGAAGGCAGTGTTGTTAATAGATAACGTATCTGTTGAGGATAGCTGTATAACGTTTAGGTTAAGGAATTTAGGCCCTACATCAGTGTTAATAAGTTCTACATCTACTTTATTAGTTGATTACTATACTAATGAAACTTTAGAGCATGTTGTGGAGGTATTACATTACAGTATTTCATGGTATGTGAGTGAGTTGATTATAGGTAATAACTCATACGTAGTAATGTCTGTGGGTGCTGTAGAGTTAAGACCGGGTGTTATAGCTATTGCTAAAGCTTTTTTAAGTAGTACCCCATCACCTAATCACGTGATAGTGTTAGTACTTACAGATGATAAGGGGGTTAGGACTGAGTATGTCTTCACCTACGGTTAGTTTAACAGTTATTAGTACTGGTAATGAGGAATTAGATACTAGGTTAGGTGGGGGACTCCCATCACCATCGTTAATATTTATAGAGGGGGATAACGGTACTGGGAAGACTGCGTTATGTACGCAGTTCGCCTTAGGTTACTTAAGTAGTGGTTTAAGAGTTATGTATGTAATTACTGAGAATACTGTAAGGCAGTTCTTAAGTCAGACACATAATATAAATCTAGACCTTACGGATTACTTCTTAAGAGGTCAATTGAATGTAGTATCAGCTAGTTTAGGAGGTATTAGTTGGGTGGGTAGTAGAGTTAGGGAAGTACTTGATTCCTTAATCAAGTATATCTACGCTCAAGTAGGTAGGTATGACGTATTTATTTTAGACTCATTAAGTGTTATACTTCATTACATTAATGATGAGGATGTACATACTTTATTGATATCTTTAAGAAATATCGTTAGGATGGGTAAGAACATAGTTATTACTCTTCATCCAGGTATTATTAGTGAGAGATTAGCTAGGGAGTTAGTAGCTGGTTCAGATGTCTACTTCAGATTAGCTTTTGGTGAGGTTGGTGGTAGGGCTGTGAAGGTAATTAATGTTGTGAAGATTAGGGGTTCACCAACATTAGCTGAGAACGCTATAGCATTTGATATAGATCCTGCATTCGGTATTAAGGTAGTACCTCTAGCTCTAGCTAAGGCTTAAGGTGATGTTGTATTCAGTCAAAGCAGAGTTCCGTTGTTAATAGTTCTCAAGAACTGATAAACTTATCTAGGAAGTATCCATACTTAGCTAGTTATATTAGAGAGGTATCTGTAAGTGTCGGGTACCCTCAATTCCTCGGTCAGGAAATATCCAGTAGTTTGAAGAAGACTGTAAACATTAACGTGATTTACGTAGTTGATGAGGGTATATTCGTACATGTGTACATGCCTCCTAGAGGTACTACATCAGGTTATAGGAAGTACGTAGTTATAGAACCTCCTAGACCTCCTCAAGAGTTATTCAGAATTATAGAGGATAAGTTAGCTACAGTAATTACTGAGAAGGATGTAGCTTCAGATCTTTCTGAGAGGAGGAGAATATTACTTAAAGCTCTTGATAAGATTATTGAGGTAGTTAATGAACCTATAAACTATAATGAATTAGTTAATAAGAATAGAAATTTAATGAAGTTGAAGAGAATACCTGTTAGTTCTAAAGACTATAACAACTTACTTTACCATTTAATAAGGGATAAAGTAGGTTTAGGTATTCTCGAGCCGTTACTTAAGGACAGATATATTGAGGATATATACTGTAATGGTGTTGGTTATGTCTACTTAGTCCATAAGATCTTCGGATCTTTAGAAACTAACATATACTTCGGTAGTCCTGAGGAACTTGATAGGTTTATTATAGAGTTAAGTGAGAGGATTGGTAAGCCTGTAAGTCATGCGAGACCTATAGTAGATGCTACATTACCTGATGGTAGTAGGATTAACATTGTCTTTGGAGGTGATGTAAGTCTTAAGGGTAGTAGCTTTACTATCAGGAAGTTTAGTAAGATACCTATGAGTGTAATTGAGTTAATAAATTTAGGTACTATGGATGTTTACGTAGCTGCTTATCTATGGATGCTCTTATTAGAGGGTATGAGCGGTTTCGTAAGTGGGGAGACAGCTTCTGGGAAGACTACAACATTAAATGCTATAATTACTTTTATAAGACCTACAGCTAAGATAGTCTCTATAGAAGATACTGCTGAGATTCAAGTACCCCATGAGAATTGGTTACGTGAATTAACTAGGGATACAGGGAGTATAGAGACTAGTGTAACATTATTCGACTTACTTAAAGCAGCTCTTAGACAAAGACCTAACTACATAATAGTTGGTGAGATTAGAGGTGCTGAAGGTAATGTAGCATTCCAAGCTATGCAGACAGGCCATCCAGTACTTGCGACTTTCCACGCAGGTAGTGTTGAAAGACTTGTTCAGAGGTTAACATCACCACCTATTAACGTCCCCATAACACACATAGATAACTTAAACTTCGTATTAATTCAGAGTGCTGTTTATAAGGAAGGTATTCTGATGAGGAGGGTGATTAGTGTTAATGAGATTGTTGGTTATGACCCTAAGTCTAGGTCAGTTATATACGTACCTATATATACTTGGGACCCTGTTAAGGATAGATTCACTTTTAGGGGTAGGGGTACTAGCTACTTACTTGAGGAGAAGATAGCAGTTGCTAGAGGTATTTCTAGGAGGAATATGACTTTAATATATGATGAGTTGAACTTAAGGGCTAATATCCTTAAAGAGATGATATTTAAGAAGGTCTTCAATTATTATGAGGTGTTCAAGGTCATTGTTAGAGTGTTTAACATAGTTGATAGTAAGGCTAAAGCATCTTCTAAAGAGGAAGCACCTTACGCAGTGATTAGCGGTCTTGAAGAAGCTCTAAATAGAATACGTAGGGGGGACTTAATTAAGTAGGTTCTGAGTTCTATGTCGGTAGTTAGGAGGTTCTTAGATAAGTACTTCCTAACATCACTAATCTCTACGGTAGTGGTTGTACTGTATTTTAGGGAGTTATCATATGTACCATTACTATTCATACCTGCAGCAGTAGGTATTTTGAGGATAGCTCTACCCATCCTGAGAAGTAGGCTTAGGTATGCTGTAGTTGATTTAGACATACTATTCCTACTAATACATATGTATGCAGTATCTACTGGTAGACCACCACGTAAGAGGTTATTTCAGTTAGAATGTCTTGTAGGTGGTTATGGATCGTATGGAGGGAGTTTAAATAGGATTGCTAGATTAGCTGTTGATTGGGCTTACGGTTTCGTATCAGCTATAAGGTATGTAGCTAGGGAAGTTAGAAATAGAGTCTTCAGTGATTTCCTACTGAGGTTTAGTGAGGTTTTAAGGACTGGTGAAGACCCTGTAAACTTCTTAGAGGTTGAGTTCGCAGCTATGAGGAGGAATTACCAATCACAGTATTATAGAGCTTTAGATGTTATGAGGATTGTATTAGGTCTCCACACGACGTTAATGAGTTCTGCAGCGTTTATACTTACTGTTATGGCTGTATTAATACTTTTTACAGGAGGTGATGTAAGTACATACATACTAACACTTATAGGTTCTACATCGTTAGTAGCTCTATTCACAGCAGTGATTTATGTAGTCGTACCTAAGGAGTGGTTAACACCGAAGGTTAAGCCTAAACCACCGTTAATTTACAAAAGATATAATATATCTCTAATTTTCTCAATTCCTACAGCTATTATATCAGGTTACTTAGTATATACTGTATTTGGCGGCTTAGAATATTCTCTAATAGTTGCTAGTGGTGTGTTCTTAATACCGGGTTTAATTGCTAGGAGGATAGAAACTAGGATAAGAAAGTTAGAATCCTTCTATGTTATATTCATACGTAGTTTTGGACTAACCTATGCTGTACTACCTAACTACGCTAAAGCACTTCACTCAATACTTATGAGTGATTTCGGATTACTCACTAAGCCTTTAATTTCAGTCTATTCTAAAATTAGTAATGGGATTGACCCTAAAATAGCTTGGAAGTACTTTATATATGATACTTGGAGTGACTTGATAATGAGGTCTACTAATATATTCGTAGATACAGTTGATGTTGGAGGTAATGTTAGGAGTGTTGGGACGATCTTAAGTGATATTCTTACTAGGGTGAATGATTTAAGGAGTTCTAGGGAAAGGGTTGCTAGGACTTTCGAAGCGACTACATACATGATGCAAGCTTTAGTATCAGTAATATGTATGGCTGTTATAAATTTAATTAATTTATTCTCAGACTACATACAAACACTTATTGTAGGTCTTGAGGTTACTGAGTTTTACGGACTTCCGATATTCATAGTAGCTCCAGATGCTGTAGTCTTAATGAATAATCTCACTATAATATTCTTAGCTTTACTAACTATTATGAATGCATTAGCTATTAAGTTAGCTTATGGTGGTATTCCAGAAAGTTTCTGGCAGCAAGTCTCTATATTACTCATAATTACTAGTGGTGCTGTTATCGGAACTAGGTTAATGATTGATGTATTATTCCGTGGTTTACTCATACCGATTACAATTCCAACATAGCTAATCTTATAAGTTGGAATTACGTAACGATTTTAGGGGTATGTATTGACTTTATGCAGATATGCGGGTTTAACATATCTAGTACTTTCGTTATTACTACTACAGCATCTATCAGTACTTGTTTACCCTCAGGTTTCTGAGTTCCCACCATTAGTTGTTAGGAAGTCTATAGCATGGCTTGATGATAGTGGTTTATGGATTTCCGATATATCCCTCTACTCATCAATGCCTTGGTATATAGGTGGTTTAGGATATATTAGGTTAGTTGCTACACTCAATACAGCACCTCCTGAGAAGGATCTTAACCTAATAATCAGGATTATTACTAGTGACGGTAATGAGCTAGCATCTAAATTTATAGGTTCTCTATCTCAAACTAAACCTATTATTAGGGATGAGATCCAATTCGTAGTCTCCTCATTTTACTTCAGTACTAACGATGGTGTGACTGGTAGAAATGATCTTAGAGTTGTTGTAGAGGGCTATATCGATGGTAGGAGACATGAGGCTTTAATAGATCTCCCAGTACTTGTGTCTATGAAGACAGCTAGGTTAAGTATTAACGTCTTTATTAACGATAACCCTGACTATAACTTCATATTCGAATCTATAACTAGGGTGAACATCACTGCTTTAATACGTAATACTAGGGTTGGAAGTATTAGTAGTTTAGTTGTTACGTTTTACGTTAATGAAACAGTTGTTGATAGGGTTACAATAGATAGATTAGGTGGTTTAGAGTCTAAGAATGTATCAACATCTGTATTTAAGTACTTCACACCAGGTGTTTACTATGTTAAAGTTAGTGTAGTGTATTACTTACTTGAAGGTGTTCAGGAGGAGGTTAGTGCTGTAGGTATATTAGAGGTCTGTAGGAGGTTTACTATCACATTAAGTGTTGATAAGTCTGTAGTTATGGAGGGTACTCAAGTGTTTTTCATAGGTACTATAACACCATCTATAGTTACTCAAGTAGTTCTTGAGAGGTTTGTTAGTGGTTTATGGATTATTACTAATGTAGCGACTTCTAATGATTCAGGGATGTTCATGATTCCCTGGACTGCTGAGAACGTACTGCCTGGGTACGAGTACATGACTCACGTCTTTAGGGTTAGAATCCCTATATCCTTAATAGGTGGTAACGCAACTGTTTATAGTCCTATAGTAAGAGTTAATGTGTTCTCATCTGAGAGAGTGGTAGATTTAATAGCTGATATATCATTAGATATAACACCAGATACAGTACTTAGGGGTTCTAAAACCACTATATCAGTTAAGTTACGTCCTACACTACCCTTATGTATTCCCGTAAAGATAGTCTATAGAGACTCAACTCTTTATGAGTGGGTTGAGATGAGTGAGGTTGTTGTCTGTGATGGTGAGGGAGTTAGTTCTATTGATGTTAAGTTAAGTCCTAGTAGGTATTTAGTGAAGGCTATGGTTATTTCTAAGTTAAGAAGGGTTGAGAGTTTACCTAAAGCCTTCACGGTAATGGAGATACCTAAACTCCTTCTAGATATTAAGAAGACTATATTTTACGGGGAGCCGTTAGAGATTAAGGTTAGACTATATCCACAGCTTGGAAGTGTTATTGAGGGTATTCTCTACATCTCTTACAATAATTCTCAATACATTAGTAAGACTTTTTCAATAGTTGATGGTGAGGCAAGTATTATCTTAAGGGATTTACCGGGTAGTGGTGTGATGAATATTACAGTATGTGCTTCAGTATACAGTATTACTGTATGTAATACGACTATGGTGGAGGTTATCAAACCATCTATGAGTATATCCCCAACATCTACTACTGTAGAGGTTGGTAGTTCTGTAACCTACTCTATAGCTGTATCACCTAGTCAGAGGTATAGTATTAGGTTATCAGTACTTCAAGACTCCAGCATAGTTAGTTCACAAAGTGTTGAGACTGATGACTCAGGTATTGCTAGGTTAAGTATTAAAGCTCCTTCAAGGGCTGGTAAGTATACAGTGTTAGCTGAGATTCCAGATTCAGGAGTTTCAGCAAATGCTGTTTTAAACGTTATAGAGATTGTAAGGACTATCAGGTTAGAACTCCTTAACAAGTCTGTAGGACCTTTAGGTAAGGTTATGGCTAGAGTAACTCTATACCCAACACCAACAACTCCATCACAGTTAGTACTACTTATTCAAGTAGGTGGTAATTGGACCCCAGCAGTTTTTGACTTAATCACAAGTGATTCAAAGGTAATTACATTTACAGCTCCTGAACGTGAAGGTACTTACCAGGTTAAGGCTCAGCTCTCAGGAACTCAAGTTGAGAGTAATACTGAGTTATTAATTGTTTCATCACCAATAATACTTAGGCAGGAGTACCTATACGGTGCGTTAGCAGCATCAGTAGCTATTGCAGTTCTACTATTCCTACGTGGTAGGAGGAGAAGATGATAATACTACAAATCATTGATATATTCAATATTACACAACTAACTAACATCCTATGGTTACTGATAATACTTGCAGTATTAATAGCTTTAACGATAATAATAGTATCATTCCTCACGTCATCTAGAACATTCACAGGTACTGAATTTAGTGAAAGGCGGGAGGAGATAGCGGGGGAGGAAGGCGTTGGAGTTAGAACTCAAACACAACTAACGAATGTATACACTACAAGCCTATTAAGTTACTTAAGTAGTTCTGAAGCAGTAAATCTGGAGAATATAATGAGTTACTTACCAGGTGATAAGGAGACTATAAATACTGTTATATCTAGGTTGAGGGAGGACGGGATTATAGAGATATCAGGTGATATAGTGATGCTTACGGAGAAGGGTAAGAAAATGATTGAGATTATGAAGGAGAAATACTGGTTTAAAGATATTGAAAAACGTCGGGAATAGCTAAGACAGCCCCTACACACTAACTCATAAAACTACAGAATCTAAGTAATTAAAGTTATGTTATAGTCTATTCATGATATTAGGTATAAAACCCTTGTTATGTGTATGGGTAATGATTGAATAAATGTTTTACCTTATGAACGGGTTAATGACCATCACCACTTTTATATAGTAGGAAGGTCTAGAAACTACTAAGTAATTCATCATTTGAGGGGAAAAGAAGAATTTTAAAGAGCAATATAAAAACTGAATAACTACACAAACCACTTACGTAAAATACACTAGAAAGAAGGCCTCCATAGATAATGATTTATGTATTTCTATATATTTATATGTTTTAGCATACATCAATATTCGAGTACGTCATAACCTACACGTAAATCTAAGTATATTAGATATGGGTTATAGTGTGGGTGTAGTAGTTATAACCCAATTTAATCTAGAGGTTAAATTTGAGGGTGGGTTATAATGAGTAATAACATGTCCTACACGGTTATGAGGGTGGAGAACCGTTACTACCTCTATAAGGTATCCACGTTAACTATAGGAAAAAGCTAATCTATATAGGTCCTTACGATATGACTAAGGATGGTGGGCCCGCTGGGATTCGAACCCAGGACCTCCGCCGCGTCAGGGCGGCGTCCTAACCAGCTAGACGACGGGCCCTCAACCAAATAACTCATTAAGTAAAACCTAATAAATCTTTAAGTCTTTT
>CAZZLT010000047.1:0-54645 GCA_964655125.1 uncultured Desulfurococcaceae archaeon | reverse complement strand
GCTGCAGCAGCATTTGCTAGGTATAAAGCAGGTATACCAGTATCTCAAATAGCTGAAGAGTTAGGTAGGTCTGAAGTATCAATTAGGAATCACTTAAGTGAGAAGACTAAAGCAGGTAAGTTAGTTGCTGAGACTTACGAGAAGATAAGACGTAATGAGTTAAAACTAGTAATCCCATTTATTAAAGCACCGATAGCTACACCATCAGAAGAAGTTAAAGTACTTCGTGAGGAGGTAGAGAAACTTAAGGAGAGTAAGAAAGTACTCGAAGAAAAATTAAAATCAGTACAACAAGAATTAGAGATTAAAGTAAGGGAAGTAGAGACATTAAAGAATGAGGTTAAAAGTAAGAGTGAGGAAGTAGAGAAACTTAAGTTAAAATTAAATGAGTTATTAGGTCAGATTAAGGATATTAAAGATTTAGCATTAAGGATAGTTGATACATTAGATAAACTCCTTAAATAACCATTATATTTTTAATAACATAACTTAATCTCCATCATGAATAATCTTATGTAGTTTTAGACCTCATAAACATATAAAATTACGTATGTAGAGTAAATACGTTTAAAACCTATTTAGTATTAACGTTCCATAACGGCTTCTATAATAGCTATAATCCCTAATAATACTAAGATCCATGGTCACAACGCTTGGAGGTAGAATAATATTGCTAAGCCTATAAAGAATATATCTCCACATATACCATGAATCAAGTGCTTACGTCTTTCTTCAGACACACTTTACCGTATACTCTACATTAATGTAAACTTATAAACTTATGTTATATCCTTGAAATAAACTTATAATTTCATCAGGTATTCAGCGGGACAGCGGGCATACTATAATTTCATCAGTTAAGTTTAAGATGTAATACCTATAAACTTGATAATTCTTAACAGATCTATAGTGTATTCAGGGGTTTAACTCTCCTTAATAGATAAAATTATTAGATATAGTAGTATTGATTGGTGGGTATTACGGGTTTAGATACTAGTGTATTATTTGATGAGTATGGTGATAAGTATGATTTATGGTATGAGAGGTATTATTATACATGGCTTTCAGAACTTGAGCTTGTGAAGAGATTTAAATGTTATGGTAGGTCTTTAGAAGTTGGTGTTGGGTCTGGTAGGTTCGGTTCCTATATAGGTGTAGCTGTCGGTTTAGACCCAGCTTTAAAACTCCTTAAGAAGGTTAAGGATGTTGAGAAGGTATTAGGGTATGGTGAGTACCTACCATTTAGGGATAATTCCTTCGAATGTACGTACATAATCTTCACAATGTGTTTTGTTAGAGACTCGGATGTAGTTGTTAAGGAAGCTTTAAGAGTATCGAGTAGAATTGTAACGTGTATAGTTCCTAGAGATTCCTTCCTAGGTCAGAAATATTTGAAGGAGGCTGAAGAAGGACATATATTCTACTCAAAAGCAAGATTCTATACTGTGAAGGAGGTTATCGAGATATTCTTAAAGTACGGTGCTACATTAAATAAGATCTTAGGAACATTAACAGATTATCCTGAAAACATTAAGTATCTTGATAAAGTATATGAGATAACATCATTAGATGAGACTAAGAAGTATGGATTCATATGTATGGAATTCATAAAGAGTTAGTTAATCAAACCTTCATAAAATCGCTTAATACATACTCTACTTCAAGACTTACATAGTATGAAGTAATGCATAGGAAGAAGTTAGTACTGAGGATAAACTCAATATATTTATAATTATTTGGAGCCGCCGGCGGGATTTGAACCCGCGACTTCCGGCTTACGAGGCCGGCGCTCTACCCACTGAGCTACGGCGGCTCCTAAAGATATTTAGTGATGAGGGTTTTAAGGGTTATATGAGCATATATTCTTAAATCTCTGTGCGTCTTGTAGCATGTATACGTTGTTGAATAGTATGTATGTTTCCCTACACTTAAACTTCTTAGTCAGTATACAGAGTCTCCTTAGGTCTTCATCGGTATACCTATACTTGTAGTTTACTTCTCCGTTAAGTCCGTGTAGTCTAAAGTAGTTTAAGTCTTTAACGATTACAGGTTCGTGTTTTAGGATATCTACTATGTGTATAACACTCTTAAACCTACTTACTACCTCAGCTATCTTCTCAGGTTTCTCTAACCAATTACCTCTAGGTTCCCAACCAATTACGAATTCGTTAGTATCTACAGCTGAGAAGAAGTCTATAGTGTTTCTAAAGTTAGTATCTGTACAGTTGAAACTTGGTGGTGTTTGAATTACTACTACCTTAGCTTTAAGTACTTTAACACCTTCAACAACTAATTCCCAAGCTTTAAAGACCTCCTTAGTAGGTCTTAAGAACCCGTATGAGTCCTTTAGTGATGAGTTAGGTATGAATTTAGACTTCTTCCAAGTTGGTGAGTCTATAGGGTGTGTAATAGCTTGCCAACACTTCATAGTGAATATGAATTCTTTAGGTGCTTCAGACCTTAAATTCTCTAACTTATCAATATCTGGTGGGTTATAGAACGTCTCCTGAAGTTCAACTACGTTGAATACCGTGTAGTACTTACTCCTAGCTATTGGGAAACCACAACAACCTACGTAAAACACTGAGTACACCAATACGTAAGTTATTTATTAAATTACTTAAGAGTTCTGAGTTCGTACCTAACCTCCCTACCTAATTCTAAAACTGCGTAGTAACCCCTAAGTAGCGGTCCTGGATTAACTACTAATGTACTACCTATCCTATCAACACCTCTACCCTCATGAATATGTCCGCAGACTACGAGTACCGGGTTATGAAATTCTATAAACTCCCTCAACGCTTGAGAACCTACGTGTAAGCCGTTGAAAGTTACATCAACTTTAGTGTTATAGGGTGGTGTGTGGGAGAGTACTAATAACTCCTTATTAACACTACCTAACTTACTGACTACTTCATCTATTAACGACTTAAGATACTCATCACTAAACTCAAAAACTGTATGGAATGGTGAGTATAGACCACCACTGAAACCTATGATTAAGTAGTTGTTTAACTCTTTAAAACTTCCGTGAAGTACTGTAACCTCGTTAATACCTGATAACTTACTCAGTAAGTCCGGGTTATCCATATTACCTAAGACTGTATAGACTTTAACACCTCTCCCCCTAACAATATCTACTAACGTATTTACTACTCTAACCACATTACCGCTATAATCTGATAAGTCACCAGCTATTAACACTACATCATAGTCTTCTCTACTCATAACTTCTTTAAGTCCCCTCCAATTACCGTGGATATCAGATAATGCTAAGACCTTCATAGTAGGTCACTCAATAGTGAATTCGTAACCACAGAAAGGACATTTAATATAGTTACAACTACCTGTAATTGTTAGTAAGTTACATGACTTACATGAGTAAGCCCTAGCATATAATGTATCAAACCTCCTCCTACAGTTAGGGCATCTAACTATCACTTAACACACCTAAGAATAGAGATTCATTGAGAGTTAAAAATAGTAACTAAGCATTATTTTAGGGATTGTTTTGAGGGTTAGTGAGGTTTTAAGGGAATCATTAGTTAGTGAGGGTGTTGAGTACTACTTCACAGTATATGCTGAACATACGTTAAGATTTATAATCGATACTGAATTAGTAGGTAGGCCTAAATCAATTAACACTGCGTACGAGCCTGGAGCTGGCTTCATGGGCGTTATATACTCTAGAGTTAGTGGTAGGGTTGGTGTATGTGTTTTTGCTGGAGGTCCAGGTGTTTTAGGTGCTGTAAACCCTATAGCTATGGCTTATGTTGAGTCAGACCCGTTAGTAGTTATTGCAACTACACCGCCTAGGAATATAGTTTATAAGAACTGTCTACACGCATTCCCCAACGATACAGACCAGTTAGAGGTCTTTAGAAGTATAACTAAGAGGCAGTTCAGAATTACTACACCTACCTACGTAGGTCAGATACTATCTAAAGCATTTAATACTGCCTTATCAGGTCGTCCAGGCCCTGTATATGTTGAGATACCTGCTGACGTATTTGATGAAGTTGTTGATGAGTTCACATACCTTAAACTACCTATATCTAAACCTACACCACCTGATGAAGTTGTTGATGAAGTCATTAAGTTGTTGATGAATTCTAAGAGACCTGTAATACTTGCTGGTAGGGGTGTGACTATATCTGGTGCTGAGTCTGAATTACTAGCAGTTGCTGAGTTATTCGATACCCCAGTATGTACTACTATAATGGGTAAGGGTATAATACCACCTACACATCCACTATACGGAGGTATAGCAGCAGGTAATTTAGGTGATTTAGTTGCTGAGGAATTACTAAGTAATGCTGATTTAGTACTAGCTATAGGTGTTAGATTTAGTCAGATGGGTACTGGTAGGTATTCCATGAAGATCAGCGGCAACCTAATACATGTGAATGTATCTGCTGACGAGTTCGGTAGAGTGTTCAAACCATTACTAGCTATTGAAGCAGATGCTAAGGAATTCCTAACTAAGTTGTTAATGATTGCTAGACGTGAAGGTATTAAGAGGTTTAGTAGGGGTAGTAGTGAACTACTGAGTAAGTTGTGGGAGGAGGTTAAATCATTAGTAAGTACTGAAGCTGTTAGTAAGGGTGATGTGATTGAGTCTTGGGAAGTTATTAAGGTTTTAAGGGAGGTATTCGATGAGGATACTGTATTCGTAGGTGATGTAGGAGCTCATAGGATTGAGACTTTCACAATGCCTGTGTATAAGCCTAAGACATACATAGTAACAACTAGTTATGTCTCTATGGGTATGGGTGTCCCTGGAGCTATAGCTGCTAAACTAGCTAAGAAGGATTCGAAGGTTGTTGGAGTTGTAGGTGATGGTGGGTTCTTAATGACTGGGTTAGAAGTAGTAACTGCTGTTAGGTATAACATACCTGTAGTTATAGTAGTGTTTAACGACTCAGCATATAGGGTATTAAGGATTTACGAGAAGGTTAGTTACGGTACTGACATCACGTATAAGTTACCTAATGTAAACTTCTGTGAGTTAGCTAAGTCCTTAGGTGCTTACGGTGTTAGGATTGAGAGGAGGGATGAGCTTAGGAGAGGTATTGAGGAGGCTGTAAGTCTAGCTAAGGATAAGCCAGTAGTAGTTGATGTAGTAGTTAATCCTGAATCAATACCACTACCTATGCGTAGGTTGTATAAGGCTAACTACGTTAGCGAGATTAAGAAATAATAACTTAAGCGTTAATGAGTATCTGGTGGTATCATGATTCGTGTAAGTCATGAGGTATTACGTAAGTTCTCAACTGAGGTGTTGACTAGGGTTGGAGTTCCTAGAGAGTATGCTGAGGTAGTATCAGATCAGTTAGTACTTGCTAATTTAAGAGGTGTTGATTCTCACGGAATTATCAGGTTACCAGCATATGTTAAGGGTATTCTTGAAGGTGATATCAACCCTAACCCTAAGATTAAGGTGTTGAGGGAGGGTACCTCATACTTATTAGTTGATGGTGATAACGGTGTTGGTCAGGTAGTAGCTTTAAAAACTACTGAGTTAGTTGTTAAGAAGGCTAGAGATTCTGGAGTGTGTGTTGCAGGTATTAGGAATTTAAAGCATATAGGTATGCTCGCATACTACGTGTTGAAGATTGTTGATAACGGTATGGTTGGTTTAGTAACTGCTAATGCATCACCTAATATAGCCCCACTAGGTTGTAAGAAACCTATTACAGGTACTAACCCATTAGCTATAGGGTTCCCAGTAGGTAGTAGACCACCTATAGTTCTAGATATGGCTATGAGTGTAGTTGCTAGGGGTAAGATATTAGTAGCTGCTCATAAGGGTGAGAAAATACCTGAGGGCTGGGCTATGGATAAGGAGGGTAGGATGACTACAGATCCTAAGGAAGCTATCGAAGGTATACTCCTACCATTCGGAGGTTATAAGGGTTTCGGATTAGCTGTAGCTATAGACATCCTCTGCGGTATCGTATTAGGAGGTGGTTATAGTTTGAAGATGAGGAGGAGTTTCTATAGTCAGGGGGGTGTAGTTATAGGTGCTGTAGATGTAGGGGTGTTCAGACCTTATGATGAGTACTTAAGAGAGATTGAAGAGTATATTAAGGAGGTTAAAACAACACCTACAGCTGACGGTTCGGAAGTACTACTTCCTGGTGAGCCTGAATACAGGAATTACTTAGATAGGGTTAAGAACGGTATACCTATAGATGATGAAACTCTGAAGGAGTTGAAGGAGTTATCTATTAAGTACGGTGTTGAACTCTCAATCTAAACCTTCTCAATAATTATTTTCTCTCTAAACTTAACTTTAGAGAATACTTCAGGATCTCCTAAGACCCTACCTACTACGTTTACAGGACTTGCAGGTCTTATCTCATCCTTATGCCTACTTGCAGGTGTAGGTCCCCAGAATATACATAGGCTATTACCTGGAGGCCAGTAAGCTATAGTTCCCTTCTCAACGACTTCGAAGGAGTTTTCCTCACCTACGAAGACAGGTATTGGGAAGTATATTTCAGAACCCCAAATACTTACTACACCCTCTATCGGGAGGGCTTTAACAACCTCATTAAATGTTTTAGGACTGTACTCATCAGTAAGTTCAGCTAGTACCTCACCAACTGATTTAGACTTAATCCTAACTCTAACCTTCAACTAACCACCAAAGTAGAGTTTAAAGTGGTTAAATAAGGTTTTTACTTAGTAATAACTACTGTTTTAGGTGTTGCTATGTTAGTTGAGTTGGGTTTAGGTAGTGATTCATTAGTTATTGACTTACCTGAAGATGTCTTAAACGTACTACCGTTTAAGTCGGAGTTAATTAGGTGGAAGGAGGAATTATACTTCACAACACCTTATATACTTAAGACTGAAGGTGTCGTAGGTACATCATATGTAATCCCTGGTAAGGTTTATTACTGGCCTCCAGGTAAGGCGTTCTGTATATTCTACGGGTTTAGTGAGCCGTACTCTGAAGTATTCTTAGTAGGTGATTATGTAGGACCTCTAAGTACTCTACGTAGGTTTAAGACAGGTGAGGTTGAGGTTTTTAAACATGTAGTTACTGATGATTTAAAAGATGTTGTGGAGGTCTTAAGTAGGTTAGGTTATTCTACAGCTACACCTCTAGATAACGGTGTTAGGGTTGTAGTAGCATCTAAGTATGCTGGAGGGGTACGTATAGCGTTCTCAGTGATTAAGGAGGAGTATGGGATGTATTTAGAGAGTGATACCTTCTACGAGTATAGTATGGATTTTGAAGGTATTAAGAGCGTATATAGGTTTAAGAGTAAGGTTAAGTCATTCTCAAACTTAGTTAGGTTTGACTTAACTGAAGATAATTACCTATGCTTAACTTCTGTAATTAAGGATGTTAGTAGCTTAGAGAGGGCTGTTAATGATTTAGAGAGGATTTACCAGTTCATCTTTAAGGAGTTAACTATAGCTTAATGATTTTTAAATATGTGTTGGTTAAGGTTTAGGGGATTTAATGAGGTATGAGTTTCTAGGTTATGAGAATGTTGATGGTAGTGTAGGTGTTAGGAGTAAGGTGTTGATATTACCTACAGTCATATGTGTTAATGATGTCGTTAGTAAGTTAACATCATTAGTTAACGGTACTTCAACAGCTCTACATACTTGCGGATGTACTCAATTAGGTGTTGATTACGAGATAACCTACAGGACTTTATTAGGGACTGCTTTAAACCCGAACATATTCTCAGTATTAGTAGTTGGTTTAGGTTGTGAGAAGGTTAGAGCTAATGAACTAGCTAATGATATCGTTAGGAGTGGTAAGTGGGTTGAAGTTCTTGAAGTTCAGGAGGTAGGTTATGAGGGGGTTTTAGAGAAGGGGGTCAGTATTCTGAAGAAGATGGTTAGTGAGTCTAGTAGGAGGTCTAGGAGGTCTTACGACTTATCAAACCTCGTAGTAGGTCTTGAGTGTGGTGGTTCTGACTCAACATCATCTATAGCTGCTAACCCAGCTGTAGGTTACGTAAGTGATAAGTTAGTGGATTTAGGAGCTACTGTAGTATTTGCTGAGACTCCTGAGGTTATAGGTGCTGAACACCTACTAGTTAAGAGGATTAAGGATGAGGTTAGTAAGAAGAAGTTGTTAAGGTATGTCTCATGGTTTGAGAATGAGATGCTTGAGTCAGGACTAGATATTAGGGGTACGAACCCAACCCCAGGTAATATCGCTGGCGGTATAACAACTCTTGAGGAGAAATCGTTAGGAGCTATAATTAAGAGTGGTTCTAGAGTTATTGAGGAAGTTGTAGACTATGGTGAGAGACCTAAGAGTAAGGGTGTTATATTCATGAACACCCCTGGTTACGATATAGAGTCAGTTACTGGTTTAGTTGCTGGTGGTTCTCAAATAATTATCTTTACTACCGGTCGTGGAACACCTACAGGCTCACCTATAGCTCCAGTAATTAAAGTTACTGGTAATCCAGAAACTTATAGGAAGTTACGTAGTATCATAGATGTTTACGTAGGTACTATAGTAGAAGGTATTGAGACTTTAGAGGAGGCTGGTGAGAGGTTATTTAAGGAGGTTATTGAGGTAGCTTCAGGTAAGTTAACGGCTTCAGAGTCCTTAAGTCATAACGAATACTCTATATGGAGGGTTAAGACCTCATTCTAATCAATAACTTCTAAACCTAACTTACTACAGACCTCCCTAACTAACTTCTTAACTATTGAGGGGACTTTACTATCCATAACTACTCTGGAAGTACTCACTACTGAGTAAGTGATAGCGTAGTTAGTAAGCCTACTTAATACTTCAACATCATCTCTAAAGTACTTTATGACGTAGTTAGGTATTATATGCCCGAAACACTCACCACTACTTAAAGCTCTTGAAGTGAACATACTTGCGTAGTGATTACCACCTACACCAACAGTAGGTATACAACTTAAATCACTACTTAAGCTATCCTTTACTACGTAGGCAATGACTTCCTGAGCCTTCTTCAAACCCCACTCACTTGAGGAGCTACCCAACTCTATAAATGTGGTAGGTTTCCTCAACGTGTAGGGTCCGTGATGAGTTACCTCATAAGATACTACGAAATCATTAAGTTTTAACTCATCCCTAAATTTAATGAGGTTTAGTAGGAATTTCTTAGCTAGTGGTGGGTTTGAGTGAGGGAATGAGTTTATATTCCTAGTTAGGTTGAGGTCATGGATCGGTATACCTACGTGGTGTGTTGTAAATGATTTAATACCTTGAGATGATGTATGTTTGGAAATCATTACATAGTACTTAACATCTACTAAATCCCCTACGAATTCACACTCAGTGATATCTGTGTCAACTTCTAATATGATAGCATTAAGTTCTTCAGCAATAAACGCTCTCTCAAAACCTCTAACATTAACTGGTGTTACCCGTGTTAATTCCTTTAGAACATTAACTATACCGACACCTGCAGGATCATACTTACTATAGATTAACCCATATTCCATGTTAATACCTCAACACTAAACATTCTACTTCCCTAACAACTTAAATACTCAGTACTATTACAGTATTAATACTAGTGTGTAGAGGTCTTAAGACTGGCTTAAGTGTTAGAGATGTAGAGTTACTTAAGAGTAAGGTATTAGATATAGTTAATTAGGTAAGTTAGTATGTATTAGGTTAGGTATTAGTCTTAGACATCTTAGAGGTATTTTAATTGTTAGTAAGTTAGGTGGTCACCTCATATTAAAGCCCTACCCACTACATTCTAGTACTACTAGGCCTTAGGACTTACCTTTAATGAATCTCTTTAAATAATTCTTAAACTTACTGTAGGATTCATCACTTAATAACTTATCATAGCATTCCCTACAGACTCTAATAGCTGGTTGTAACTCTACAGAACAACTCCTACATACTAACTTACCACATACTAAACACTTACTAACTGATAACCTCTGACGACATACCTCACATAAAGTCTCCCTACATATACTGCATAGACCGTCAAGACCTAAATGATCTCCACATACATACCTACCACACATCCTACACCTACCTACAGCCTCCTTAACCTCACAAACCTCACAGAGCATAGATACCTAACCTTAAAATTAATTAATCCAGTAATATAGTGTTATTGGGATGACCTAACGACTATCTCTGACTTATGATGTAGGTGGAGCGACTGGGACCGAATTTAATTAATGTTATAAGCTATCTTGAAGGGAATTAAAGAATTTCTGATATGTTAAAAAATTGTTTTAGTTTAGATCTTGAATGTAGGTACGAATACCTGGATCAACTGTATTAGACCGTATGGTAGGTACACACATATACCTATTATAGCTAATATCATTATTATTATATGAGGTCTGTAAGCCTTAGGTAAGTACTTTAAGTTTATGTATAGTAGTGCTATACCCCATATAGCTAGTGCGAATAAGTGTGTAGCTGCTGATGCGAACGCTACTAATATCGGTAGTGAGAAGCCAGTTAAGAAGAATATACTTCCAAGTATTATTATGTATGGCCATAGGTATAGTCTAACCTTATTAGGTGATATATCTGCGAAGCGTTTGAAAGTTCCTCTTAATAAGTCGTAGATAGTCCATGTGTATACCTCGTGAAGACCGTAGTAAGTACCCCAGAAGGCGAAGAACGAACCTAACCACCATAGGATACCTGCCCAAGGACCTAAAGTCTCCGTAAGCCAAGCAACCTGAACCTCAGCAAGTTTAAGACCTGAAGGTGCTAGATGTCTAGGCCTTAAAACTTCAATAGTCAGTATTACTGCAGGTATAGTTGTTATGAAGACCATGAAGAAGGATAAGCCGCAGTCAAACCTTGTAGGCATTAACCAACCGTTAATCTTCTTCTTAGACTTCTCATCCTCAGGTAACTCTATCTTAGATAATCCCTTCTCATGAACTTTCTTAACCATCTCATCAGAGTACCTTAGAAAGCCCCAACCCTTCTCCCTCAGCATTGCTTGATAACCTACATAGTCTTGAATACCGCCACCTAAAGACCCTAAAGCAGAACCTAATAACATGAAGGGTGTTAACGCCCATATGTCTGGAGCTGCTGTCTTGATCCAGTCCTCATATGGTGGTATAGGTCTTGGGATGAAGAGGTTTCCGAAGAACGCACCCCAATCAGGTCTAGTAGCTAGTAGCACAGCAGCCCAGAAACCGAAGAACATAGTCCACAGAACAACTAAACTTACTTTCTCTATAACTTTATAAGCCTTACCTAACCTAGCTGCGAATATACATAGTAGTGTAGTTACTATTACTACAGGTATCCAGAAGTAGAGGAGTGGTGCAGGTCTACCAGACCATGCCCACGGTACTTGAGCTGATAATGAGCTTAGTGTTGTCCACCACATAGGCATTACTGCTAATATAGTAACAGCTAAGAATAGGTTAAACCACTTAGTTAAGACTTTAGCAGTAGCTACAGATGTTGGAATACCTGTAAGTGTATGCCACCTATTAGCTAAGTACTGGATAATACCCTTAATCCAAATACCGTAGAGGAATGCCCAAACCATAGCGTAGCCGAAGGCTGCTGCAGCTCTAGGAGTCCAAACTAACTCACCACTACCGATGGTTAATGATGCTAAGATAGCTCCGGGACCAGCTACAGTCCATACCCATTTAAGATTAAATGCTGGTGGTTCCTCAATCTGTTCTAAATATCTTTTATAATCTACCTCAACACTCAAAATCAGACCCTCTCTTAGATTAGTTTTATAACCTTAATAAATTTTTAGTAGGATTTTCATAATTATGTAGCTTATTAATTCAATTAAATTTATTATTTAAGTCACGTTACAGACTGTCGATAATTTAAGTAGTTTGTATGTTTCTAGGTCTTAAGTCGGGGTATTCAGTTTAGGTGATTATAAAGTTCTAGAGTTTTTAGGTAGGGTTTTAAGTGTGGTAGGTTTAGGAGGAAATAGTTATAAGGGGTACGTACTTAACATTTCTTAGTGGTTTTATGAGTTATGATGTTGTAGTTGTTGGTGCTGGGTTTGCAGGTTCTTCATTAGCTTATTTCTTAAGTATTGCTGGTGTTAAGGCTTTAGTAGTTGATGTTAGGGGTTGGGATGATGTTGGTGATAGACCTTGTGGTGATGCTATAGGTAAACATCATTTTGATGAGTTAGGCATGCCTTACCCTAGAGGTGAGGAGTTAGAGGGTTTGGTGAGGGGTATAGCTGTTTACTCACCTAGTGAGGAGTTTAGAGTTGTTGTTGGTGGTGAGGGTTTTGAAGTTAATAGTGTTAAGTATGTTCAGAGATTACTTAGTGAAGCTATTAGTAGGGGTTGTGAGTTCTTAGGTAATACACATGTTAGAGGACCTATAGTTAAGGATGGTTACGTAGTTGGTGTTAGGGTATGGTCTGGAGGTGTTAAGGAGTTAAATGCTAAGGTAGTAGTAGATGCTAGTGGTAATGCTAGGTCTGTAGTTAGGTTCTTACCTAAGTCATGGCCTGTTACTGAGGAGTTAGATTTTACGGATGCTAACGTAGCTTATAGGGAGGTTAGGGTGTTGGAGGGTGAGGTTGAGGAACCTGAAATTCTAAGGATTTACGTAAATAATGAGGTAGCTCCTGGAGGTTATTGGTGGTTCTTCCCGTATAGTTTAATGAGGGGTTATGTTAATGTAGGTTTAGGGGTTAGAGCTGATTTAAAGGGTATACACCCTAGAGAACAACTCCGTAAGTACGTGTTATCAAGACCTGAGTTTAAGGGGAGTAAGGTTGTTAAGGCTGGAGGTGCTTTAGTACCTACTAGGAGACCTCTAACCACACTTGTTTGGAATGGTGTTGCAGTTATAGGTGATGCTGCCTACGTAGTAAATCCAGTACATGGTGGTGGTAAGGGTTCTTCAATGATATCAGCTAAATGTGTTTCAGAAGCTATAGTTAATGCTTTAAGTATCGGTAATACCTCAGCAACTAACTTATGGAGTGCGAACATATGTTATATGAGGAGGTATGGGTGTAAGCAGGGAGCTCTAGACATACTCAGATACTTCCTACAGAAGTTAAGTAATGAAGATCTTGAATTCGTAGTTAGTAAGGGATTAGTTAGTGGTGATGAGTTGAATGAGATTGCTAGGAGAGGGAGGTTTGAAGTAGGTATTATCGATAAGATCCTTAAACTAGCATCACTACTTACTAGACCATCACTATTACTTAAGCTTAGAACACTTGTTAAGTATATGGATTTAATTAAGGAACACTACATGAACTACCCGTCAAGACCTGAAGATCTGAGTATGTGGGTTAATGAGTTAAGAAATATTATTAAATCATACCATGATGTATTAAAGTAGGGTTACTTCTTAATGAATAATTCGTAAGTCTTCCTGTATAACTCGCTATCTTCTAACTTCTTAATTAGTTTTAAGTCCCTCCTATACTTACAAACTCTTAAGTCCTTACCATGTACTCTAACCCAATCATCTACAGTCATCATATACTTCTTCTGTACATAATCTCTGTAAACCTCATTTAATACGTTGAATGTACAGAAAGGTATTAACCTACCGTCAGGCATTAGGTAATGTATGTTACACCTCATAACCCTCTCAACATCGTAGTTGTAGAGGTCCATGAAGTGCATCATACCTATGAATAAGAACTTATAATGCCAGACACCTAGTGAGTGGTAGTCCCTCTTAGTGAATATGTCGTAGAGTAATTTAGGTAGTAACGTCTTAATATCTTGAGGTACGTTACCCCACCTTATATACTTAGTTATTAGGTTTAGAAGTACTTTAGTACTTACTAAGAACTTACTCTTACTCTTAAATTCTTGAGTCTTCTCCTTCAACATCTCTAGAAATCCGTTAACATCAATCATCCTAGTTATAGGTATGTACTTAACTTCATTACCCTCCTTCTTAACATATACGTAGGTACCGACACCACATTGTGGGTGGTTAGTCATTTCAAACTTAAATCTACCTTCTAAAGCCTCTATAAATTCTGATATAGGTACTGTAGCTGGGACTGAGAACCAGTCATCCTTACTTATCATACCGTTAGTCTGCTCCTCAATAAGTTTAACAGCATCTGCTATAGTTATCCTTAACCTCTCCCTCTCAGCCTTCTTAATCATACCTACTAAACTAACTGGTTGGAAGTTTACAGACCTAACTATATCCATGTTAATAGCTGCGAATCTAATAATATCACCTAACTCATGATCGTTAACCCCTCTAATAATCACAGGTACTAGTACTACGCTAGTCATTCCAGACTTCCTAAAGACTTCGAATATATACGGAATCTCCCAATGATTCTTAGGGTTAGTCTTAGGTGTTACACCATCAAAGCTTAAGTATATGGTGTTGACTCCAGACTCCCTTAAACTCCTAGCTAGTGTTATAGCTTTATTAGGGTCTTCAAGATATAGCCTAGTAAACATTATACCATTAGTGTTTAACTGGATATGTCTAACACCTAAGGACTTAAGCAGCTTCACTACCTCGATAATATCATCTCTAACTAACGGTTCACCACCAGTTAATTGAATAGCTGGTGTTACACCCTGCTTAAGTAGTTGCTTAATCATAAACTCAATCTGTTCTAATGTAGGTTCATATACGAAACCAACTTTCTCAGCATAGAAGAAACAGTACCAACAATCAAGATCACATCTATTAGTTACTACCATATTAGCTAGTGCTGTATGACTCTTATGTATAGGGCATAAACCACAACTATAAGGACATGGAGCACTTAAGTCTGTATATACATGCCTAGGCCCTCTACCCTCAACATACCACATATCCAACCTTCTAAAGAATTCTGAATCACCTGAGTATAACTCCTCAACCTCACCATGCTCAGGACATACCTTCCTGATATACACCTTACCACTCCTCTCAACAATTACCGCTGGTAGTAAGGCGTAACAGTAAGGACATAAACTCTGAGTATACCTTACTAACCTCTCATCATCTCTAACCTTAGGTAACTCCCTACCTACACGGACCTCCTTACCACCTATGAATATAACACCCTTCTTAACATCATAACTTGAAGGTACTATAAGACCTTTAGATATAGAGTCATTACTCGTTAAACTCACCTCTAATACTATATAATGAACTAGTTATAAAATTACTTGTTAGTGGGGGTACTAAAACCATTAATTAAGACCTGTAAACTATTGAAACACCGTAAATCTTTAACTTAATGATGGTGAGTGTCTAAGGAGTATTAACTCGATAAAATTAAATAATTAGCTAGTCTCTATATTTTATAAGGATGTAATTAAAAGATATTTAATTAATATTTTTAAACCACACTTAAGAAGTTTTTAGGGTCTATACTATGACGTCATTCCTAAGTGATGTGTTAAGTAATATTAGGAGGGGTTGTGAGTTAGGTGGGTTTCCCGAAGAGTTCTACGAATTAGTTAGTAAACCTGAACGTATAGTGATTGTTAAAATACCTGTGAAGTTATCTGACGGTAAGTTGAAGGTGTTTGAAGGTTATAGAGTTCAGCATAACAGTGCTTTAGGTCCTTATAAGGGTGGTATTAGGTTCCACCCAGAGTTAAGCTTAGATGATGATATAGCCCTAGCAACTATAATGACTCTTAAGAACTCATTAGCAGGTATACCCTATGGTGGTGCTAAGGGTGGTGTTAAGGTTAACCCTAAAGAACTTAATGTTAAGGATTTAGAAGCTCTATGTAGGGGTTATGTTAGGGCTTTAAAGGATGTGTTAGGTGAGTACTTAGATATTCCAGCACCTGATGTAGGTACTACAGCTCAGACTATGGCTTGGATGGTTGATGAGTATAGTAAGTTAGTTGGACGTAACGCACCTGCAGTCTTCACAGCTAAACCACCTATAATACATGGTAATCCAGTACGTGAGTATGCTACAGGTTTCGGATGTGCTGTAATATCTAAAGAAGCTGCTGAAAAGTACTTAGGCGGTTTAGAAGGTAAGAGAGTAAGTATTCAGGGGTTCGGTAATACTGGGCAGTGGCATGCGTACTTCATAGCTAAGATGGGTGCTAAGGTAGTAGCTATAAGTGATACTAGCGGTACTGTCTACGACCCTGAAGGAATAGATGTTGAGTTAGCTATGAAGGTTAAGAACACTACTGGAAAGGTAATTAACTACCCGAAAGGTGAGAAGATCCCAGACCCTCAAGCATCTCTATATGTAGATGCTGATATATTAGGTCCTGATGCTATGGAACGTCAAATAACTCTAGAGAATGTAGGTAAGGTAAAGGCTAAGATCATAGTTGAAGGTGCTAACGGACCTACAACACCTGAAGCAGAACTTAAACTAGCAGAACGTAACGTAATAGTAGTACCTGACTTCCTAGCAAATGCTGGTGGTGTTGTGATGAGTTACTTAGAATGGGTTGAAAACCTACAGTGGTATATATGGGATGAGGAAGAAACTAGGAATAAGTTAGAGAATATAATGAGGAAGAACTTCCTAAGAACATATAAGAAGTTTGAGGAACTACGTACTGCTGGGAAGGTGAAGATTATGAGGGATGCTGCCTTAGTCCTAGCCCTAGAACGTATCTATGAAGCTATGAAGATTAGAGGTTGGCTCTAACTTAACGTAATACCATCACTAGAACTTTTTAAACTTTTTAAGTAATTTAAACTTCCTAATAGGTAAGATGATCTAAGAATTAGTTAGAATTCATCTTAAGGATGATTAGTGAATTACAGTATAGAAACCACTTACTTAATTGTAAATTATAAACACATTTATGTAAAATATCGAAGAAATATTTAGAAGAAGTTGTAATTTTTTGTTAAATAATTTTAAAGAAAAGTTTATAAGTCTAACCATATAATAATATTTGGTGGTGTAGTATTCCAGGGAATATCCCTCTAATAGGTGAAGTATTTCCAAGAATGGAGGTATTAACTAATTACGGTAAGAAGGTCTTACCAGATGATTATAGTGGGAAATGGTTTGTATTATTTAGTCATCCAGCAGACTTCACACCAGTATGTACTACAGAGTTTATAGCGTTTGCTATCAGGTATAAGGACTTTCAGAAGTTGAATACTGAGTTAATAGGTTTAAGTATAGATAGTAACTACAGTCATATTAAGTGGGTTGAGTGGATTAAGGAGAAGTTAGGTTATGAGATACCGTTCCCAATAATTGCAGATCCTAGAGGTCAGGTTGCTGAGAAGTTAGGTTTACTACATGCTCAATCAACAACACATACAGTTAGAGCTGTATTTATAGTAGATCCTAAAGGTGTTATAAGAGCAATCCTCTACTACCCGTTAGAATTAGGTAGGAATATTGATGAGATATTAAGGATGATTAAAGCATTACAAGTACATGAGCAGTATAAGGCGGCTATCCCAGCTAATTGGCCTAATAATGAGTTAATAGGTGAGAGAGTTATAGTACCACCACCATCAACTATGACTGAAATACCTGAAAGGCTTAAGTCTTACCAATGCTTTGACTGGTGGTTCTGTCATAAGGAAGTCCCAAGTCCTGAAGCTGAGGAAGCTAGAGTATTCCTGAAGAGGGTTGCTGAGGCTAGGAAGTAGTTGTTATTGGTCTTAACCTTAATTTTTAACTCTACTATATTCTCTTACAACATTATCTGTTAATTGAGGTACTACATCAAACCTATTTAAATTACTAGCAAAGACTACATCACGTTCTCTACCAGTCCTCCATAGGAAACTACCACCACGTCCAGACTTAATAACATCTAATAATACGTTATCATTAACTACTGACTTAAACGTATGTAATGCAGCTATAGCTTCATCAGTTAAGACTACATCATCAGTTAACATACTTAACTCGTAGATGATAGCTCCAGCACCTAGGAAATCCTCTATAGAGAAGTCACTCCTCCTATAACCAGCACATACTATATTAACTGATTTAATCCTCAACTCATTAATAACTCTAGCTATAGCTCTAGCATTAACTAGAGAACCTATGAATACGTTCTCTAACCCTAACTTAATAGCTTCACTAACTATTAAAGCCCCTGAAGTAGTCCTAACAACTAACTTACCATTACCAACACCATACCTACTAACATACTCTATAACCCCTGTAGGTGAGTTATCAAGATCTGCGACATCAGGTCTAATACCATCAACTTCAGCAGCTAATGGCGACTTAATCCTATCTCTAAACTCTACAGCCTCATTCAAATCTGAGAAGACGTAAACCTCTTTAAACCCTACGGCTAAAGCTGTAACTACTAGAGTTGAGAATCTAAGAACATCTACTACTACGTAAGATTCAGCGTTAAAACTCCTTAAACCATTAACATACCAACTAACACTTACATACACCTACGAACCCACCCCACATCAGGTCATGAACTATAATCACGTACGTAGTCTTAAACCACCTCAAGCACTTCAACATTATCGTAAATTAAGATCTTAGGTAGGATTTAAAAGTATTAACCGTGGGGTGGTTAGGAACCCACACTAGATGTTAAGGTAGGTTAATCAGTTTTAAAACGTTCGACCTTATATATTGTGAACCTCCCCCTCCTCTTCCTATAAACACTCACGTACCCTAACTTCCTTAACTCCCTTAAGATCTTACCTGCTAGATGGGTTGTTATGTTGAATTGCTGTGCTAGTCTCCTAGCGTTTATGAATTTAGCGTCATGCTTAGATAACCATATAATAACCTCTTTTAAGTCCATAAGATATTCCTAATATTAATAAGTTAGTAGAATTTATAAGGTTATCAAGTAATTTAAACGTGATGATGGTATGATCAAGAATCTTAATGAGTTAATACGTTCTGAGATGCATAGAGATATACTTAAAATTATTGAGGTTGGTCTCACAGCTGCTGACCCTGTTAGAGCTATTAAAGTAGCTCTTAAGTTAGAAGGTAGTAAGTTAGTTATCAGTGGTAGGGAGTATGATGTCGGTAGGGGGGTTAAGGTATTAGGTTTTGGTAAGGCGTCAGCGACTATGGCATTAGCTGTTGAGGAATTACTTAGTGATTATATAGTTAGTGGGGCTGTTATAGTACCTAAAGGTCTTAAACCACCTACTTTAAGTAAGGTTAAGGTACTTTACGGTAGTCACCCAATACCTGATGAAGATACTCTAAACTCTACTAAGGAATTACTTAAGTTAAGAAGTGGTGATGAGGAGGATACCTACATAGTACTCATATCTGGTGGTGGTTCAGCACTTTTTGAATTACCTATAGAACCTATAAGTCTTGAAGATCTTAAGGTGTTAACATCACAACTACTTAAGTGTGGTGCTGATATTAAGGAGATAAACACTGTAAGAAAGCATATATCTATGGTTAAGGGTGGTAGGTTAGCTGAGTTGTTATACCCGTCAAAAGTAATCTCACTAGTACTTTCAGATGTTGTTGGAGACCCTATAGAATTCATAGCTTCAGGACCTACAGCACCTGATACAACTACTTATGAAGACGCTATAGCAGTACTTAAGAGGTATGGTATATGGGATACAGTACCTGCATCTGTTAGGGAAGTCTTATTAAGAGGTCTTAAGGGGGAGTTAAAGGAGACTCCTAAACCAGGTGATAAGACCTTCGATAAAGTCTTAAACTACATAGTAGCTAGTAACTACATAAGTTTGAAATCTATGGAGTTAACTGCTAAGGAGTTAGGCTATAATACCTTAGTAATAACGTCTATGATGGAGGGTGAGGCTAGAGAAGTCGGTAGGTTTGTAGCTAGTATTATAAAGAATATTAAGAAGTATGACGAACCAGTTAGAAAACCTGCTGCAATACTCTTCGGTGGTGAGACTACAGTGACTGTGAGGGGTAGAGGTGTTGGTGGTAGAAATCAGGAACTAGCATTATCAGTAGCTATATCAATAGCTGGTTTAGATGATGTAGTATTCGCATCCGTAGGTTCTGACGGTGTTGACGGTGTTAGCCCTGCAGCAGGTGCTGTAATTGACGGAGGTACAGTTATTGATGGCAGGAGGTTAGGTTTAGACCCTTACGAAGCATTAAGTAATAACGACTCATACACATACTTAAGTAAGTTGAAGTCCGCTATAGTAACAGGACCTACAGGTACTAACGTAAACGACTTAGCAGTAGCTTTAATTAAGTGAGCGGGTTTTCTTGCCTCCAATTAAGATAATTACTTTTTTAGTATTTATAGTACCCTTATTAACTTTAATGACTATACATAGCATCTACTACTACTACAGTCATAGGTATAGGAGCCCTGTAAGAGTTAATAGTAGGTCTAATTCTAATATAGGTATTACTGTAGTAGTACCTGTAAAGAACGAACCTATAGAACTTATAGATGATTTAGTAGGGAATATAGATAAAGCATGTAGGGATTTCAAATGTGAGTTAATAATAGTTACTGACGACCATATAGATAAGGCATTAGAGATTAAGAAGTTATGTGAGTCTAAGGAAACCTCATCAAATGTTGAAGTCAGGGTAGTCTTAGGAGACCCTATAAGTGGTAGTAGGGCTAAAGCATTAAATAAAGGTGTTATTGAGGCGAAGTATGAATACATCCTGATATTAGATGTTGATTCAAGACTTCGTGATGGAACCATAGATAAGTTGATTAACTGTGTTGAGAGTGGTTATGAAGCTTGTGTAGGTAGGTGGGAGAGTTACTATAGCTATAGTACTAGATTAGCTAAGTCTATAGGTAGGACTATGAAGTTTACAGTTGATTCCCTCTATAAGGGTAGGTCAGCTCTAAACTTATTTATATTCCCGTTAGGTTCAGGTACATTATTTAAGAAGGAAGCACTAATAGCTGTCGGTTTATGGGATAACGTCATCCAAGATGATGTGTATATAGGTATGAAGTTCCTTACTAACGGGTTTAAAGTAGGTTATGTAGATGATGCAGTAATTAATGTTTTAGTACCTTCATACTATACCTCATTAAAGATACAGCAGGAGAGGTGGGCTTACGGAGCACTTGAAGTACTGTTAAAGACTTTTAAACAGTTGATGAAGACTAAGTTAAGCATTATTAAGAGGTTAGAAACAATTCTCTATCTATGTCAGTACGTACCAACAGCATTACTGTTCTTAGGAAGTGTTGTAATCCCTATAGCATCTGTAGTCTTGAAGGAGGACTTAATGGACTTCGGATACGTATTAATAATACTTTCTATAGTCATAACCACCTTATACGTATCAAGTATTTATAAATCATTAACTAATAGGTACGTAGGTAAGTACCTTATTATGAGGTCTATAGGTTCTTCAGCAGCTGTTACAGCAACGTTATTACCGACTATATTCGTAGGTACTATTAAGGCATTACTATTAAGGAGGTTCCGTTACAATATAACTCCTAAAGGAAGTAGTGAGAAGTTTGTTAAGTCCTTAAGTAATTACGAGTACTTCTACCTAATATACCTACTGATAATTCTGGTATTTAATGCGTTATTAGGTAACTTACTTACTATGTTTTGGTGTGGTTCAATAGCGTTATCTATAGTATACACCAGTATTAGAGTGAATAAAGTAGTTAATTACTAGTAGATGGACTATATCAAGAGATTTTAACTCCACTGTATTATACCTACTGTATTATACGTCGATGTAGTGGTATACCTCTATAGGTGTTGGGTAGGTAGTTACTTTCCTAACCTCCTCCCTCTTAACCTCTATATAACTCTCTATGAGTTCTTTAGGGAATATAGGTCTTAACCACTCATTATCACATTCAAGCTCATCTAAAGCTTCATCTAATGACCTAGGTAACTCCTTAATACCTAACTCCCTCCTCCTTAGAGGAGTCATTCTATACACGTCCTCATCAACTGGATCTCCAGGGTCTAACTTCTTATTAATACCGTCAATACCTGCTAACAATATAGCTGAGAGTGCTAGGTATGGATTTGCACTTGGGTCTGGAGGTCTGTACTCAATCCTCTTACTCTTATGACTATTACTATATGCTGGTATTCTAATAGCTGCACTCCTATTACCCTTACTCCATACTAGATATACTGGTGCTTCATATCCTGGGACTAACCTCTTATAACTATTTACTGTAGGACTGACAATAGCTGATAACGCCTTACCATGCTCTATTAAACCACCTATGAAGTACCTAGCATATTGACTTAAGCTTACGTACTCATCATTAGGGTCGTAGAATAAGTTCTCATCACCTCTCCAAATACTTACATGTACATGCATACCGTTACCGCTATCCCCATATATAGGCTTAGGCATGAATGTAGCTATATAACCCTTCCTATACGTTAAACTCTTAACTACGTACTTAACAGTCTGAATATTATCTGAAGTACCTGTAGTGTTACCACCGTTAAAGTTAATCTCATGTTGAGCTGATGCAGTCTCATGATGAATAACCTCCACAGCTAATCCAAAGTACTTCTCAAGTACTTCAGCAACCTCTAACTTCAAATCCTGGAACTTATCCTTAGGGTATGTAACGTAGTAACCATCCTTCCCCCTATTAAACGGTACTGTAGTACTCCAGTAAGACTCACTACTAACTATGCTTAACTCCTGCCTCCAACCATCTACAACTACATTAACCTTATCAAATATGAAGTACTCTAACTCTGCAGATACGTAAGGTCTTAAACCGTTATTAATGAAGTAATCATCAACTCTCTCAGCAACATACCTAGGATCTCTAAGTAATCTCTCACCACCCATCCACACACTACATATCATCCTAGCAATACCTGAAGACCACGGCATTAAAGCAAATGTTGTAGGTATAGGTTTTAAGACTAAATCACTCTCCTCAATACTTGAGAACCCCCTAACACTACTACCGTCAAGCTTACCTAAACCCTCACTAAATACATTAGACGTTAACAACCTCACAGAAACTGTAACATGTCTTAAAACCCCCACTAGATCTGTAAACTGTAGATCTAACCACTTAATACCGTAACGACTAATATTCGAAACCACATCATCAGGACTTACCATATATTCACATCTTAATTATTAGATCAGAACAGAATATAAAATTATCCATCATAAGCACTAAACAATTGTTTGAAAATAATTAAAACCACTACCTAAGATTTTAATTTAATGTTCAATAGATGAATTGAGGAGTTATTATAGGAATAACTACTCCAACAATTACGTATCCCACGATTTTATCTAATACTATACAAGTTAACCTTATAACATACTCTTAGGTTTATACATACGAAAACGTTTAGGTGATGATGCCTGAAGTTAATATATAAGCTCTCTATAGTATTTATAGTACTACTACTTACATCGTTAATCCTAATGTACTCTATAGTTATTGATGAGGGAGACGTAGTTGGTAGTAAGTTAATTAGTTACTGGCATGAAGAAATAGATAATTATGATGTTAATATAAATTCGTCTACAGCTGTTATTCATCAATCATTAGCTCTAACGTTATTCTTATTCGTGGTAGCTGTGAGTATATTTAGGATTGAGTGGAGAGTAGCTGCAGCATTCTTTTCATTAGTTATGGTCGTTATTCTTGGGGTAGTACCTCCTCAGAACCTAATTAAATCAGCTATTGAGTGGGATTTAATACTATTCCTAATAGGTTCTATGACTTTAGCTGGTATACTTAGGGAATTAGGTGTTTTTAAGTATTTAGCAGTTAACGTGATTAGAGTTAGTAGAGGTAGTTCAATAGCGTTACTATCTTTAATACTTACATTAGCTTTTACCTTAGCAGCATTACTTGGTGAGGTTACGAGTATTATCTACGTCACTATGTTAGTGTTTGAGTTAGGTAAGTTGCTTAAGATCGATGTTAAGTCCTTAATAATACTTTCTGTCCTAGCTACTAATACTGGTAGTGTAGCTTTACCAGTAGGTAACCCTATAGGTATATATCTTTTCTTCACAGCTAACATGTCTATAGGTGAGTTCTTAAGATACTGTTTCACACTGTCATTAATAACTCATGTAGTTCTCTTAATGTTGATAAATGTTTTAGGTAGGGACATGATTAAAAGTATTTCTAAGGTCTTCAGAGAATCTCTGAAGAGTGTAAATATATTCATAACATCATATTACCTAAGTATTAGTAAGAAGGAGCTTAAGTTAATCCATAGTGGTTTAATAATTTTACTAACCTTCATAACCACAGTCATATTAAATGAATACTTAAGTAACTACTTAACGTTGATTTCCGGAGTTAGTGTGGATCCTCACTCACTCCTAGCATTCATACCCTACACATTCCTTATAATTTCGTTAATCGTATCTCCTCCTGAGAGGATTTCTGAGGTGCTTGAAAAGAGTGTTGAGTGGTCATCATTACTATTCTTCATAGGTCTCTTCATACTTAGTTATGCGTTAACATATACTGGTGCGATATTTAAGATAGCATACGTTTTATCAGGTATTAAGTCCTCTTTAATATTGTTAGCAGTATTCCTAATAACTTCAGCATCCTTAAGCTCAGTATTTGATAACTTATCAGTTATAGTTTCTATGACACCTATAGCAATACTCCTCAATAATTTAGGCTTAGTTGGTAGGGAGATATTCTATGCGTTACTCTTCGGAGGTGTGTTTGGTGGTAATTACACACCTATAGGTTCTACAGCAAATATAATAGCAATATCAGTAGCTGAGAAGAAGAGAGTTAAGATTAGTTGGGATGAGTGGTTGAGAGTAGCTCTAATAATAACTACAGCTCAGTTAATAGTAGCACTCCTCTGGCTCTATATGATTTAATTGATGAAGTATTCAAAGAAGATTTCAACCTTAGTAATTGAATAATACATGGAGTTGGGTTAGTAATATTGTTAGTAATTTAAAAGATTTAATAAGAGATACTCTTAAGGAAGTTTTAAGAGATTTAGGGAGGTTTAGGAGGACTCTAATGCTTAATGATTACCCACAAGCCCTATTCTACATATGATAATATCTTGAGAAGATGTGAATACCTTATTAGAGGTTAAACAAGAGATAGCTACAATTATGAACATGAATCAGTTATAGTGTTTCACGACGTCTACGACGTTTAGAAGGATGAGTTAAGTACTGATTACCATTTCTAATAAGGCGTGAGAAGAAGATAATTTTAAGCATGGTAGCTGTAGTTAAAGGACTTCATAGATAGTGGTCATAACCTTACTAACAGTAGTTGAGTTATAGAGAAGAACTCAAATTTTAGAAGTAATTATGTTAGTTAGGTGTTAGGTATGGGATGCGATGATAGTTTATTTAATTCAGTTATTGTTAGACCACCTACTCAAGAATTAGTTAAGTGTGTATCAACTAATCCGTTAAGACATGCTGTAGCCCCCTCACTCGCTATTAAACAGTATGAGGAGTACGTTAAGATTCTTAAGGAGGAAGGTATTGAGGTCTACATAATGTCCGGGCTTGAGGGATATCCTGACGCAGTCTTTATTCAAGATACAGCTATCGTAAGTAGTGTTAGGAGGTCAGCTCTAATATGTAGGTTTGGTGAGTTTAGTAGGAGGGGTGAGGAGTTAAGCGTAGCAGAATTCCTAAGGGGTTTAGGATTTACATTATATTATGTAAGTCCACCAGCAACTATTGAGGGTGGTGATGTCCTCGTAACTGATGTTGGAGTCTTATATGTTGGTTTATCATCTAGGACTAACTTATACGGTATTAACTTCTTGAAGGAGTTCTTCAGTAATTATGAAGTAATTACAGTACCTATAGATAAGGTATTCCACCTACTATCAGCTGTTAATTACTTAGGGAGGAGGAGGTTAGCTGTAGTCCCGGAGTTAGTTGATACTTCATTCTTTGAAGGTTTTAAACTTATTCGAATACCTTTTGATGAGGCTTACGCAGTTAATATGCTGTATTTAGGTTGTGATAAGGTCTTAATACCTGATGGACATCCTAAAACCTATGATAGGTTAAGGAAGGAGGGTCTTAAACCTATAGTAGTTGATGTTTCTGAGTTTTGGAAATGTGATGGCGGTGTTACCTGTTTAAGCCTCCCGCTATACAATATTTAAAAATTTACTTAATGTAACTATATAATCCTTTAAAAGTTTTTAAGGGGGTGGATATAGTTACTTTACTTGAGTGTAGTTGGTGATCTAGAGTGAGTAAGAAGAATATTAAGTACTTGATAGTATTACTGATAGTTATCATCGCCTTAATCACTTATGCACCGCCTGAAGCTGAGTTTATGCCTGAGGATAAGAGATTCCCGTATATTACATTCCCGTTACTACCCCCTATACTAGCTATAGCTTTATCAATAGCTACTGGTGAGGTAGTCCCAGCATTATTTGCTGGTATATGGGTTGGTGCTTTAATGATCTCTAGCTACAACCCGTTAGAAGCTACTGTAAAGTTAATTGATTGGTACATATATAACGCTACTGACTCCTGGAATGCTGCGATACTACTCTACGACTTCGTGTTAGGTGCTTTCATGGGCTTGCTATACGCTTCAGGTTCTGTATACTCATTCGCTCAAGCACTATCTAGTAGGATAAGGTCTGCTAGAGGTGCTGGTCTAGCAGCATCCCTACTAGGTGTTGCTGTATTCTTCGACGACTACGGTAATACAGTAATTGTAGGTAATTCTATAAGGCCTTTAGCAGATAGGTTGAGGGTGAGTAGGGAGTTACTTAGCTATATAGTTGATTCTACAGCAGCTCCAATAGCTGGTATAGCATTAGTTTCCTCTTGGATAGGTTATGAAGTAAGTTTAATTAAGGACTCTATAGATACTCTAAATCAGCAGTTTGAGAGTGGGTTAATCACTGCAGCACCTACGTATGAAGCATATGTCATGTGGTTAAATGCAGTACCATACCACTTCTACTCAATACTAGCTATAATACTAGTATTCATAGTAGTGTTAACTAGGAGGCATTACGGACCTATGTTAAGAGCTGAGTATAGGTCTGTTACTGAGGGTAAGGTATTAAGAGATGGTGCTACACCTCTAATGCCTACAGAGGAACTATTCGGTACTGAGCCTAAAACCAGTAAACGTGTTTCCGGTTGGTTATTCGGTATTGCTATGATCACCTTAGTCATAACAACATTAATTAGTTTATGGGCTACAGGTGCTGAGGACATACATAAGTTCTGGGAAACACCATTTAATGAGGCTTTAATGAATGCTGATACAGCTAAGGCATTACTTTGGGCTGGTATGGCTACCTACTTCATAACATTTGCATGGTTGTTACTGGGTAGGGCTATGAGTTTTAAGGAGGTTATGAGGTATACTATCAGAGGTATGTACTTAATGGTACTGCCTAACGCTATATTACTACATGCGTGGTGTATTAAGTCAGCAACAGATGCTGTAGGGACTGCTGACTACGTAATCCACGGAGCTGTAGTTGTAGGTCTCTCAGCGTTATTAGTACCTCTAATAATTTACTTAGTATCTATGTTCATATCATTTACTACAGGTACTAGTTGGGGTACCTTCGGAGTTATGATGCCTATAGCAGTACCTATGGCTTGGCAACTAGCAATACTTCAATACCCAGATAACGTAGGTATGGCATACTTAATAACATTCGCATCAATAGGTGCTGTATTTGGTGGGGGTATCTTCGGAGATCACTGTTCACCAATAAGTGATACAACTATAATGTCATCAATGTTCTCAGCTGCAGACCATATAGACCACGTATCAACACAACTACCATACGCTGTATTAGCAGGGTTTACTAGTGTGGTACTCTACACGTTATTCGCGTTAGGTGTTCTAAGCCCCTCAATACTCTTACCGGTAGGACTGATACTACTGGTAGGACTACATATAGCGCTTAATAAACTACATGCTAGGAAGACAGGACTACCTGAAGTAATACCAAACTACTCAGTATGAGTTAGTTAAATTATAAAAATAATTAATTTTTACCTCTACTTAATAACAGTCTCTGAGGTGTGGGGGATCGTAGGTAGGTACTCTACAGCAGGTCTTCTAGCAGCTTCTTGCGGGTAGAGAGACATTAAACCATATATTGCTGGAGGTATCTCAGTCTTAACGTTAAGACCTAATTCCTTAAGCTCTTCAGCAGTTATCGGCCAATCATGAGTATACCTACCCATAACTAAATAATCAATCACTAACTTCATCTTATCCTGAGGTAACTTACCCTCTAACAACTTACTAACTAAGTCTTTAGTTTGATTTAATGCCTTCTCAGCTATATCAGCTAAGATTAAAGTACTATCATCAACTTTATCAACACCTTTCTCACGAACTACCTTAACTACTGAAGGTGCTGGTAGACTACCTGATTGAGTACCTATCTGAGGGTCTACAGGACCTAACACTGCGTCAGGATCCATCCATATCTCATCAGCAGCTAAAGCTATTAACGTACCACCACTCATAGCGTAGTGAGGAACTACAACGATCTTCCTACCTGGGTGTCTCTTAAGAGCTAATGCTATCTGTGATGCAGCTAACATTAAACCCCCAGGAGTATGTATTATTAACATTATCCCCTTATCAGGTGGTGTACTCCTAATAGCTCTTAAAACCTCCTCAGAATCCTCAATATCTATAAACTTATATATAGGTATACCGAATAAGCTAATCCTCTCCTGTCTATGTATTAACGTAATCACTTTAGAATTATATGCAACCTCTAAACTCCTTATTATATTAGCTCTAGCCCTCCTTAAAGTTGAATACCTCATCTGAGGTGTTATAAATGTTAGAAACATCCATAAGATGAAGAATAACCATAGGAAATCAGCAAATCCATCCAAATCAAACACACCAAAACATATGTTTAGTACTCCTTAATAAATCCCTAATTCAGACTCATATACATTAACTAATGACTCACCCCAATCATCCATATCATCTAACCTCCCTAAGAAGAACCTAAGTATTGGTGGTTCATAAACCCACTTCAAACCCTTAACCATATCTCTATGTTCGTAAAGCCATAACACCCTATCTACTACGTAGTCAGCATGTGATCTTAAGTACGTCTTCCTCGGGAACGCTATCCTAACTAATTCTAGCTCTGGATATATTTCCCTACCATCCTTATCTCTATCCATAGATAAAGTACCTCTCTCCATAGCCCTAATACCTGAAGCTATATAGAGTGCTGCTGCTAGAGAACCTGCCGGATACTTATCCCTACTTAAATGTGGTAAGAATTCTAAAGCATCTAAATGAATACCTAAACCACCTGGAGGTAATACTACTGGAATACCGTATTTATCTAGTTCCTCAACTACATATCTTATTAACTCAACTTCAGAACCTATTAAATTCTCTTTAAATGCCTCCCTAAGACCTACAGCTATAGCTGCTATTTCCTTAATAGACATACCGCCATATGTTAAGAACCCCTCATATACTGGAACATGAATTACGAGTTTCTCATAATACTCCTTATTATTAGTAGCTATGAACCCACCCCTAGCTGATGATAATTTCCTAGCACTTACGTAGAGTATATCAGCATAACTTACGAATTCCTTAGCAATCTCCTCTAAATTTTTTGAAGCGTATCCAGACTCTCTCTCCTTAATAAAGTAAGTATTCCAATCAAGCATACTACCATCTAATACTAGAGGAACTCTATACTTATCACATAACTCTCTAACCTCCTTAATATTCCTCATAGATACTGGTTGACCACCAAGTAGATTAGCTAGAGCTTCAATCCTAACAAAAGCTACTTTATCCCTATAACTCCTTAAGACCTCCTCAAGCTTAATAACATCTATATTACCTTTAAATGGATACCTACTCCTCCTATCAAGAGCCTCCCTCACAGGTATCTCTATAATCCTACCACCAACTAACTCAATATGAGCTTTAGTTGTTGTGAAGTGATAATTCATAGGTACTACACTACCCTCCCTAACAAATACCTTAGAGATTACGTGTTCAGCAGCTCTACCCTGATGTACTGGGATTACATACTTCATACCTAATACATCTTCTACAGCCTTAACAAACTCATAGAAAGTCCTACTACCTGCGTATGAGTCTTGAGCTGATACCATAGCTGCTAACTGCTTATCAGACATAGCATTAACACCACTATCAGTTAACATATCTAAGAAGACATCATCAGCCTTAAGTAAGAATGTATTCCACCCAGCTTCCTCAATAGCCTTAAGTCTCATACGAACTGGTAATAAGTTAAGTTCCTCATAAACCCTCACCCTAAAACCATCAACTCTTAATGAATTACCATTACGTCCCTTCACAACGATCAAGTTCTACACCTCAATATATGATTAGATAACATTAAAATACTTATTACTATAACTCCCTCCTAACACCCTTAGTCCATAACCTAAAGACTATGAACCACGGGGTATCAAGTACTGAGAGTAATACCTTAGCGTAAGTACCGTACCAAATCATACCCCACACAACATCCCAAGGTACTGTGTATGCGAACGCTAGCGGGAAGAATACTAAGCTATCTACGAACATGTTAATAACATCACTACTTACCGACCTTAATAACACCCCCTTAAAAATACTTCTAGTACCTACCTCATACCTGTAAACCCTCTTCTTAATCTCAGCGAATACTGTAGCATCTAAGAACTCAGCGATTAGGAACGCTGTGTATGAAGCTATAACTACTCTAGGTGTTTGAAGCATGAAGTACTTCCAAACATCATCTATACTAACTAACCAAGGTGCTGGAGGTACTGTAAATAACATGAAGATGAACATTGAGACCATAACGTTAGCTATGAAGGCAAGTAGTATAGCATTATAAGCTAATCTCCTACCATAGATCTCGTTAATCATATCTATTAACTGAGCTACGAATGGGAATGTTATAGTACCTCCTGAGAGTAGGAGAGGTATTAAGATGTTAAACTCTGAAATCCTAGAAGCTAATATGTTTGAAGCTATAATGTATGAGATATAGAACGTAAGTAGTGTTGGGTACCCTAAAGAATCCCTAAACCTCTTAACTAACCAAGAACAAACTACTGTAGAGATCGTCAACCCTACAAACCAGAAAAACCATATCCAAATCAATCTATATCCCTCTACATACTCAGGAATTAATCACAGATACTTAAGCTTAATCATTAACACTAATAATAGTTTAAACACTAGTTAATAGCTTCAACATAATCCTAGCATTCTCAAGCATCCAATGATCGTTATTGAAGAATACGTAGACTTTCTGAGGTTTTAATTTAATTACTGAGTTAGTTAACTCTCTAAGCTCATCAACACTATAATTATAGTTATACCATTCTAACCTACCGTGAAGTCTTAAATACACATTACCGTTGGAATTAACCACCCATGTAGTCTGTGGTGAGTCTATAGACACTATAGTTAATCCTAACTGACTACCCCAACTAATAACTTCATCCTTAAAGCAACTCTCATTTCTAAACTCGATAGTGAATCTCTCCTTAAGTCCTACAACATCATAGAACTTCTCAACTCTAGTAAGGGATTCCCTACTACATATGAAGTTAGGTGGTAGTTGGAAGAGGTAAAATGAAGTATACTTATCTAGTGGTTCAAATAATTCTCTAAATCTAAACCATATGTTTAATGCTTTCTCATTAAGTCTATGAGTATGTGTTATAGATCTATGAACCTTAATGGACCATCTAAGACTACTACCCCTCCTAGACCAACCTAAGACTTGATTCTTAAATGGGAATCTGTAGAAACTAGCGTTTAACTCTACAGCATTAAGACCTGAAAACCTCACATACCACTCTAAATTACCACCTAAATTCCAATCATATACCCACCCACTAGTACCTACGTAAACATCCACTCACTACACCATTAATACAGTTAATTCGTATCTCTAAACCATTTATTAATGAATTTCATAGTTAATACTTTGGAGTTAGTAATGGTTTCAAGAGCTTTAGATTGGTTTAGACAAGCTCTTAAGGATTTCGAACATGCTAGAAATCTATTGAGTTAGGTGATTATGAGTGGGGGTCTGGGCGTGTTTAGCAGCTCATCAAGCTGCTGAGAAAGCAGTTAAAGCACTTTACCAGAAATTAGGGCTTGAGGTATGGGGTCACTCAATATCTAGACTACTTGAGAACTTACCAGAAGGTTATAAACATTACATTACTATAAGGTACCCTAACACATATCCTGAAGGTGCTCCAATGGATTACTACACTAAGTCAGAAGCTGAGAGGGCTGTGGGGTATGCGTGTAGGATCATCGAATTCTGTAGGTCTAAAGGTCTTTAAATTAGATTATGAGTATGTGCTTAAGAAGCTTAGGGAATATGCTTTAAAGGCTTTAGAGAAGGATGCTATAGCTGTATTCTTGATAGGGTCTCTAGCTAGGGGGGACTACACAGCTTTCTCAGATGCTGATGTAGTTGTAATAGTACGTGATGACTACCCGAGAGGATTTATTGATAGGATTTCAGACTTTATAGATCCGACACTACCTATAGATATTGAGCCGAGGGTCTACACAGTAAGTGAGTTCTTAAAACTTATTCAGAATAGGTCGAGGATTGTGGAGGAGGTCTTAAGTTATGGTATCCTACTAGCAGGGGATCCCAACATAGTTAAGGAGTTAGTAAGGACTGTAGATTAGAGTTAGTGAGAGTCAGTAATCATAGGTTGACCTACATATATCCTTAGTACCGCTACCCTCCTCAGCAGGTGTTTTCCTCCTAAAAGCTATTACGTCTAAACCGTAAGACTCTAATATCCTTCTAAGTACCTCCTTACCTAACATTCTTTCAGACCTTAAACAGTTTAAAGATATCATAAGTAGTACTTCTACTACGTCAGGTTCTAAGAACGGTGCTATAGTTTTAACACCTAAACACTCACTAATCTTAAGTTCAGGATATCTACCATGTACGAACTTCCTTACAGTACTATCAACCTCATCACTAGGTAGTGTTAGTAGGTAATTATAACCTAAGAGTAATTCATCACTACCAGACCCTACGTAAATACAACTACATTTAATTTCCTTAGCCCTCTTTAAAACCGTATAGAACACAACATCATTTCTAAACTCGATGCAACCACCATCACTGTGGGAGTTTAATTCATTATCTATACAACTAATGATATCATCCTTAATCCTTAATACATCATTAGAATCCAGTATAGTTAAGTCTAAGTCTACATTAAATAACTTAGATATGTGGATTACGTAGGGTAGGTCTTTAGGGACACCACCCCTATACACTACAGTAATAGCTCTCGGTTTAAGACCTGCTATTATACATGCTAGTAAGATTACTGAAGTATCAATACCACCACTTAAAGCAATACATTCACACTTAGTCCTACTAATAACATTAACTAACTTCTTAAGTAGTAATCCCTCATAGTAAGTACATGGTAGGGGTATACGCATTATATAACCCTCAACACCTCATAATCATTAAATACCTCAACACCAACTACACTATACTTAAGTTTAGACTTATGTAGAGGTCCTGAAATAACTAACGTATGATACTCACCTCCCTCACCTAGAGGGTCTAAACCAACATCCTTAACATAACTTACGAACTCCTCAACATACTCTCTACTTATCCTCCTACCAAGCCAATTACTTAAGGACTTACAACACCCAATCACTAATACTTCTAAACAATCATTAAATTCCATATACATGAGTTCCTCAGGGTCTAAACCCCATAAAGGCTCAATTAAATATGCTCCTACCTCAGCTGATAACCTCTCCATATACTTTAAATGCTCATCTATATGGACATCACCTGCTACTATAGTATCTGTATCTAACTTCCTTAGGAATTCTACAGTTTCTAGGAATTCCCTACCCTTACTTAACCTAAGTACAGTTACTGGAGTACCTGTAAGTGTTAGAGTTTCTAAACTCTTACCTAAGTTAATAAGGTGTGGGTTAGGTCTAGGAAAGTCGTATATCAGTATTAAACCTAAGTCTACCTGACCATACTTATAGACAGCGTAGTAAGAGTCTTTACCACCGGATAAGAAAGCTATACGCATTCTAATACCTCAATAACTTACTTATAGGGTATGGAATAGTAACCTCCTTTAAATAAGTCTTATGGTATGTCATCCTAGGAGGTAGTTTAAGACCTTTAGATACTATCAAGTATAAGTCCTCAGGTGTTAACTTAGGTAATATTAAACTAGTAGTACTAGTTAACCTACCCCTCTGAGGAACTTTAGTTAATGGTATATCAACATACTTTAAAGCTATGTATAGATCCACCCTATCAACATATACCCTAACCTGACCTCCAGCTACGTTAAGTATTAAGGAGTCAGGCCCACGTTTAGTTAAGGACTTCAACACATCTGCAATCCTTACTAACTCATTACAACCTAACTTAACATCACCGTTAACTACATACATCCACCCACCAACATCCTCAACATCAACACCATACCTAGCTAAGAGTACGGGAACCTCCTTAACACCTAACATCTTCAAAACCTTAAGTCTGTGATGACCATCAATAACGAATTTCTTAAATTCCTCAATGATTAACGGCTTCATCAACAACTTACTATTCCTTAACGATGATACTAACTTCCTAACTCTTAACCCCTCAACACTCTCTACCTCAATAATCTCATTAATTCCAATAACTTCAAACCTATAACTCCTACTACACAATTAAATCACCTAAGAAGGTGTTATACGTAATGAAGAGTAAGTACGTTAGGAATATGTATGAAGTAGTTACTGTTAAGGATAGTCTTACAGATTTAGAAATATCGTTATGTTTAGGTAGGTTAAACTCACTACCTATACAGTAAGTATTAACCTTCTCTAACCTCACAGATAAACATCCTGAGACTGATGCGAAGATATTTCCAGCATTAATACTCTCTGTTTTATCCTGATCTCTAAGGTATATAGTTAATACCTTCTTGAAAGACCCACCAATTAATGGGCATAAGAATATTACTAGCAGTGATGTTACCCTACTAGGTATGTAGTTAATGATTGAGTCAACCCTAGCTGAAAACCAACCTGTGTTAATGAACTCATCAGTTCTATACCCTAAAGCACTATCTAAACTATTTACTAACCTCTGAAGTAATGCTCCTATAGGTCCTAAGAATACGTAGTAGAGTAGTGGTGATGTAAACCCATCAATTAAACTCTCAAATAATGATTCTATAGCTGCTGAAGCTATATGACCCTCCCCTAACTTACTAACATCCCTCCTAACAATACCTGAGACGTAGTGACGTGCATAACTGATATCACCGACCTTCAACCCCAACTCAATATTACGTACATGAATGATTAGTAATTTTAAAGATATTGAGACCTTAAGGATATATGATGAAGTTAAAATCCATAATAACCTATTAAAACTACTTAAGTAGAGAATTAACGTGTAAAGTAGTGTATGAGTTATAACAACTATAGACCATATCATAATACCTGAAGTCTTAGTCTTAGGTAGGTGATTATGTAATTTTAAAGCCATAACATATGATGTATGGACTGGATGTATCATCAGCATCAAACCACTATGGTATGGGTAGATAAAATCCATAGTAATAGCTATCATCAAAACTAGTAGGAATTCCATACAGTCCTTAGGTAATAACCAACATATCATGACATCACCCACAATCGAATATCTAATCCTTTAAAGACTGCCATCAACTGTAGAGTAATTAATGATGTTATGTAGAAGACTTCAGATGAGAACCCTAAAACATCACCATTTACAAATCCTAAGATCTTAAGTGCTAACGACCTACTCAACCATAAAGATATTACAGTTGAAGCTACTAGACCTAATAATACCTTAATAGAACTTATAGATATTGTATAAGTTATTAATATAGTTAGTAGTGCTGATATCATGATTACTGCTACAGTATCCCTAACTCTTAATGAGTTCTTGAATATAGCTCCAATACCTTCAGGACATACCCTACTTAATAATGTAAGTAATGTAATTATATTGAAGACCCATACCTCAAGAATTAAGGGTATATACACTATGTTCTTAAGACCTAATACATTAATTAATGACGTTGATGTTGAGTAGAGTATGAGGGTATATGATGTGAATATTGCTATAGCGTAAGAACCTCTACATACATCCTTAACCACTCTATACGCGTTAACACCAGATCTAGACGCTAGTATAGCTTCAGAGAAGTCTATGAATCCATCAACATGTAGGAATCCTTGAGCTATAAAGTGAGTTAAGATCATTACTGAACTAAGTATTGTTGAGTCATACAGCCCTAACTTAATTAATACGTAGAGTGTTAGGGATGGTATTAACCCCCTAACAACACCAACTAGTGGTAGTAGGTATAATGACCCGAATCTCAGTTCTGTACTCTTCCTAGGGATAGGTATTGGTGTGAAGAAGGTTATTAGTAGTAATAGGTCAGAGGTTAATTTATTAATGCTCATGTTTAAGACCGTTAATGATTTGAGTTATGTTCTTAAGGAATACTTCATTATCTTCATACTTCCTAATAGAGATTCTAATATAGTCCTTACTTAACCCCTTAAAACTCCAACACCACCTAACACTAATACTACGGAGTTCTAATGTCTTAATAAGTTCTTCAGCGTTAAAGCTTAAGTTAATTAATAGGAAGTTAGTTCTGCTATTAAATACTTTAAGACCTAAATTTCTAAGTTCTCTTAATAACCTCATCCTCTCAGACGATATGTAATGTCTAGACCTACTTATAAACTCCTTTAGTAAGTCTATATCTACGAATACCTTACTAAATACACATTCAGCTAAACTATTAACGTTCCAAGCCTGTCTAACAGTATTTAACTTCTTAATTAACTCTTCATTACTACTGTATAGGAATCCTAGCCTAAGACCTGGTAATGATGTGTACTTAGTTACTGACCTCACAACCACTACATTATCAGGTATGTCTTTAGGTAGTTCGTAAGGACAGCTATCACATAACTCAACATATGATTCATCAATTAAGAATATAGGTTTGAAATCCTGGATATAGCTTAATAACCTATCCCTACTTAAGTAATTACCAGTTGGGTTATTAGGATTAGTGATGACTATGACTCTATCAACACTGTTGAAACTATCTAAAACTTCTAAATCTAGGTAGAACTCATCATCAAGAACCTTATATAGTATGTAGTCGTACTTAACCCCTAAGGAACTAGCTAAATCCTCATACTCACCATATGATGGTTCAATAACTACTAAGTCCTTCCTTAAAGTAGTGATTACTAGGTTTAACGCTTCATTAGCACCGTTAGTAACTATGATGTTGTTAGGATCACAACCGTAGAACTTAGCTATATTATCACGTAAGTTAATGTATTCGTAGTCTGGGTACTTAAGAAGTACCCCACCCTCTATACACTCTCTTATGAAGTCTTCAACATGTTTTGGAGGTCCTAAAGGATTAGTATTTACGCTAAAGTCTAAAACTACCTTACTACGTCCTCCATGGAACCGCATAAACTCTTAACCACCTTAAGATCTTCTTCAGTATCAATATCCTTAAGTTCAAGCATATCCGGGAATTCTATATTAGTCCAAGTACCACTAAAACTATTAAATAACGATATACCTACCTCTCTACATTCACTATTAGAACATACTGTAAGTGTTATAACGTTAACTTCCTCACTACTAGCTAATTCTATGAATTTCTTAACGAGGTCTAAAGTTATGAATGGTAAGTCTGAAGGTAATACCAATACAGGGAGTTCAACTCTACTCAATACGTAATTTAAATCCTCTACATAGCCCTTACCAGGACATAATATGACCTCAACATCCTCACCGAAGGACTCATTAGTAAGTTCTTTAGTGTAGTTACTAACGCATATGTATACCCTACCATCACCGACTAATTCCTTAGCTATACCTACAACAACGTCTATTAACCTCTTACCACATAAGTTTAGGAGGGGTTTCTTAATACCTTTAAGTCTAGTAGCTCTACCACCAGCCATTATAATTATATTCAATTTAAACCCTCGAATACCTATCATAAACCCTACTCAATACAGCACCTACTAAGGCAGTTACTAAGTCATCAGTTATTGGTGGTAGTCTTAATAATTCCTTAACCTCACCACTCTTCTTCAACCTCTCTACCCAGTAGTATGAGAGAAGTCCTTTAAACCCATTCACATACTCAGCTAATGCCTTCCCAATTAACTCATCAACTATTATGCCTGGGGAATCATTAAGATACTCATTAATACTTAACCCACTTACCATACCTAAAGCTAATATAAACTCTATAAATCTAGTACCCCTCAATAACGCTAGTATGTTAGGGTCTTTAAGAGTGTTTAATAACTCATTAAGTATTTCAGAACCTACTTTAGAATCTTCTTTATTAGGTATCCTACACCTACTATATACCTCCATAGAGATCTTATGAAGTTCCTCAATACTAATACCTCCTAACACATACCTAACATAATCATCTAATGGTAACTCCCTCAACCTCCCTACTATAGCCTCAGTTAATGCTGAGGTAACAACCCTACCAAGACCTGAACTCATATCTAAATACCTCTCACTACCTAGTGGTGAGGCTACTAAAGTAGCATCTGATGGAGTACCTATAGATGGTGTAGTAGTACATGTAGGTCCTAATAAAGTCATTAGAGAACCCTTAACCTCAGAAACTAATCTAAATAGGTCTAATAGGCCTACGTTATCAAGAGGTTTACTCACGAAGACAGCTACGTTTATAGTACTTAATTTTAAATCTTCAACATTATAGATATTTACTACTGAGTCTAGACATGATATCCAGTCAATACCTAAGGTCATGAAGACCTCAACTCTTACTGAATCAACATCTTTAACAGTATGAGTATATCTAGATACCTCAGCAGCTGTTAAGAATACTGAAGTCCTACTCAGGTCTAGACCTAAAGACCTAATCAAATCAGTACAATACGATTTAACCTCATCAAGTCTTAAGTACTTAGTCACCTTATTAAAGACAACATACCTAATAACATCATATGTTTTAGGGTATGCTGCAGTTGATAATACTTGATAATCACCTCCTAACTCTATAATTAAGTTATTATCACTAAGGTAATGCTTAAGCACTACGAACACCTACTAAACGACTATACTCACTACATATAGTATTAATTAGATCATCATAACCTACACCACGAGTTAATGCTAAGAATACAGTACCACCAGCACCTACACCCTCCTTAACATAACCCTCCTCATAAGATCTAAGACCCTCAAACGGTGTGTTAGTAAAGTCTAAATCACTATATACTAAAGTCACTCTAGGATAGTAAGTACTTAGAAACTCACTTACCTCCCTACCCCTATCCTTAATAACCCATTTAGTCGTAGCATGTATGACTCTCTCCTGATTAAAATCATTTCTTATCATACCCATAATAGCTAATACAGCTAGCATTTGAGTACCTCCAGCTAGTACTACATAGGAGTTTGAGGTTAGGACTCCGAGAGCTATACCAGCTACGGATATATGTAAAGGATCTCCTACAAGATCATTAACTTCAAAAACATTTGAAGAAGGACTTAACCTCTTAACAGCCTTCCCTACTACAGACTTCTTAAGCTCTATAGGGTTATCCTTCATAGAACTACTAATTAATTCTAAGTGTTTAAAGCCTAAAGCGTAGAGTATAGCCATAGCCGTGGTAGTCCCTCCAGGAATACTCTCACCAATTAAAACTACATCAGCTATAGACCCTAACATACAGCCTAAACTTAAAGACTCATTAAATAATTTCTCCGACGTACCTAAAGGTAATGCAGGTTCTACATCAATCCTACCACCTACACACTTACTTGGGAGTACTACTCTAGGGATCTTAGGTTCTACGTAGGAACCACTATCTACTACTAAGTAAGGGGTTTTCATCGTCATTAACGCTGAACGAGTTATTAACGCAGGTGTTGGGATCCCAGTAGGTGTTGTAGGTATTATATCTAGGGTTGTAGGCATCCCAAGATGTAGGTACTCAACATCTAATGTAGGTGTGAATAAGGTAGCTATAGGTATTGAACCAGCTATAGATATGTTAGGTATTAATGAAGTCTTAGTAGAGCCTATGACGTAAACAGCTAATACCTTACCGTAGTTAAGAACTCTCCAAGGTATATCACCTCTAACTACTTTAACCCCCTTAACCATACCCTCAACCCTACCTCGGTTTAGGGATTATTATTAATGAGTTATTACCTCTGTTTATGACTTCAAAATCAATACCGTAGACATCCTTAATCACATCACTAGTAAGTACCTCATTAACAGTTCCGTACTTGATAATACGTCCTCTATCCATAAGTACTACCTCATCACAAAACATAGATGCTAGCTGTAGGTCATGTAGAGCTACTACAGTAGTTAAACCATACCTGACTGTGACTTCCTTAACATGTCTTAAGACTTCAAACTTATAACGTATGTCTAAGAATGCTGATGGCTCATCCAGTAATAACACTTTAGGCTTCTTAACTAACGCAGTAGCTATTAAAATTCTCTGAAGTTCACCACTACTAACCTGATCTAAACGTTTATTAAGTAAGTAGGTGATGTTCAACTCCCTACACACCTCATCAACAATCATTAAATCATTGATATCTTCAAAGAATCGTAGATTACTTTGGAATGGGTATCTAGCAGTTAGTATGAAGTCTAAGACCTTAATAGGTATTGACTTAGATATATTTGGTTCTGAGTAAGCTACAACCTTAGCAACTTCCTTAGGATTGTAGAGTCTTACATCTTTAAAATCTAGATATACAGTACCTTTAGTAGGTTTTAGTATTGATGCTATGACCTTAAGTAATGTTGTCTTACCAGCACCGTTAGGACCTATAACACATGTTACTTTATAAGGCTTTATATCTAATGTAACATCATTTAATACTTCATGTGAGTCATAACTAAATGATATACCTTCAACTCTTACCCTCACTTCCTACCACCTCTAATGATTAGGTATGCAAGGAATGGTGCACCGATAACACTAGTTATAGTACCTAGTGGGAACTCACCTCTAGCTGTAGTTATTGATAATACCCTAGTAACTATATCAGCGATTAAAGTTATTATCGAACCAACAACCATTGTAGTTATTATAGTTACCCTATGGTCTGAAGTACCGAGTATAAACCTAGTTATATGTGGTGATGCTAAACCTATAAAACCTACAATACCTATAGTAGCTACTGTAGTACCTGTTAAGATACTGACTATGAGTGCTGATATAGGTATTAATATTCTTAAGTTATAACCAAGCTGTTTAGCATGTTCATCACTGATTAAGTAAGCATTTAAAGTCTTAGGTATGTTAAGCATGTAAGTAATTACTAAACATATAGTTAGTATAGATATTAAGTAGTAAACATCATCTAATAAAGTGTTTACTGTCGAACCCATCAGTAGGTACACGTATGGTGTCTTAAGCTTATCCTGAACTATGTAGAGGAGTATATGTGATATACCTGAGAATGATGCAGTTACAGCAATTCCTGAAAGTATTAGGGATAGTGGTGATGAACCAGCAATTAAACTTAAAGTTGATGTTAGTATATAGCCTGAGAGAGCTCCTAAGAAAGCTATAGAAGTTATTAAGTACTTATTAGCGAGTACGTTAACATCAATTAATATAGCTATAGCTATAGCTGTTAACGCAGTTGATGATAGTCCGAGAATATATGGTTCAGCTAGTGGGTTCCTAGCAATACCTTGAATAATAACTCCTGAAGTAGCGAGCATACACCCAGTAAGTATAGCTGCTAAAGTCCTAACTAACCTATACTGAATTATCTTCTCAGTAATACCGTCACATCCTATTCCGAAGAGGCATGAGTAGATATCTGTTAAGGGTATAGTTGATGAACCTATAGATATAGAGGAAATAATAAGTATTAATGAGAGAGGGATTAGTATAGTTAAGGAGAGGAAAAACCTCCTTAATTTAACTTTATATAATACGTAAGTCAATTAAGACCCCTAACCACTTAATACCTCCTCATAAGTAATAGTTGCTGTCTTCGGTACTGTAGTACTCATCTTATAGACTACCGGTATGTCAGGTTCTCCAAATACTTCTGGGTAAAGTATCTTAGCAATTAGTTGAACTGTTTTACCTAACCTCGGACTAAACCTCATTAAAATATCATCAGCTTCCTTATCTAGTAGGTAGACCCTACCTTCCCTAAATGCTTTAGTCTCAACTAATAATGTCCTCCTCATATCGTTAATTATTTCCTCATAATCCATATTCATAGCACTAACGATTATTACGTCAGGGTCTTGAGCAGCTATATACTCATAGTCAAGTTTAGGCCATCCTGAAAACCTTTGAGCTATGTTAATACCTCCTGCAGTACTTACGACCCAATCTATGAATGTATCACCACCAACACTTATTAAACCCCATGATGGTGGACCTAATAATATTAAGACCTTAAGCTTAGTTATATTAACTTCCTGTAACTTCCTAATAACGTCATTAACTTCAGTCTGAATACTATTTATTAACTTTAAAGCTCTATCCTCAACATCGAATATCTTAGCTATGAGTGATATATCCCTATATAGGTCATAGATATTTCGAGTACTACCATGTACGTATACTACCTTAAGTCCTAAACCTTCAAACCTATCCTTAAGTTGTATATGGGGTGGTGTACCTGCAGAACCTATTATTAAATCAGGTTTTAACGTAATTATCTTTTCAGGATCTGGATTCCAGAAACCACCTATGACAGTAACCTTACCTTCCTCAATAAGTTTAGGTACTTCAGGTGGGTAGTTACAGTAACTAGTAACACCTACGACTTTATCACCTAAGCCTAAGGCAAATAATATTTCAGTAATTGAAGGTGCTAAAGATACTACCCTAGAAGGTACCCCCTCAAATACTACCTCCCTACCAAGACTATCAACTATAGACGTAGGTACTCTAACTTCCTTAGTAATAGTTGTAGTAATAGTAACTGTGTAGATCTCACGTGAGGTACTCCAACCTAACGCATAACCACTAATGAGAGCAACTACAGCTATTACCAAGACAGTAGCTAATAATTTTACCTGCATGTTTAACCACCATATGGATAGGTTATCCACATATTAATTGACCAGAATAGTAATTAAAGACTAATTAATAAGCTTTACTAGTTCCACCAGAAATATGACTGACTCCCCCACCCTAAAGGGCAAGGCTTTCGGATGTAATTAAGAAGTACTCCATCACCATATAGTATGACTTCTAAATCTTAAAGTGTAGGTGTTAATCATTTAAACTAATTTACTTCAAGTCTACTCACTCCTACGATATTTAGGCTTATTAGTTAGGTCTGTTAATAACCGTGATAGTTATAAGAACGTAAGTTTTTATTAAGATCTAATGATTTTAAGTAGAGAATTCATGACCACATAAACAACACCTATACTTCCTCCTACTAATTACAACTAAGAAGTACAATCTACACTCTGGACATCTTAATTTACTCTCAACTACTTCATAAGCTACTCTACTCATCAGATCTACTCATTACTCAAAAACTTATAAATTTTGTATTTTTGAGTACATATGTACACATATACATAAAAAACTTTTGAATTAGGTGTGGGGATTTAGAAGTACTAATAACTAGACACTTTGTTTTAAACTTCTTAAGTATTGATTTAGTTAGGAAGTAATGTTCTTGAGCATTCTGAAGGGTGATGTACAAGTCCTTCACTAATTATAGAAATAGTTACGAGCCATGATAAGATTTAAGTTATTTGATTAAAGATATAATGTTTTTAGGTATGATGATTATTAGGTCTACATTTCAGCTAGACTTAATTTTTGAATAATCTTAGTTATAGATGTGTTGCTTATCATCACCTGCAGCTCACGTACTTGACACTCATCACTAACTAATACAAGACACATTATAAGTAATTAACTCTTTATAGTCTCCATTAATTTCTGTGCTATGTATGATCCGTGGTCTGCCATCCTCTCTAGGAATATCACTGTAACTAAGTCTATACATGAGCATATATGAGCTGATGTGTGTGTTTTCTCTATAGCTTCTCTATATAGTTCATCAACATTTTTCTCTAAATCGATTATCCTCTCAATAGTGTTTTTATTAGGTTTGTTGAAGACATCCATAGTTAATGTTATCATATCAATTACTATAGGTAAGGTATTCTTAGATATGTTGAGTACGCATTTACTATTACCTTCTTCTAAAGTATCTTTAAAGTATGAGAACATTCTTGAGATATCTAATGCGTAACGAGTAAATCTGTAGAGTCCGTAACTCATTTCGTAAGCATTGAATATCCAGTATAGGTCTGAAGCTGTTGGTTGGTATCTAGCAATAGTTCTAATAACTACTTCCCTAATGTTATCTTTAATCTTCATAGCCTCACCGGATAGCTTTCTAATCTCTACGTAGTCCCAATTACCTTCAACAACCATCTTAGCGATCCTCAACACTATACTCATGATATTGTTTAACTCTTCATTAATTTGATTTAAAGCTCTATCAATAGGTCTCATAAGCTCACCCCATCCTACCAGTCACATACATTTCAGTGTATTTATTCTTTGGTTTAGTAAATATCTCATCAACACTACCCACCTCTAAAATAGCTCCGTCATACATGAATGCTATATAGTCTGAAACTCTAGATGCTTGGAATGGGTTATGAGTTACTAGTACTACTGTTAAGTACTCTTTAAGCTCTATTATTAACTCCTCAATCTTTGAAGTAGCTATTGGATCTAGATTTGATGTTGGTTCATCCATTAAGATGACTTTAGGCTTCATAGCTAATGCCCTAGCAATACATAACCTCTGTTGCTGACCTCCAGATAACTTTATCGCAGGTGTATGTAATCTATCCTTAACCTCATCCCAGAGATACGCCTTCTCTAAAGCCCATCTCACTAACTCATCTAACTCCTTCTTACTCTTAACTAATCTATTCATCTTAGGCCCTAAAGCAACATTCTCGTAGATAGTTAGATGTGGTAATGGGTTTGGGATCTGAAACACCATACCTACTAACCTCCTAACGTATATAGGGTCTGTCTTAGGGTCGTAGACGTTCACATCATCAACTATTACATCACCACTAACCTTTACATCATCGTATAGGTCAAGTATCCTATTTATAGCTCTTAATAATGTTGATTTACCACTACCTGAAGGACCCATAATAGTGAATATACAGTTCTTAGGCACCTTAACATTAACTCCCTTCAGTATTTCCCTACCCCCTATCTCAACTCTTAAATTGTTAATAATTATTATGGAGTCCTTACTCATATCATCTACCCCTGGATAAGATCTTAGAAGTTATGAATAATGTTATAGCCATTATTAGGAGTGTGAATGCTGCTACCCAACTTAGATCTATCCAGTTATCATAAGGTGATAATGCGAATTTATATATTGCTAGGGTTAAGGTACCGATAGGTCTGAAGAATATTTGTGAGTCAAGTATTGGGTAGTGGTCACTACCGAATGCAGTGAATAGTAATGCAGCAGTTTCACTTATAGTTCTGAATACTCCTATAACTACGGATGCGTAGAGTGCTGACTTAATATAACGTAAGAATATGTATGCAGCTTTAATTCTAGTAGCACCTAAGGAGTATACCGCCTCCCTAATATGTGAGGGGATTGTTTTTAGGGAGTCCTCAATTTGTGAGTAGACATACGGTACTACGATAATGACTAACGCCAGAATACCTGCTAATAAGCTAAATCTAGGTATGTTAACGTTGAATAAGATATTAATACTTGTTAATAATCCGTAAACGGTTAAACCTATAATTATAGTTGGGAACTCAATCAACATATGTGCGAATAACCTAGTATACTTCCCAACAACCCTCTCAAACCTGCTTAAGGCTTCAGAAGCATATACTGAAGCTAGAATCGATATCACTAATGTTATAGGTATGGATATCGATGTTATTATAAGTGTACCGACGATGTACGGACCTATACCACCTACCTCTTTAGACCCTGGTATAGGTCTAACATCAAAGAATATATTCGGAAAATTTTTAGAGATGATGTTAACACCATTTAAAGTTACTGAAGCTATTAGATGAAATATCGGGATTAACGCTAGTATTGAAGTCATAGATATTAAGGATATCATTATATAGGACCTTAACTTCCTAATACTTAACCCCTCCATCTCTTCTCACCGTAGATCATGACCAATACGTTAATCACTAAACTTAATATGAATAAGAGTAGACCTGCTGAGAAAAGTGCTGATACCATATACGTGTAGGCTTCAGCATTCGGATACTGATCAGCTATTAAGCTAGAGATCGTGTATCCAGGATTAAAAATCTTGAAGAAATCTGGGGTTAATGTATTACCTATAACCATAGCAACAGCAGCTGTCTCGCCAACAGCCCTACCATAAGCAACCGCTAATGCTGTGAATATAGTCCTCCTCACGTATTTCAACTCCATAACTATAACCTCCCACTTAGTAAGAGCTAATGATACGAGAGCCTCCTTCATATATATCGGGATACCCCTTAATCCAGTCCTAATTATACTTGCTGCAAAGGGTGTAACCATAATTGATAGCAAGATAGATGCTGAGAATAAAGAAGTACCTAAACCCCTCGGATAACCGAAAATACCTCCTAAACCTAACTCAACAATCCTATCCATAATAAACTCTTTAAGAAATGGTGATAGTACGTATAGACCCCATAAACCGTAGATAACACTCGGTATAGCGGCAGCCAAATCAACTAAAGCCTCAAATAAAGACCTTAAACGCTTAGGTAGGACTTCAACTATAAGTACAGATGTTGATATTGATAAAACTAGAGCTAATACTAACGCAGTAGATGCTGATATAATTGTACCTACAATAGCTGGTAAAATCCCGTAATCTTCCTTAACAGGATTCCATGAAGTCTTCAAGATTATAGTGAAACCATCCCTCATGAGAATAGGTATACTCAGAGAGATCAGTGTGGAGAGTATCGAAACTACAAAGAAAATTATGGTTAAGTTCGACATAACAAACATCTTATATAAAAATTCATGTAGTTTAAACATATTATCACCTTAAGGATCCTAACTCCTTGAAGGGATCCTATCTAGGTATTGAAGTGCTCTATCAGCCATAGCCTTAGGTAGAGGTATGAATCCCTCAACAACGTTCTCAGGTTTCTGACCTTCAGTTAATACCCACCTAAAGAACCTCTTTATGGCATCCAACTTCAGTTTATCTAGTTCTAAATCAATAATTGCTACTGGAGTCCCGACAATAGGGTAAGAATTCACTCCTTCCCTATACATATAACTCTTAGGTAGGTCCCCCCAGAAAGCTTCTGGTGGTGGTAATTCAGGTGCTGCAATCTCTAGAGTTGCAGCAATCGTAGTTGCGTTAGGTAATACGAAGTTCCCCTCCTTATTCCTTATAGCAGCCACTGGGAGTTTCTGTTGGATAGCATATGCTACCTCAACATAACCTATCGAGTAGGGGGTGGCTTTAACCTTCGCTGTAACACCTTCATTACCTCTACCGCCCTCACCTAAACCTAACTTATCTCTAGGCCAATCTACAGTATATCCATAACCTACCTTCTCTAACCATTCCTTAGATATTTTAGATAGGAACATGGTGAAGAGTGCTGTAGTGCCACTACCATCACTTCTATGTATGCCTATAATCTCCTTCTTAGGTAGTAAGTCTCTACACTTCTCTACCTGTAGCGATTTAATCCTATAATCATTCCAGTAAATAATCTTACCTAAGTATATGTCAGCTATGACTTCACCAGTTAGTCTTAAAGGACCGCATACACCTTCATTCCATTCAGGAATATTATATATTATAGCTACAGCACCTGCAATTATCGGTATCTGTATGAATTTCCTACCACTACTTACTAATTTATCATAACCAGTCTTAGAAATACCTACATCACTTACTCCAACATCTAATGCCTTATCTATGAATTTAGCTTCACCAGCTCCACTACCTATAGATTGATACTCAATCACTACTGAAGTATCTACAGACTCCATATACTTCTTAATCCATGTCTGTATCTGAGGATTAGGGAAGGTCGCACCACCCATAATCACATACACCTTAGTTGACGGTGTCGGCGTCGATGTTGGAGTAGGTGTTGGGGTGAGTGTTACGGTAACTGTAAAGTAACCAACAACACCAACAATAACTACTAGAATAGCTAATATTATCACTATAGCATTAACACCTAACTTTCCACTACTTAGGATTTTCACCATCTTATCCCGTGTGTAAAAATTATGTGGTAAATTTAAGCATTATTTATCCAGATTTATAGTATATTTGGGGTTTTTATAGAAATGTAGTAATATTTTATATATATGTATAGATGCTTGATAGAGTATGTATATTATAGGTGAATTTAATATAGATCGATGTGGAAGAATTATCATGGGTGAGTATGTTGAGGATATATAGACGTAGAGTCCAACGTATAGGTGGTTCAACATATATAGTTTCACTACCTACCTCATGGGCTAGAGAGGTTGGTTTAGAACCTAAGACTGAAGTAGCTCTTGAAGTACTTCCTGATTTATCCCTAAGGTTATTCGTACCATCTAAACATGTAGTTACTGCTTCAAGAGAATATAATGTTAATGTAGTTAGTAATTATAGAGTTCATGATATTGTTAAGGAGATTATTGGTGGGTATGTAGCTGGGGCTAATATTATAAAGATATACTTTAAGGATGTTAAGAGGGAGGTCATTGTTAGTGCTATCTCTATAGCTAGGGATAAGTTAATGGGTTTAGAGATTATTGATGAGGGTACTACATTAATAGTTTTAGAAGTGGTTGTTGACCCTAACTTAAGTGATTTAATAAGTATTATTAAGAGAATGCTTAGAATAGCTGCGTCAATGCATGAAGACGTGATCTCATATATTGAAGGGGTTATTAGTAAGGAATTACTTGAGAATGTTGTATCTAGAGATGACTTAGTTGATAAGTTGTACTTACTAGCTTTAAGACAGTTAACAACAATACTTTCAGATCCTTACGAGATGCGTAGGAGGGGGTTAAGTTATGTGGATTCTATATACTTATCACTCTTCATAAAGAGTTTAGAGAGATTCGCAGACCACGCAGTAAATATAGTACAAGCACTCTTAACCTTCCCAACACCTCCTAAAGACCTCCTAGACCTATATAAGGGAGCTGTAAACGTCTTTAGGAAGTCTGCTGAAGCATTCATCGTAAACGATAAAGATGCTGCTATATCATCTGTGAGGGAAGTAGAGGAAGTAAGAAAGTTAGAGGAGGTAATACGGAGGGAGATTAGTGAGTACTTAGTGAACTACCCGGTAATAACGAGGGTCTTAGACGCAATATCAAGAATACTTTCTAGAGCTGTAGATATAGCTGAAGAAGTTATAGATATCTCAGCTGTTAAGAACCTCTCACTAGTTAAGTGATCATCACCTAAAACTCCTGAGTCATTAGATTAAATAACCTATTTACTCCATTCTAGATACAATTTTAAGTTAAATACACCGTAACCGTTAGCTAACCATCTCAACGTGAGTACAACCTCATACAAACCCTCATCAATTTTTAGAGGTGAGTCATACCCAGGTATTAACATCATTACTCTATAACATGATTCCTCAATACTTAGGAGACATGGCATTAAAATCCTGTATGTCATATTATCTGACTTCAGTATTAATTCTCCATTCAATAATATACTGAAGTTCCCTTCATAACTAACTAGCTTAGACCTCACCTGAATATTACCTGAGGGAATCTTAATACTTCCTAAGTCTATCGTCTTTATACCCTCACGTTCATTAATATCTAGTTTAATATCTACGACCTTAACCGTATTAGATACGTTAATAATACCTACAGTATTTACCTCTAATAAGTATCTCACACCTACAACTACTGAAGTTGATGTTATTAATATTATTAAGGTTATTACGATTAAGTTCTTCATCATCTCACTAATTATTAAGGAGGGTTAAAACATTATAACTCTAACCTAAGTACACTAATGTCTAAATCGCTGAACACTTAAATTATCTAGTTGAGTATATGTAAAGGTGTGAGTATGGTTCTTAAGTATTGCTTAGGTATAGCTATACTTACGTATGTAGTACCTTTATCCTTAATCACGATCTCAGCATTAACTTCAGGTTGGTTTAACATCTTTAACAACGCTCTCAGCGACTTAGGTCATGCTGTTAGAAGTAATGTCGCCCCTATCTTCAACTTAGGTTTAATGTTCGGTGCGTTGTTAACAGTGATTTTCGCATCTTTATTCTCTATGAGGTTTAATAGGGTTATGAGTGTGTTACTTATCATTACAGGTACTTCATTAAATTTAGTTGCTATTTTTGATGAGGTTTACGGCGTAATCCACTTTATAGTCTCAGTGATCTTCTTCATATCGTTATTAATATTAGTCTCTACATACGCATACATATTTAAAGAGTATGTACTACCTTTACTAGCTATAGCTATAGGGGTTATTTCATGGGTTCTACACCTCATATATAGAATCCCTAAAGGTGCTGCAATCCCTGAACTAATATCTATATTTATAACATTACCATTCTATATGAGGTATGCTGTAAGGGTATGTAGGAGTTTCAACTCTTAAACTCTAATTTACTCCTTATATACTTACTTAACCTCTCATCAACTACTTCAACACCTATCCCTGGTTTTTCAGGTATCTCTATAGTCCCATCCCTTCTTACAGTCCATGGAGGTTCTACTACGTCTTCCTCCCAATACCTACTACTCCCACTTATATCGCATGGGTACTTAACATTTGGTAATGTCGCTATAGCTACTAAATGACCTCTACCAATACCTGTCTCAAGCATACCACCTATCCATATCGGGATATTCTTACTCATTGTGTAGTCATGAATTAACTTAGACTCGTATAGTCCTCCAACACGAGCTGGTTTTACGTTAATAACTCTACAACTACCTAGTCTTAATGCTGTCTTAACATCATGTAAATTCTTAATACTCTCATCAAGACATATAGGTGTTTTAATACGTGATTGTAGTTCTGCATGGTCGTGTAAGTCTTCATAACTTAATGGTTGTTCAATCATTAGTAGGTTGTAGTTGTCTAACTCCTTAAATATACTTATATGTTCTAGATTGTAGGCTGCGTTAGCATCTACTTGTAGTGGTATATCACCGAACTCCTTCCTAATTAACTTAACTGGATTTACATCCCAACCAGGTTTAATCTTAATCTTAATCCTCTTATAACCTTCTTCTAAGAACTTACTAACTGATTTAAGTAGGGCTACCTCATCACCTATAACACCAATACTAACACCACTAACTACGTAATCCCTAACACCACCTAATAACTTATAGAGTGGTTTACCCTCAACCTTAGCTTTTAAATCCCATAAAGCCATCTCAATACCTGCTTTAGCCATCCTATAACCACGTACACCCTCAACAAATTCTAGGAATTCCTTAGGATGTTCTAAACACCTTAACTTAAGTAGTTTAGGTATTAAGAATTCCTTATAAATATATAACGTAGTTTCTACAGTCTCGTAACTATACCAAGGCCCGTCCTCAACAGGTGCTTCACCCCAACCAACAACTCCAGAACTATCCTCAACTCTAACTATCACTCCATGCCTATCTACAGTCTTACCGAAACTAGTTTCAAAAGGTGTTCTTAACCTCATAACTACGTGGTATACATCTACTTTAACTATCTCCAAGGTAATTCACCACCTAATATACGTTCTAAACCCTCCCTTAATAATACGTAGTAGTTCCTCCTAATACTACCTACGAACCCACTTACAAACTCAACAACTACGTAATTTAACTTATTTAAGTACCTATTAAATACCTCCCTAAGACCTAACCTCCAATTAAGTAGTAAGTCGTTATTACCTCTTAACCTACTTAAGTCCTCAGGTATCTCAATAAGTATTAATTTAGAGGTACTGTCTAGGTCGTAGTTAGTTAGTATTGGTAAGTTATTACTGAACTCAACGTTAGTTACTATCTCACCACCTAACTTAGTTAGAGTATCTACTGTTGGAGGTCTTAACAAACCCTTTAACTTATCCTCAACTAACTTACTCTTAACCCACCACTCAGCTTCAAACCTATCAGTAGGCATACCAATATTTATAGAGTCTCTTAACTCTCCATAGTAATTAATATAGAACTTCCTAACAATAACACCTAACTTACCTATATTAAACTTAGCATTAGGTGATTGTAGTGGGTCGTAAGTCCATGCAATTAAGTCTAAACCTTGATTAATTACGAACTCCCTCTGCATTAGCTTAAGTATATAGCCTAAACCCTTATACCTATACTCAGGGACTACACCAGTCATATGGCTGTAATGGTATAACCTACCTTCAGGTGATATAGCTGGAAAACCAAATACGAAACCAACAATCCTACCAGTATCCTTCTCAAAAGCACCTAAGACTAAACCACCCCTCCTATCAGCAGCTATTAGTACGTGATGAGCTACAACACTACTATAGTCTAAAATACCCCAAACACTAACTTCAGCTTCAGTAACCATACGGTATTCTTCAGGGTCTTTAAGCCTCCTAACCTCAATAACTCTACCATCAATAACAAACTCCAAATACGATCACTAAAACCGAATATGATCTAAGCCTTAAATATATTAGCTAAAGTGAAAACCTAATCTTAAAGGGTAGTAACTCAGTAATTAAGTGAAGTCCTGGAGGTATCTGTACTACCTTCTCAATAACGTTTAGGATTATTGCTGCAGTCCCTAAATCACCGTGAGTCCCCGTACTCCTCCACATAACGTTGAATTCCCTACCCTCAACTACGACTTCATCATATTCAGGAGCTCCTACATAAGCGTTAAACTCTACTTTAATAACCTCCTTACTACCTACATAACCAATACCGTAACCTCTAATACCTTTATTCATACCCTCCTCAACTCTAACACCCTCAGATACTATAGTCTCTTCAGCAGGTATAGGTTCTTGATACTCTACAACCTTAGTTAAGTTTAAATCACCTGCTAACGCTATTAAGTGTATAGACTCCGCATAACCTACATGACCTGATAACTCACCAGACTCTAACTTCCTCCTAACTACTTCAGGATCCTCACCAACACCTAACTTCCTCCTAAGTGATTCCCTCCTCCTACCAACATCTAAACTCCTAACGACTCTCAACTTAGTAACTGTAGGTACTGACGCTGCTATACTAACTACTAACGTATCAAATATGAATCCTGGATTAATACCAGTACCTAAAACTACTACATTATAATCCCTAGCAAGTCTATCAAGTATTAAAGCAAGTACTGGGTATCTGTAGTAAGGGAATGCTAGAGTCTCACATGTAGAAACTACAGAAACACCTAACTCAATAACAGATTTAATCTGCTCATAGACTTTATCTAGGTATGAACTAGTTGCATGGATAACTACATCAGCATCACTAAGTTCTAAAACATCCTTACTAACCCTAACACCTAAACTACCTAAACCTAACAACTCACCAAAATCCCTACCAATAACACCTTCATCAATATCAACAACACCGATAACCTCATGACCTCGTTCTAAAGCTAACCTAGTTATTAACCTACCGATAGATCCGAAACCATAAACACCTAACCTCATACTAACCCCTAACATACGTTAAACAGTAGCTTAAGTGTTTTAGGGGTAAAGAATGTCTATAAGTCTTAAAACATGGTTAACTCATGGTGATCTAATTATGGGGTTAGTCTATATAGACGGTATTGTTAAGCACGGTATGAAGAGTGTTAAAGTGAGACTTCTTAGTTGACTCAGGAACTACATATACTGTATTAACTAGGAATGTGTTGGAGGAATTAGGGTTAAAAACCTTAGGTGAGATGGAGTTCATATTAGCTGATGGTACAGTAATTAAGAGATTTACTTCAGAAACAATCTTAGAACTACCTAATTATGGTGAGAGACATACACCAGTAGTCCTAGGTGAGAAAGAAGATGAAAACTTATTAGGTATAGTGACGTTAGAAATCTTCGGCTTAATACTAGACCCATTCAAGAGGGAGTTAAGACCTATAAGAGCATTAATGAAGTAATGACCAACTTATACTCTAGAATTCACAGTCCTTCACACCCTTCATAGCTTCATATTTCTTAATCCTAACCTCCGTAATCTCACTTAATCAACCCTTAACTCCCTCATTTACCCTATAATCTAATAACAGTCTCTGTAATAGTAAATAGGCACTCACATGTTAGTATAGGTAATAATTTATGATTGTATGTATTAATATATTTAGACTTTAATATAATTATTGGACAGATATGTTTGTTTCTGTTGATGTAGGTACTACTAGTGTAAAGGGAGCACTTATTGATGATTCTGGCTTTATAATTAAGTCTCACGTTATTGATAATCCTATATCACATCCAGAAGCTGGAGCTGCTGAACAATCTCTAAATTACATCGTTAAGTCTGTTCTTGATGGTTTATCAAGTGTTATTCGTGGTTTTGAGTCTAGGATTGAGAGTATAACGTTAATTACTTATATGGGTGCTTTAGGTCTATTAAGTAAGGATTTTAATGTTTTAAGAGATGCTATGATCCATATTGATGTACGTGGTGTTGATGAGCAGAGAGAGTTAGAGTGGTTAGGACGTGAGATTTATGAGAGGACT
>CAZZLT010000046.1:0-158295 GCA_964655125.1 uncultured Desulfurococcaceae archaeon | reverse complement strand
TATGGTGGTGGGTATGGTTTTCTACCGTGTTAGGAGGGTTAACGGTAGGTATTACCTGATTAAGGAGTGGTATGATTCTACGTTAGGTAAGAAAGTGAGTAGGTCTTTAGGCCCATGCGATAAGATTGAAGAATTATTGGTGAGGTGCGGGGGGTGGGATTCGAACCCACGCAGGCCTACGCCATCGGGGCCTAAGCCCGACCCCTTTGACCTAGCTCGGGCACCCCCGCATTGCTGTTCTAATTAGATACTTTGATATTAGACTAAAAGGTTTATGTTTATATTATTGATTTAGAGTCTTGGATATATCGTTAATTTATAGGTTTTAAGTCTAATTACGTTTAGGTGGTTATGTTAGGTATTGGAGGTCGTGATGATATTGTAGATGTGTTGGATAAGGTATTGAGTAGGTACTTAAGTTCTTTACATGAACTCTTAGGCAGTTATGTTAAGCAGTTAGTTCAATTTCTTAAGAGTGGTAATGAGTTATTGATTACTTACTCAGGTATATACGCATCACCTGCAACATACCTACTACTACTCTTAAGGTCTTTAACTAATGTTAATGCATACTTAGTAGAACCTGAAACACTGATGTATTATGTAGCACCTTATGTTGAGGGTGGAATTCGTAGAGTCTTAATAATTAATTCTGGTGTTAATTCCTCACTAATTAGGTTGTTAGATCAATTAAATCTTACTGGTTATGAGGTTATGTTAGTCAGTCCTTCCCCAATACCTGATAATATTAGATATAAAGTTCGTGAGGATTTATTATTAGAGATTAAGTCTCAGGACTTACTACTTCAACACTTACTAGTAGGTATAGCTGTTAGTGAGTACCTCAACAGATCTGGTGTTAGGGGGTCTAGACTATGGTATGAGTTAAGTAATTTAAATGAGGTCTTAAGAGATCTACTAACTAAGTATATAGGTAAGCTATATGAGATTAAGAAATTCACTAATGATGTATTCATAATAACATCAACACCTAGTATGTTAGGTCCTGCAGAATATATAACGTATAATTATAATGTTAGAATACCTCGATACTTAATACCTCTAAACAACGTTAAACATTATATTAAATACTCTAAGAAAGTCTTAATAACATCTACAGATGTTGAGGAATTCTCGACGAAGGAGGTCATAGGGTTAAAGATTAAAGAAGATATTGAAATATGTGAGTTAAGGATTAGGACGGACCCACTCACAGCACCTATATATGGTTTAATCCTCTCAAACGCATTAACGATGATTAGTGATTAAGTGTTTAGTAAATGTTTATGAGGGTAAAGTAGTACGGTCACTGGTGTTGGTGTTTTTATCAGTAGTGAATAAACTACTGAGGTAGTCCTAAAGTTAAGGTAGTCAGTGTACTACTTGATCGTTAGTAGTAGAAGGTTAACTCAAGACTAGTTAAACGTGTTGAGGTAGTACCTATGAAGACAGTGTTGGTGTTTATGAAATAGTATATTAATAAAGTTTTCAGGAAGTCCTTAAATATCAGACGCGGGTTCTTCACTCATCAAATTCATACCTTGTAAGCCTCATCATCAATAACTACTACTCAGTATTAAGTTATTAATTTTTAAGTAATTTAACGTTAGAGGGTTTGTGGGTTTCGAATTAGTTAGTGGTGTTGAGGTAGTTAATGAGTTACCAGTCATCTACTTAAGAAAGTATAAGTTAGTAGTATTAGCAGATACACACATAGGTTTTGAGGAGGAGATGGCTGAGAAAGGTATATACATACCTAGATTTCAGAAGAGGAGGTTAATGAAGATCTTTGAAGAAGTCTTTAATACAGTAGATGTTGATTCTGTAGTCATAGCTGGTGATTTTAAACATAAATTTAATGGTTTAGGAAGGATTGAGAGGGTAGAGTTAAAAGATGTTATAGGTTATGTCTTAAGTAGAGTCAGTAAGCTTACCGTGGTTAGGGGGAACCATGATAACTACCTCTCCATACTTACACATAAGTTTAAATTCGATATAGTTGATAATCTAGTCATAGATGAGTTCCTAATTATTCATGGTCATACAGACTTACCAAATGATTTAAATGTTAAGTATGTGATTATAGGTCACGAACATCCAGTAATAACTTTAAGAGATAGTTTAGGTAGTATAGGTAGGTTTCAATGTTTTCTAATTGGTGATTTAATTAACAGGTTAAAACTAATTACACTACCTGCTGTAGGAGCTTATCAAACTGGTAGTAAAGTAACTTTAAGTAGGGATACGTACCTCTCACCAATACTTAAGAACTCAACACTACTAGAGAGTTTAAAACCTGTAATAGTTGATGAAGATGTAGGTATATTAGAATTACCGACTCTTAAAGACCTCTACGACTTAATGGGTTAAAACATTTATATAGTTTTAAAAACCCTCTTAAAAACTTTTTAAAGGGCTTGATGATGGGGTTAAATCCATTAATTAGGATTGAGAATATAGTAGCAACTGTAAGTCTTGATCAGGAGTTAGATTTAAACTTAATCGGTAGGAACGTACCTAATATAGAGTACGAACCTGATGAATTCCCAGGACTTATTATGAGGTTAGAAAGTCCTAGACTTACAGCTCTAATCTTTAACTCAGGTAAGATGGTGGTTACAGGAGCTAAGAGTACTCAAGAACTTATCAGGGGGTTTAAGAAGATTATTAAGACATTAACTAAGTATGGAATAATCATTATCGGTAAACCTAAGATCCAGATCCAGAACATAGTTGCATCAGCAAATCTAAATGCTGAGGTAAATCTAGAGAAGGCAGCATACTTACTTAAAAACACTATGTACGAACCAGAACAATTTCCAGGGCTTATACATAGAATGGATGATCCTAAGGTAGTACTACTAATATTCAGTAGCGGTAAGATGGTAATCACAGGAGCTAAGAGTGAGGAGGAGGTATATAGAGCTGTTAATAACATCTATAATACTTTAAAAGACTTAGACTGCATCAGAGAGCTAGCATAATATTTAATTAATCAGAGTGAGTTGCGGTCTTCATCAATTAATCCATGGCTGCCCACTTCATCATCAACTAATCAATACCTACAAACTTTATAAAAACTAATGAAGATTTTTAACCTCACGAGAGTAGTAGGATAACGGTGTTTAAATTGAGTCTAAAGAGTAACTTAATATACTTTCTAATAGTAACTCTAATAGCATTTTCAGTAATTACTACCTTCAACACATTAATAATTACTGAAGCTCAAGTAGTTAAAGGACCTAAATCAGATATCGTAATGATTAAAGCAGTACCTCTAGATCAGGCAGTAGCTGCTTTAAGAGCTGGGGATATAGATTACTACTTATTCGGGTTAAGACCTGCACAGGCAGCTACATTAGTTGGTGCTACAGATATTAAGTTATATAACGCACCTGCAGGTATAAATAGCTTCGTCTTTAATCCAGCACCAGACCCTAAGGGTTTAAACCCATTCTCTATTAGGGATGTTAGATTTGCTATAAACTACTTAATCAACAGAGATTATATAGTAACGACAGTGCTTAAGGGCTTAGCAACACCAATGTACTGTCAAGTTTCACCATACGATCCTGACTATACAGTTGTCTTCGACATCATAGCTAGGTATGAGTTTAAGTATAATCCAGCATTAGCTGATGAAATCATAAGTAAGGCGTTGAAGGAAGCAGGTGCTGAGAAAGTAGGTGGTAAGTGGTTATATAAGGGATCACCGATAAGGATTAAGTTCGTAATAAGAGTTGAGGATCATAGGAGAGTTTTAGGTGATATGCTTGCTTCAGAACTTGAGAAGTTAGGTTTTGAGGTTGAGAGGCTATATATGACTTTTAGAGAGGCTATACCTACAGTCTACGCAACAGATCCTGCAGATCTTAAATGGCATATATATACTGAGGGTTGGGGTAAGGGAGTTCCAGAAAAATATGATTATACAACTGTAAATCAGTTCTATGCACCATGGTTTGGTTGGATGCCTGGATGGCAAGAACCGACATTCTGGAACTATAAGAATGATACTATAGATGAGTTAGGTAAGAAGATATATAGAGGTGAGTTTACTTCTAAGGAGGAGAGGGATTCACTATATAGGAGAGCTACTGAATTAGGTATATTAGAATCTGTAAGGATATTTGTTGTAACGACTTTAGATTCCTATGCAGCTAGGGCTGAGGTTTCCGGATTTACGTTAGATTTAGGTGCTGGGTTACGAGCACCGTTTAACCTTAGAGAGGCTTTCGTACCTGATAAGAATGTGTTGAAGGTAGGTCATCTATGGGTATGGACTGAAGGTACTGCTTGGAACCCGATAGGAGGTTTCGACGATGTATATAGTGTGGATATTTGGAGAGCTGTCTACGACCCATGGACTTGGAGAGATCCGTTTAACGGCTTACCAATACCGTTTAGAATTACTTATACTGTTGAGACTGCAGGTCCTAAAGGAAGTTTAAATGTTCCTAAAGATGCATTTATATGGAATGCTACTTTAAGGAAGTGGGTTTATGTTGGTGAGGAGGTTAAAGCTACTAGTAAAGTAACTTTCGATCTCTCTAAATTCATTGGTAGTAAATGGCATCACAACATAACGATTACATGGGCTGATATACTATTCCCGATATACCATATCTACGACTTAGTATATAATGATACTAAAGCATCTGTGGAGGGTGGTATAGCAGCAACTAATAAGGAAGTCCTACCGATGTTTAAAGGATTTAGAATAGTTGGTGATAAGTATTTAGAAGTATATATTGATTACTGGCATTTCGATGAGAACTACATAGCTGAGATGGCTGTACCTCCAGGATATGGAGCAGGTGGTTTCGCATCTAATCCTTGGGAGATAATCTACGCTACAGACTTCTTAGTATTTGATGAACATAAATACGGTTATTCAGAGAGCACTGCTGAGAAGTTAGGTGTTCCATGGCTTTCACTAGTCCTTAAATCACATGCTGAGGATATTAAGAAGAAGTTAACTGAGTTAAGGGATAGGGAGGTCATCCCTGAAGAAGTCTTCACATTACCTGATGGTAGGAAGTTAATTACTACTGAAGAAGCTATTAAGAGGTATGAAGCAGTTATTAAGTGGATAGATACTTACGGTCATTCAGAGATAAGTAACGGTCCTTACTACGTCTACGTCTACGACCCAGCAAATCAGTATTGTGAGTTAAGAGCGTTTAGAGACCCTACATACCCGTTCAGTCCTGGTACATGGTATTTCGGTATGCCTGAGTCAGTTGATATAGTAAGTGTAGGATTACCTACAGTGGTACCTGGTGGTGATGCTCAGGTAGTAGTTGAGCTTAAAGGACCTACACCACTACATGTTAAGTACTTAATTAAGGATCCAGTAACTGGTGAAGTAGTAACTTATGGTTTAGGAACTTCAGTAGCTCCGGATAGGTTCTTAATACAGCTGAGCTCAGAACTAACTTCGAAATTACGTCCTGGTGGGATATATGAGATTACGGTAATAGGTTATAGTGATAGGGTAGCATTACTATCAGCTGAGAAACACTTCTTAAGTATACTTAACATACAACCACTACAGGCAGGGATAGCTTCAGTAGCTGAGCAATTAAGATCTGATATAGCTACACTTACTAAGCAGGTAGCAACAGTTACTACACAAGTAGGTGGGCTCTCAGCTACTCAACAAGATATCATTAAGACTTTAAATAGTGCTACAGCAAGTATAACGACAGCTATATACGTATTGATAGTACTTGTAATCGTAGATATAGTAGTTACAGTTGTTGTTAGGAGGAGGTAATAAATAATACGTTTTTAACCTAAGGTTATTATTTTTAAATTCTATAAAATTTTTATAACTGAAGTGAGTCATCATCATCTTAGGTGATGTTAGATAGGTTTAGGGAGGTCCTTAGTAGTTAAGGGGTTAACGTTGATAGCAGTACTTTACGGTGTCTTAATATTAACTGGTGTTATAATAGGGGTTACAGGACTTTCTGATATAGTCCTCTATAATATAGTTGATGAGAGGTTAAGGATAGTTAAACAGCAATTAGCTATTAAAATTAAAGACCCTGAACAACTTAATAGAGCTGTTGAGGAGTTAAAGCAAGAGTTTATAAGAGCTTATGATCTAGATAAGCCTTGGTATGCTAGAATACCTAGGGTTATATATCAGATCATGATTCTCGACTTAGGTACTTCCAGGTCTACGTTATCATTTAGTGGTAGTAATAAAGTTGTTGATATAATCCTTGAGAGATTACCTAATACCGTATTAATGGTTACTACAGCAGTACTTATTAGTTCGTTAGTAGGCTTAGTTGTTGGGTTATGGAGTGCTAGTAGGGTTGGTAGTTTCTTAGATAGATCTACATCATTAATCTCAGCAATCTCCTACTCATTACCGACATGGTGGTTTGGTATGGTAGTTATCCTGATATTTGCGTATGAGTTAAGGTTGTTCCCAAGTGGTGGTATGACAACACCAGGTCTAACTACTACAGACCCGATAACTAGGTTTTTAGACCTCCTATGGCATTTATTCCTCCCAGTACTTACGTTATTCGTAGCTTTAGTTGGTTCTTGGATCTACGTAACTAGATCTATAGTTATATCTATAACTAAGGAAGACTTCATAGTAGTTGGTAGGGCTAAGGGACTTCCTGAAAGAGTGATTCGTAATAGGTATTTACTTAGGAATTCAGCACCTCCGATACTTACTAACATGATTTTAGGGTTAGCAGGTTCTATAACTGGTGCTATACTTACTGAAGCGATATTTAACTGGCCTGGTATGGGTAGTCTATACTATAATGCTATATTAAGTGCTGATATCAATATGATTTTGGCGTTGACATACATTTACACCTTAGTATACGTAGTAGCTAGATTTATCCTTGAAATACTTTACGTCGTGTTAGACCCTAGGGTGAGGTATTAATGAGGAAATTACTACGTAATGAATTACTAAGTATTTTCCTATCAAGTAATACTTCTAAGGTAGGTATTACATTCCTAGCAATTATGATTATAGCTTCAGCATATGTAGTTATCTTCATGCCTTTAGACTTCGGTTTAAGGTATTGGAATAACCCTACTTTCTGGGCTGATTACCCGAAGTTAGTACCACCTGAATGGGTTAACATATTCTTAGGGGATAAGTTACTACGTCATACAATCCTAACTGCTGAGAAGCCTACGTTATCTTTAGAAGATGTTAAACAATATATTCTGACGTATTCTCATGATAGTGATCAATTACCTCAGACTGTAGTGTTTAAGCTTAATAACATGACCTTCACCTACACACCAATAATAGAATTAAGTGTTAGAAGACCTGACGGTAGAGTTATTGACTTACTAGTAATTCAGCCCTTAACCTCAGGAGTTAGTGAGAGGGTAGACTTAAGTGGTAGGTTAGAGGTAGCTGTCGCATTATCTAGGTTTCTTAAGGATGAATTCAACGTAAGTATTAGTGCTACTGAAATAATTCAGAGGAAGTTAGAGTTTAAGATACTTATGGGTACTCCAGTAGCTTCTAATGGTTATGTAGATTTCAAGACGCTTAGAGGTAATTACATGTTCAATATATTTCTCAGGAGTGATGACCCGACAGCACGTATAGGTAGTGTAGAGGTAGTAGTTTTCGGTTGGTGTTACGGTTTTATGGGTACTGACCACTTAGGTAGGGACTTATCTCAAGCACTACTTTACGGCTTCCCAGTAGCTCTGTTAATAGGTGTTGTTACGTCAGTAATTACAGCAGCTGTAGGTGCTTTAGCAGGTGTTGTTAGTGGTTACTATGGAGGGATTGTTGATGAGGTTATTCAGAGATTATGTGATATTCTGAATAACATCCCATTACTTCCTTTATTAATATTTTTTATGTTCGTGATTAGGATGAATGAAGAGTTAAGGAGGACTATCTCACCGTTAGCAGTCATAATTATAGTGTTAGTAGTGTTTAGTTGGGCTGGGATTGCAATCATAGTTAGGTCTATGGTATTATCTATAAAGGCCCAACAATTTATTGAGGCTTCAATAGCTGTAGGTGCTTCTAGTATCAGGGTAATGTTTAAGCATATACTACCGCAAGTAGCACCCTTCATATTCGCTCAAATGATGTTCCTAACACCATCAGCAATACTTTCAGAAGCTGCATTAAGTCTACTCGGTTTAAGTGACCCGTCAATACCTACGTGGGGTCAGATACTTGAGTCAGCCTTCGCTAATCAAGCAATGTACTTAGGTCTTTGGTGGTGGATAGTACCTCCAGGATTATTAATTATGTATTCAGCAATAACATTCGTATTCATAGCTCAGGGGTTAGAACCTATAGTTGAACCTAGGTTAAGGAGGGTGTAGACCATGGATATGATTTATTAAGGAGGGTTAAGCTCTATGAGTTTATTAGATGTTAAGAACTTAAAGATCTACTACTTCACACTTAAAGGTGTTGTTAGAGCTGTTGATGATGTAAGTTTTAACGTTAGGGAGGGTGAGGTCTTAGGTATTGCTGGTGAGTCAGGTAGTGGTAAATCAACATTAGGGTACGGGTTAATGAGGTTAGTACCCCCACCTGGGAGGATAGTTGGGGGAAACATAGTAGTTTCTGGGAAGGATATAACGTCTATGGATGAAGGAACTCTAAGACGTGAGGTTAGATGGAAGGTCATCAGCATGATCTTTCAAGGAGCTTTAAACGCTTTAAACCCGGTATACACTATAGGTAAACAGTTAGTAGAGCCTATAATCTTCCACGAGAATGTAGGTCTTAAAGAAGCTTATGAGAGGGCTGTAGAGATGGTTAGGCTAGTAGGTCTTAACGAGGATGTGTTAAGACGTTATCCACATGAGTTAAGCGGTGGTATGAAGCAGAGGGTGATGATAGCTATGGCTTTAATCTTAAGACCTAAGTTAGTCATTGCTGATGAACCAACAACAGCTTTAGACGTAGTTATACAGGCTCAGATAATGAACTTATTCAAGAAGATAAAGAAGGAGTTCAACCAATCGATAATATTCATAACACATGACTTAAGTCTAATAGCTGAGATAGCAGATAATGTAGCTGTGATGTATGCTGGGAAAATAGTAGAGTACGGTACCTCAGACAACGTATTCAACACGCCGAAGCACCCATACACTCAAGGACTTCTTAAGAGTATACCTAGACTTAAGTCTAAGGAGAAACTCTCATGGATACCTGGAACACCACCAGATCTTAGAAATCCACCAACTGGTTGTAGGTTTAATCCTAGATGTCCTTATGTTATGGATGTTTGTAGACGTGAGGAACCACCTATTAAGGATTTAGGTGGTAGTCATTTAGTAGCTTGTTGGTTATATTAGGTGATATCATGACTAGTAAAGTATTAGTAGTTGAGGACCTAAGGAAATACTACCCAATAAGGAGGTCGTTGAGTGAGGTACTCACATTTAAACGGGGTAGGTATGTAAGAGCTGTAGATGGAGTTAGTTTCTACGTAAATGACGGTGAGGTATACTGTATTGTTGGTGAGTCAGGATGTGGTAAAACAACTACTGGTAGGTTAGTAACTAAGTTGATAGAACCTACAGGAGGTGTTATAAAGTATAGACCAAGTTCTGCTTTAGCAAGAGTTGATGATGAGTTCGTAGTAGGTGGGTATATAGATTATAGAAGACTACCTAAGAAGTATGTTAAGTTACTTAGGAGAGAAGTTCAGATAATATTTCAAGATCCTTACGGGTCTCTAGACCCTAGACAAACTGTATATTCGATACTTGAGGAACCGTTAATAATTCATGGTATAGGTAATGAACGTAAAGAACGTGAGGAGTTAATATTTAAAGTGCTTGAGGATGTTAGGTTATCACCTCCTGAGGAGTTTATTAATAGATATCCGCATATGTTATCTGGAGGTCAGAGGCAGAGGGTTAACATAGCTAGAGCGTTGATATTAGGGCCTAAGTTAGTAGTTGCTGATGAGCCTGTATCGATGTTGGATGTATCCGTTAGGGCGGAGATACTTCAGTTAATGATAGATCTAAAGATTAGTAAGGGGTTAACATACATATTCATAACCCACGATTTAGCAGTAGCTAACTATATATGTGATAGAGTTGCTGTGATGTACTTAGGTAAGATAGTTGAGGAAGCTGATGTGCTTAAATTAGTTAATGAGCCGTTACATCCATACACTAAAGCGTTAATTAGTGCTGTCCCAGAACCTAACCCCTCTAATAGATTTAGGATTAGGGAAGTACCTATAGTTGGTGAAGTCCCTAGTGCTACTGCAGTTCCTCCAGGTTGTAGGTTTAATCCTAGATGTCCTTATGTTATGGATGTTTGTAGACGTGAGGAACCACCTATTAAGGATTTAGGTGGTAGTCATTTAGTAGCTTGTTGGTTATATTAACTATTAAGAAACTAGTTATAAAAGCCGTATATTCCTTAATTTAATGGTGTCTTAGTGGGTAGGGGCTTACCAGTAGGTATTGTTGGGTGGGGTGCTTATATCCCTAGGTATAGGATAAAGATTTTAGAAATAGCTAGTTTATGGGGTTTCGACCCACAGTTAGTTAAGTCGTTAAATATTGAGGAGAAAGCTGTAGCTAATGTTGATGAAGATGCTACTACAATGGGTTGGTACGCAGCACGTTCAGCTATTACTAGAGCAGGTATTGACGTAAGTGAGGTAGGTGCTATATTCGTAGGGACTGAGTCAAAACCCTACGCAGTTAAACCCTCAGCTACTATAATAGCAGATGCTTTAAACCTACCTAATAAGAAGTTAGCATCTGATTTAGAATTTGCATGTAGGGCTGCTGGGGAAGCTATTAGAATATCACTGGGTTTAGTATCTAGTGGGATGGTTAAGTACTCATTAGTAGTAGGTTCAGATACAGCTCAAGCTAACCCAGGTGATGTGTTAGAACTTACAGCTGCTTCAGGAGCAGCAGCTTATGTGATCGGTCCTAAAGAAAGTAGTGTAGCGTATTTCGAAGGTTACTACACATACATTAGTGATACACCTGATTTCTGGAGGAGGGATGGCTCACCCTACCCACTACATGGTGAGATATTTACTGATGAACCAGCATACTTTACACATATAGTAAATGCTGTTAAGGGTTTAATGCGTGAGTACTCCCTCAAACCTGAGGATTTCGATTACGTAGTATTTCACCAACCGAATGGTAGGTTCCCATTAAAAGTAGGTTTAGAGTTAGGATTTACTGAAGCTAAGATACTACCAGGCTTACTGAACCCCTGGGTAGGTAATACTTATAACGCTGCTGCGTTATTAGGACTAGCTAGAGTTCTTGAGGAGTCTAAGCCTGGTCAGAGGATACTACTAGCTACATTCGGGAGTGGTGCTGGTAGTGACGCATTCAGTTTAGTAGTTACTGATGAGGTGAAGTCTAAAGTGGATAAAGCAGTTAAGGTTACTGATATGTTGATGAATAAGGTGTATATCGATTATGGTAGGTATGTGAAGTTTAGAAAATTACTAGTGAGGGTATAACATGAGTTCTAATAACGTATACGTTATTGCCTCATCTATGGTCAGAGTTAGTAGGTATTTCAGTAAGTCTTATAAGGATTTAGTAATTGATGTAGTTAATGAGTTAACCTCATCTGTAGGTAGCATTGATATAGACTACTTAATAGTTTCAAACGTATTCAGTGATTCAATACTTGAACAACTTGATATCTCCACTATACTAGCTCAGGAACTAGGACTAACACCTAAACCTACATTAAGAGTTGAGACTGGAGAATCCAGTGGTTTAACAGCTATTACTCAAGGCTACTCACTAATTAAGTCTGGAATAGCTGATACAGTTCTTGTAGTAGGGGTTGAGAAATGTAGTGAGTTCCCAACACCAACAATGAATAAACACTTTATTAAATTCTTAGATTATGAGGTAGAATCTATATATGGGTTATCAATAGTTAATGAAGTCTCATTACTTATGAAGATGTATATGAGGAAGTACGGGTATAGTAGGGATGACTTAAGTAGTTGGTCTGTGAAGATGCATTCAAACGCTCTTAAAAACCCATACGCTCAGTTAAGATTCTTAATAACTAAGGAGCAAGTAGTTAGGAGTCAAGTTGTTTCAGACCCTATAAGACTACTTGATATGTACCCAGTAGGTGATGGTGCTTCAGCAGTCCTCCTAAGTAATAGGGGGGATATAGTTAATAACGAGGTATTAGAGATCGTTGAGATCGCTCAAGCAACATCACAACCACTTAACTTAAGAGAAGACCTCCTCTCCTTACCAGCTACTAAGACAGTATTTAATAAATTATTAAGTAAGTCTAAGTTAGACCTTAATGACGTAATAATCGAGGTTCACGACTCCTACAGTATCTTGGGTTATTTAATAATTGAGGAGTTAGGATTAGTTGAGAGGGGTAGAGCACCGTCAATTATAGATGATCTAGATAATGTTAACTTAAGTGGTGGGTTGAAGGCTAGGGGGCATCCAATAGGTGCTACAGGGGTTTACCAAGTAGCTGAAGTATTTAAGATAATGACTACAGGGTTAGGGGATATTAGGAGGGATAGTTGTTGGGGTTTAATACATAATATGTCAGCAGTAGATAATAATTCTGTAGGTGTTCTCGTAAGGAGGTGTAGTTGTTGAGGCTTTCAATACCTAGATTTTGGAGGAAGAGGTTTGATTACTACTCAGTAAGGATTAGTGAATGTTTAGATTGTGGTAGGAGGTTCTACCCTAGGAGGAGTGTATGTCCTTACTGTAGGTCACGTAACGTTAGAGTAATACCTTCTAAAGGTATTGGTGAGGTATTAACCTATACTATAAGTTACTACAGGTTAGAAGGTTATGAGGAAGTCATACCTAAAATTATAGCGTTGATAAAGTTGGTTGAGGGTCCTGTATTAATTGGTGAGTTAGTTGATGTTGATATCTCTGAGGTTAGAGAGGGTTTGAAGGTTGAGGCAGTTCTAAGGAGGTTAAAATCCGAAGATCCTGCAGGACTTATATACTACGGGATAAAGTTCAGACCTACGGTAGGTTAAGGTAGTTTAATCTTGAATATACTCCCTAACTGTTTTGTAAATACTTTTAAACCCTCTGAAAGACCTTTAGAAGTTAATGCTTCTAAAACTTCAGACCAATCTACTTTAATTATTATATATGATAACACTATAGTTAATACTAAGTATATAGGTATTAGTATTGTGAATTCAAGTGCTACTTCCATAATAGTATGTACGTAGAGAACTACTGATGTAGTCATAACTACCTTACCGCTAAGTACTGCTATAAAGTATTTAACGATACTGTATCTAGTTATACCAACCGGTATGTAGAGTATATCGTCAGGTAGTGGTAATGATGCGAAGAGGAATATAGCTAGGAATAAGCTCTTACCAGCAATCCTGTTAAAAACCTCTAAATTCTTTAAAGTCTTCTCTGAAAAACCTAGTCTAACAATTCCTCCTATAGAGTATATCACTAACTTACCTAAGCTTGCTCCGAACGCTGAAGCTAATGAAATCATTAACTTACTAGTTAAGTCTTGAATTAGTAGAGAGTAAGTCATAATCACTGCTAAGTACGGTATCGCTACAAAAGGTATTGAGTTAGCTACGAAGCTAATAATTAAAATACCTAAAATACTTAAAGGCCACTCAAACAATCTTAAGATTGTATCTGGTATGTGAATCACGTTAGCACCTTAATCAATATTAAGTAATTAGTTAATAAGTTAGTGGTGTTAGGGATTACTAGATTAAAGTACTTAGGTGAGGACTTAATTAGATGTTTAGACTGTGGTGAGTTAAGTTTTAAAATAGTATTTTATATTTACGAAGCACCGTTAGTTGGTGAGGTATTAATAGAACATGGTTACTGTACATTATGTGAGTTTAGGAGGTCTGATGTATCAGTAATTAATTATGGGAAGCCTAAGACTATAAAGATTAAGGTTAAATCAGTTGATGACTTAAAAATAATAGTTATTAAATCTTCAAGTAGTTCTATAGAGATCCCTGAACTAGGTATAGAGATTAATCCTGGAATTGCAGCACCAGGTTACATAACAACTGTAGAAGGTATTTTAGAGAGGGTTTTAGATGTTATACCATCAGATTGTGAATTAAGGAAGGAATGCTTAGATGAGGTTAACCTCATTAAGAAAGCTATGAACGGATTAGTAGAGTTTACATTAATAATTAAAGACCCGTTAGGTAGGAGTGCAGTAATATATGAGGAAGGTAGAAATAATGTAGTTATTGAGGAATACGTAGAATCGCAATAGATGACAACCTCATACAATTAATTACAGGTACTTATTAGTTTGATATGTTATGTATTAACCTCTAATAAGGTAGGTGTTAATTAAGAGTATGTTCAGGTTATTAAAAAACTTCTGTATGGATAGACTTTAAGGATTAACACCCTCTAGAGGATATATTTTCTCTAATCTATCTTAACCTCAACACCGCCTCCTTTCTTCTCATACTTCTCTATAACTACTTCTAAAACACCGTTCCTATAAGTTGCTTTAGCACTCTCAGGTTTTACTCTAGCAGGTAGTTTAACCTCCTTATAATACTTCCTATTTGCGTTACTACCCTTAATTATTAAGGTATCCTCAGTAGCTCTAACACTTATCTTCTCCTTCTCAACACCAGGCATCTCAGCTACTACCTTAACTTTATCATTTTCCTCAATAACATCAACTAAAGGTTCCATCTCCTCAACTATCCTAGGTTTAACCCCTACCCTCTTAACATTACCGAATTCCTCAATCTTAGGCTTACCATCAGGACCTATAGTTATTCTAAACCCATATACGTAAGGTTTAACCCGTCCATACTCACCACTAAAAGACTTCATTATATCCTCAAACTCCTCCTCAAACTCCCTCATGAGTTCATCAAATATATCAAAAATACTCCTTCTCCTCCTTCTTTCACTCATATACAACCCCAGATTAAGTAGTGGTAGTAATTTAATAAGTTTTACAACTGAAAGGTTCTGTCCTTAAGGATGGGAAGGACGTCAGGACCTATCTCTCCGAGAGGAGTAGGTCATGAATTACAATGAAGACCTACTAATGGAGTTAATTATAACGTAAATAATGAAATGATTTGAATATTATTTAAGGGGTTCTCTTAAAGTTATTTTATGGTGTTAGAAGGGTGGTTTCTTCTTTTAGGATTACACTATAATTAAGTCTCTTTTAACTATGAATTCCAATTACCTAGTATGAGAATGTGTCTTAATTATAAAGTCAGTAGTAGGATGCAAATATTATTGTGTTAATTCCCTTAGCTGAAGTTTTTACCGTATCAATTATGTCGGGGTCAACATATGATACTTTAATGATGTTCTCTACATGTTCTAAATCTAAGCACTCTAAACTTATAGTGTGTAGGGTCTTAGATTTTTCATCAATATAGCATTCCTTTGTGAGGTCGTATATGAATGAGTATTGAGTTCTAACTCTAGGACCTAAAGGTGTGGAAAGATGTGAAAACCACATCCTCAAACCCTATAGAGTTAGTAAGTAGTAGTTAAAATTCTTAAACGTGGTTGGATATATTATGGATTACCATTAGTGTTAGTATTTTTATTAAATTTACGTAGTACTTTAGTGAATGGTGTGGTTATGGCTGTTGATGTCTATATAGTTTTTAGGTATGGGAATGTATTAGGTGATGAGATCTTAAGGAGGTTTTGGAATGCAGCTATAAAGGTATTTAGAGAGTATGGTATTGAAGTTTATATTATGCCGTTACTAACTGATGAGAAGGGTAAGGGGGTATCAGTAATTATTAATGGTTTTGAGGTAAGTCTTAATAGTTTAGTAACTGTTGATGAAGCTGTTGATTTAATACTAACATACTCAACAGTTGAAGGTGAGGTAAGTCCTACATATGCTTTAGGAATATATGTTGATAGGGATGACTCTCTAGATAACGTTGTTACAACATAATAACTCCTTAATACTTAACTCTCTCCAAATACCTAAACGTCCTTTAAGTACTACACCAGAATCCTTTAGACTACCTAAATAACTTTCTAAATCATCAACCCTCCCTAACAACCCGTACTTCTCATGAATTACCTTATAACTAATTAACTCAATATTAAATACCCCTAATTTACTAACATCTGATAATAATCGATTTACGTACTCACCCTTAAAGCTAATATAGGGCCTCCTAATAGACGTTATTGAGTAAATTATTGTGTAGTCTATTAATTCCTCTATAAAGTTTCTTAACGGGATCAGGACTACAGTATGTGGGATTAAGTTCTTCCTACCTACATAAACTACGGTGTAGTTATCTATATTACATCGTGTTAACGCTATACTAATTAGTAAACCTACATAATCTAACTTAGATATTAAACCCTCTTTAATATCTGGTGGTAAGTCTACCTTACTTATAAAGTATGGTAATGGTAACGTATTCACTAAAGTATCGTAATGTAGGACTCCATACCTAGTAAGTCTTAATTCTTTCTCTCTTAACTTAATAGTACTGATTACATCATAACTTCTCCTAACACTTACTAAAGACTTTAGATGTCTGTATATACTACAGAAGAATTTCTTAGGTATAGTTCCTCCTTGAGATAGTTCGTAGAACCAGTTCCTCTGTAGTTCTACACCCATAGACACTTTATTATCATAGGTAGTCTCACTACCTACATATACGATATCGGGTTTGAAGTATACTGTATTATCTGTAGTAATACCCTCCCTAGCTAGTATAGGGATTTTATCAACTTCTAAATTACTTACTCTAATACCGCTTAATAAACTCCCATCACTCCATATATCAACTATTATTACTTCATTAACTATAGACTTCTTTAAGATAGAAGCTAATGTAGATAAACTCTCACCTAAATATACCACATTCATCATTCTTCCTCTTCTTCCTCTTCAACCTCCTCAGCTTCTTCGTACTTCTCCACTTTAAATTTAAGCTTCTTAAGATGTTTATGACTTCTTAAATGGTATATCAAATCCCTAGGTGTGAAGAATGTGAGGAGGTTTTCCTTCACTTTAGAAGTTTGCTTATCTTCAGGGCAGAACTCATCGATATCCTCACATATAGGGCATAAGATCAGTTTAGTAACTTCATCTACACAAGTAATTACCTCAATACCATCAACTATTAACTTCTTCCTAACCCACCTAGGCTCCCAGAATAAAGACAATTAAATAACCACCATACAGGTTTAACTAAAAATTTAATATATCACTACAGTACTTGACTGTACTTACCGTCTTTATTTAACTGATTAATCTTATACATAATTGCATTCCTAATAAATTCACTCCTACTCCTAAACTTATAATACTTTATTAAGTAATCAATCTTCGTTAATGTATTACAGTCAAGTTTTATTGACAAAGTTCTTGAGGGTCCTTGAATCTTATCGAATAATAAACTCTCATTCACAATACACACCTACGTAAAAAGCAGTGGCAATAAAGTTAATAACTCTTACTTTCTAATAATTCGTAATGCTCAACTATTTCTATCTTCGTTGGTAGGGGTATGTGAATTAATGGAGGAGTTAATTAGGTATTAAGACTCATTAATTATTAAAGAGAGTATCTAGAAGTACTAACACAGTTACTAAATTTGTTAACCCTCATCTTAATAAGTAGTACCCTTTTTATGTATTCTTATTCGTAGGGTTTAAGTGGGTGCTATGGAGGAGGCTATTACTGCTATCGTTAGGTATTTAGTTATTAAGAAGTTGATTAATGATGTAGTAGCATTAGTAGCTATTAAGGAGTACTTAATTGATGGGGAGTCTCCAAGTGTTATAGCGTTTAAGTATAGGACTAGTAAGTTTAAGGTTCGAGGACATATTCAGAGAGTTATAGATAAGGCAGGGAATTATAGAGTAGCTACTAAAGTTGTCGAGATCATATATCCTTATATAGCATCTATAGAACCTGTAATGTTAAGGAGTGGTGGTAGGGTAGTATGTATGTTATGTAATACTTACCTCAGAATTTCTGATGCAGAACCACATCTTAGGAAAAAACATAAGGAATACATCAATAGTATAGTCCGTAATATTACTAATATAGTTATTTCTAAGGTTAGAAGTCCTCAAGGCTAGATTTGCAAACTTAATACCTCATTTTATGCTACTGTTATAGGGGGTTAAGTAATAAGTGGTGTTGGGCTGTTTAAAGAGTTAAATGTATTCATACCTAGGGGTAACCCATCAGTTAAGATAGCTTTAGTCTACCCAAGTACTTACCAAGCCTCAATAACTAACTTATTCACTCATATAGCTTACTACTACTTAAACTCATACGGTGATGTATTAGTTGATAGGTTTTCTATGGATAACCCCATCAACGGTTCTTTAACATCGTTAAATTTAAGGAAATTCGATATAGTTTTAATGAGTTTAAGCTACGAGTTCGATTATTTCAACGCTATTAAAATCCTCTTACTAAATAATATACCAGTAGTTAACGACCGTAGTAGGAGACCTATAATCATAGCTGGTGGTCCAGCACTTTCTGCAAATCCCTTACCACTTTCTAAATTCTTTGACGGTATAGTTATAGGTGAGGGTGAGGAAGCTCTTAAGTTATTAATGAATTCTATAGGGTTACTACATAGTAAGGACTTATTCCTAGAGGATTTAGCTAGTAAAGGTTTCTACATACCATTAATTCATGATGGTAGTAGGATTAGGAAGTCGTATATAGTTGATTTAGATAGTTCTTACTACCCAGAATATCAGATTCAGTCATTAATTATTGAGTCAGTATTTGGTAGAGGGTATATCATGGAGGTCTCTAGGGGATGTAAGCACTTATGCCCATTCTGTATGGAGGCATTCATCTCATACCCATATAGGGTGAGGAGTTATGAGAAGATAATGAGGAGTATAGGTAAGGGCTTAGAAGTTAATAAGGTTGATAGAGTTATATTCTACTCACTCTCATTCTTCGATCATCACTCAGCAGATAGGATATTAGAATCACTCCTAGAGAAAGGTATAAAGTTTAGTATACCTTCAGTAAGAGCTGATACGTTAAATGAGTATAGAGTTGACTTAATAAGACGTGGTGGTCAGAAAACACTTACATTAGCTCCGGAAACACATAGTGATAAATTAAAATGTGTTATTAGGAAGTATATTAGTGATGAGTTAATCTCTAAATTAGTAGATTACAGTGTTAAGTTAGGGATGGAGGTTAAGTTATATTATATGGTAGGTATACCCTTCGAAGATGATGAGGATATAAACCAATTAGTTAAATTCCTTAGAAATCTAATACCAATACTAGATAAGAGTAGGTTTAGGAGGAGGGTTAGAGTCATTATAAATCCATTAATACCTAAAGCAAATACCCCTATACAGTTCTTCGGGTTAATTAATAAGAAGGAATATATGCGTAGGATTAGACTTATCAGGAAAGAACTCCCCAGTAGGTACTTTAGTATCGAAGCATTAAGTCATAACTTAGCGTACGTACAAGCAACTATGAGTTTAGGTGATGTGAAATTAAGTGATGTACTATTAAGATATGTTAGTGAAGCGTATGTTAGTGATAAGTTACAGTTCTCAAATTATAAATATATACTTAAGTCTTTAAGTATTGATACTGATTACGTGTTTAGACCTAGGAATCCCTCAGAAACACTTCCTTGGGAATTCATAGATTTAGGTTTAAATATAAGGAGTTTTAATATCGTTAAATGAGATATCATATACTACAGTTAAGTTTATATATTTATACCACTTCACTTTCTAAGGTGTGAGCTTTGTCGATGTATAACGTATCGAAGTTCATAGCCCGTAGGGTTGAGTTGATGAAGTCTTCAGAGATTAGAGAGTTGCTTAAGATTGTCGGTAGTAGGAAGGTGATTAGTCTTGCTGGTGGTCTCCCAGACCCACAGACATTCCCTAAGGAGGAGTTAGTTAGGATATGTAGTAAGGTGTTGATGGAGCGTGGGGATAGTGCTCTACAGTACAGCCCTACTAAGGGGGTGGATGAGTTTAGGTATGAACTAATTAACTTCTTAAGTAGTAGGGGTGTGAAGGTATCTAAAGACGATGATGTGATGGTGACTACAGGAAGTCAGCAAGCACTTCATATAATTGCTCTAACGTTGATAGACCCTAAAGATTACGTAGTTATGGAACTCCCATCATATCTAGGAGCTATTAATGCCTTCAGACTTAGTGAGCCGAACTTCATCGGTATACCATTAGATGACGACGGTATGAACACTGACGTTCTTGAGGTTAGGTTGAGGAGGTTGTATGCTGAGGGTAAGAAGGTGAAGTTAGTATATACCATACCTATAGCTCATAATCCAGCCGGAGTTACTATGAGTTTAAACAGGAGAAAACATTTAATAGAACTAGCTGAGAAATATGATTTCTTAATAGTTGAGGATGACCCCTACAGTTCATTCACTTACGAACCGACAGATACTACACCTTTGAAGAGTTTAAGTAGTAGGGTTATATATGTGAGTACGTTAAGTAAGATACTCTCCCCAGGTTTTAGAATAGGTTGGATAGTAGCTCATAACGATATAGTGAAGGAGTTTGAGAAGTGTAAGCAGTCTCTAGACCTACACACACCAACATTTACTCAATACCTCTCAGCAGAGGCTTTAAGAACAGGTATAGTTAACTTAGTTATTGAGAAGGCTAAGACCATCTACAAACGTAAGAAGGATGTGATGTTAGAGGCTTTAGAGGATTATATGGTACCTGGGTGTTGGTGGTCTAGACCTGTTGGTGGTTTATTCGTAATGCTTAAACTACCTAGAGAGGATATAGATACTTCAAAGATGTTATTTGATGCTATAGAAGCTGGAGTAGCTTATGTACCGGGAGCACCCTTCTACGTTGATGGGAGTGGAGTTAACTCTATGAGGCTTAACTTTAGTTATCCAAAGGAAGAACAGATAGTTGAGGGTATTAAGATATTAAGTAATGTTATTAAATCACGTCTTCAATAACCTATTAACTACTACCCTCCAGAAGTAAAACATACTGTCAAGTACCTTATCGAAATCATCTACAATACTAATTAAGTTCTTTAAACTACCTAAGTTATTCTTAAGGAGGTTTACACTAGTACTTAAATCACCATAATTTAATATCTTCAACTTAACATTATTAGTTAGGTTCAGACATAGTAAGTTAGTTAGTGATTTAGGGATGGTGGGGGGTATGAGTACTAACCCACGATCTTTAACATGTTTTAAAGCTCTAGACATGAGGTAACTACTTAAAGTTAGTATTAATACTACGTCATAACGTTCTTTACTAATGTTCTCATAATTTGCTACGTAAACACCTACCTCAGCTATCTTCTGTAGGAACTTATGACTATGATAACATACTACGTAAGCATTACATAGCTTACTAATGTACTTAGTAATTACGTAGGAAGTAGGTCCACACCCTAGTATTAAAACCTCTCTACCTTTAACATACTTAATTAAATTTGAAATATATGAGAGTTCTGCATGAATGAGTATTTCAGGATTCTGAACATAGTATTCACTAATAGGGGTTAATATCTTATGAGGTAATGCTGCGTACTCAGTAAGTACACCGTTGAAATCCACCCCACCTATAAAGTCATATCTAGGTAGTAGTAGGAAGTACTTACCAATTAAACTACTATCTAAATCACTACTAACATCAATTACTCTAATAACACCTAAAGACCCTAAAATCCTACCAACCTCAGTGGGGACTATACCTAATGATATAGCTCTTTCAATATGTGTGATGCCTGCTAATACCGTCTTACCGAGGATATAACCTTGTCTTATGTAGGGTCTTATAACATCTACAAACTTAACAGAACCATCCCATAATACCCCCTTCACAGTCAACCACTAATAAATCTTTCTTCTAATGATTAAATATAATACTATTGTAAACTTTAGTAGTTAGGGTATTAGTACGTGAGTGAGTATAGACCATTACTTGCTACTGGGGAGTTAGTTAAGGACTACACACCGTTATTTCACTATATTAAAACTGCTGTAGAGTTAGGTAGGGATAAAGCTAGGGAAGAAGCAATCATTAAGAACTCAGACTTAGAGAAAGTAAGGGAGTTAACTACTACGACTAAATTATCACTAACTGATTTAATAGATAAGTTATCTGACCATATAAGACATCGTATAGATCCGGAGGTCGCTGTTAAAGCATTAACTAAATACTTAGGTCATGAAGTACCTGAAGAATATGCAGTCATCTACTACTCCAGATTAATTGCTTGCTGGGTTATTGAAGCATCTACGACTTTAAACATTGTAAAGATCTCCAGTAGATCTACCTAACCCACTTTAATGTTACTTAATGAATTCTCATCAAGTTTGTAAAGTGTTGTTATTAAGTATATAGTTGATGTAATTCTTGAAATTGCTATATAGGATGGTTTGAAATACTTCATCTCGGTAGTGTAGATCTCAGTAGGTGTTCCAGACTGTGTGAAGAGGTCGTAGACCTCATAACCTAGAGGACCCCACACACTCCGTGCCGTATCAACTAATAGTTTGTAGAGGAGGGCTTCAGAAACCTTACTAGAGTTCCAGTTAGGTAGTATGAATGAGTATACAGTACCTCGTGAAGCGGTGTACCTATAGATCTTAACGTGATCACCACCACCTAAATCTATCTCCTTATCTATATCAACACCAGCTATCCTAAACATCGCAGAGATAGCTTTAGCACCATCAGCTCCTAAGAAGATCGGTGTCCCATCAGGTCTTGAGAGGACTAGAGGTCCTGGATATACTCTTCTATTAGTATCATCAACTATGAAGAACTCGTAAGTAGCTATGTATAACTTATTAGGCGGTATATTAAAATACTTCAACAACGTGTTTACAGCTGTATCTTCATCACTAGTTAACGCTCTTGCTAGTAGATGTATTTGTGTGAAGTTTAGTGTTGATCCATCAGCAAGTGATGCTCTCTCACCAACTACTGAGATCCAGTAGCCGTAATCCCACCAAGCAACAATTACTGCATCTTTATCTGTGTTGTTCTTAACCCAGTCTAAAGTATTTATCCATGATGGAATATTTAGATTTAAACCAACTCCAGACTCTATAATTGTCGGTACTACTGACTTGTAGGAAGGTACCCACACATACAGTCCTTGAAGTATGACGGAGCTTACGTAGATAGCTAGTAAAGTTATGGCTAAGATCTTAGAGAACCACCCACTCTTACTTTTAGTGAATATCTTAGGTGTTAGTAATTCCCCAACAACACATCCTGAAACTAGAGCTACTACTAAGTTACTGTATGAGAAGAAGTAGGCTACGTTTGAAGTAGATATTATAGAGATTATCAGTAAGAAAATCATGAAGAGTTGGTTAAGGTCTTTACGTACTAACACCTTATACATCATGTAGGGGATACATATTAAGGAGATTATTAATGGAGCCCCACCTAAGTATATGAACTCTGACGATGTAGCACCTCTATACTGAGCTATAGTACCTGTTAAGACACCTGCTATACTACCTAAACCCATAGCTGCTAACCCCTTACCACCTATCCCTACAAAACCTGTAGTTAATGCTATTATACCTAAAGACCCGAATATAGCTAGGATTGAGAAGTAGATGAACCTCGGTTTATAGAGTTTAGAATTCCTCCTAACAATCCCTAACCTCGGTAGGTAGAAGATAGTAAGAGCTATAACTAATACTATAGTACCCAACGGGATCATTAAACCAGCATTTCTGATTAAGTATTCATACCCGTTATAATATGATGGTGTAAGTAATATAATTAACGTTAGGGGTAGCATCTCATAAATCCAGAGTTTAAAGTACCTCATATCCATACTACCTCTTATTAATGGTGTTAACACGTACTGTAGGAATATAGCTGCTAAGACTAAGTTAAACCCTGCCCAACTAATAGCTGAGATCCCTAACACTATACCGCATAGTAGTGCTGAGATCGTAGAATCCCTCTTAAATGCTCTTACGTGGAAGTATATAGCTGGGAATATGAAGGCTAGACCTAAAACATACTTAACTGTGAAACCAGCTACCTGCCTATCAATGAACATTAATGATGCTGTTAATGATGCTATAGCAGCTGGTAGCGGACCGTAAAGCTCACGAACTGTTAAGTATATACCTACAACACTAATTATGTAGAGTACTACTGGTAGGTAGACAAGCCATTCATAAAGTGTTATTGATGGATTTACAGCATGTGCTATGTAGTAGGTGAATAATGAGATATAAGGAAGTGCCGGTAACTCAGTAGCAGGGATATCCCTACCGTAAGGATACCAGAATATCTTAGTTACTGGGTTCTCACTAGTTAATGACGTATAGTATGTAAGACCATTCTCATATAACCTACTAACTATCCAATAGTTTAGGAATGGATCCATTTCATAAAGTGTAGGACCGTAACCGTATCTTAACGCGTTATAAACTGGTTGTAGTCTAAGGTAGGACCCAACAACTAACGATATGGTAAGTATTAATATACATACTACCTCTACTAGGAGTGTTTTATATTGCTTAATACCCCTAAACATATCACTAACCATCAACAACTATAGTTTTTAACGTTTTAAATCTTAGATTTAGACCTCTTTAGAACGTAAGGAATAAGTGAATGAATTAACTTAAGAATCTATGGGAACTCCAGAGAAGTTTATGATGTTCTTAGTTTTCATAATTGTCTATGATATATTTACACCTACTTCATACAACTTCCTAGGTGTTACAAATAAGACATTAACGTAATACCTGAGTAATACTTTTTTAAGTAATGTTTTAGTAACTCCTTATGAGTAGTATTTAAATTAGGTGTAGGTTTGATCCTTTAGGAAGTAGTTCTTATGGTTGGTATCAGTGAGTCTATAGTGCTTGACCTCCTCTACAAGTATGGGGAGAAAGCTTATTTAGTGTTGAAGACAGCTTATGAGTTATACAGTGTGAATACTGTCGATGGTAGGAAAGTTCTTGGGGATTTCGACTTTAAATCATTAGTTAGTAAGTTACGTGAGAAGGGGTTTAACTATAATCCTAATCAATTACTTAGGATTATGGAGAGAGATTTCGGTGTTATAGAAACTACTTATAAGTCATCTAATCAGAGGTGGTGGAGGTTTACAGACCCTTCAGTTATTTCTAAAGCTTTAGATATCTATGAGGGTAAGTATGAAGACTCTTTAGATAGTGACCCTGAAGTAACTCTACTTAAACTTCAAGTAGAGGTTGTTGATATAGATAATATATTAAACTTTATATCTGAACTCTCAGTTAAGAACTCCTTATCAGTTAGTGATAAGAGTAAGTTAAAGCAGATGTTATTTAATGATATACCTATAGTTGTGAAGCTCTTTAAAGAAACTCAAAATTATGAGAATTTCTTTAAGGATTTTAATAGTAAGGTTAGGTTAATGTTTAAGTACTTAAATATAGTTATTAAGAAGTTTAAAGGTGTAAACATCGATTTAGACGTTAGTGAAGAAGATCATCGTAAGGATTCTTTAGCTAGGTTGGATATGTTAAGTAGTAAGTCTTAATTCCTTAGATAGTATGTAGAGTCTATCAAGTATGTAGTTAATGACTTCCTTAAGAACTTCCTCATTATTATATTCAGTAACTATTCGTCTTAACTCATTAACGTTAAACTTCTTCAAACTCTCAACCTCCTCAACTAATTTAGGTAAAGCCCTCACAATATTATCAACTATAGTTATTGATGCAGCTCTTGAAGTTCTTGATAACGGGTTTAAATCTATAGCTATGACAGTCTTACCTAACTTCCTAAGAGCTTCAGCTCTATCCCCATCCTCTAACGGTACTAATACAGTATCAGCTCTGTAAATACCTCTTAAACTAACTTTACGTCTCTCACTGAAGATTTCAGGTATAGTAGTTAGGTCATCACCCTCTACACCTAAAACCTCATCAGCTCCGTAAGATCTTAAGACCTCCACAATCTTTAACTCCCTACTACGTGTTCTATGGAATAAATTAACCTCTATCTTAGCACCAACTAGCTTAGCTAACCTAACTATCTCCCCAGGAACTAAAGCTGCAGCATTACCATTAACAGATATTACAGGGTATTTAGATATGAGTAACGTAGCTGCAGCAGCTCTTATAGCCTTCAGAGCTGGTGGTATAGTGACTTCACCTAATAAGTAATCAAAACACTCCCCCCTACCATGAGCTATAAGACCTTGAGGAACTACATAACCTTCCTCAAACCCCTTAACAAGTCTCTCCCTTATGACTAAAGACCAATACCTCGGATGATTAGGTGAGATTTCAATCATTTCGGCATCACTATGAGACCATGTCTAGCTATATTAAAAACTTTAGGTGGTCCTACATACCTACTCAAGATGTCAGTAACTTCTACTAAGCACTCATCTTCAACTATTACTGTTAATAGTTTCTTCTTAATGAAGTAACCTAACACACACCCATTACTTAAATACTTAGATAATTTAGACTTGAGTAGAGTGTCTAAATCGTTACTCAGCATCCCTACACTTAAACTGAATTCGCGGGCGAGATCTACGAATGACTCTATAGTAGTATCTTCTAAGAATTTCCTATATACGGATTTACCAACCTCATTTATCTTAAAACCATACCTTAACATCATCTCAGTAGTTGTTAAACTACCGAGGACTACTGTAACGACTTTCAAGGACTTACTAACCGGTATGATATCTACCGAACCTATACCTGGAGGTCCTGGCTGGGTCCTTAAAACTAGACCACCTCCATAGAACTCAGCAATGACATCACCATAGCCTGTCTTATTAAGTACTTCAGCTACATGAGCTGTTATTGCCGCTTTATTAAGAGTGTAACGGTTGGTATTACCGGTCTTTATAATTAGGTAAGCAAGAGTTGATGCTGCACTTAAACCATAACCGTTACCTAATGCAACCTTAGAACTCAAACTAACCCCTGAATCACTACTTATTTGTGCTAACCTACGTGCTGTGACTATCACTGGACTTACTACGCATTCATCGTTAATTAATAATTCACAGTCATAACTACTCTCTTCAGCAATTACTGGTGGGTCTAAAGTTATACCAGCACCTAAAGACCCGGTAAATACTGGGTTGTAGGACTCTACAACATACCAAAAACCAGTTATATGGAGTGGTATTATGACTCTCAAGTTTTGTTAACCCTTAATAACTTTTTAATAATATCGAGTATCTCCCTAGCTATTAACTCCTTACGAGTTTTAGGTATGAACTTCTCAAAACCGTTACTACCTAATATAAGTACTTCGTTAAACCTACTATTAAATCCTACCTCACTGCTTGAGACATCATTAGCTACTATAATGTTAAACCCCCTCTCAACTAACTTACGCTTAGCTCTATCCCTAAGAGTATTTACATCACCACCTACGGTCTCAGCAGCAAACCCTACAACTAAACCGTTATAAATCTTCCTAATCTCCTCAGCTATTTTCGGAGTAGGTTGTAGAGTTACTTCTAATGACTCTATACTGGAGTCTACCTTCATCTTACTAACATCTTTAAATTTGAAGTCTGATGGAGCACCTGCTAAGATCACGACATCATAATGTTTATTCTTCAACTCATTAACTACTGCGTTAAGCATTTCAGTAGTTGTTGTAACACTTAAAGACCTCACGTATTTAGGGATTAAAGCTCTGTTTACAGGACCATGTATTAAAGTCACATCAGCACCTCTAAAATATGCTTCCTTAGCTATAGCTATACCCATCCTACCGGAGCTAGCATTTGTTAGGAATCTTACAGGGTCTAAAAACTCCCTTGTAGGACCTGCAGTCACTAAGACTCTCACACCTCTTAAGTCAGTACCTCTAAGTACTGCTACCTCCACAGCAAGTGCTATATCATCTACCTCAGGGAACTTAGCTCTAACATCATCTTCTTGAGGTTCTAAGATCATTACCCCATAACTCCTGAGTTTACTTATAGCTTCAGAGATCTGAGGAGCTCTATACATAGCTAAATGCATTGCTGGGGCAATCACTAAAGGCTTCCTCAAACCTATGAAGTTAAGAGCTGTAAGACTTACTGAAGTATCAGCTACACCAATAGCTAACTTAGCTATAGTATTAGCTGTAGCAGGTGCTATTACCATACCATCACAGGTTTGACTTAATACTACATGACCTACCTCCCCTGAGAACTCTGTAAATACTTTATTACCAGTAGCCCACTCAAAGAGTTGTGGATCTACTAACTTTGTAGCATCCTTACTCATAACTACATATACATCAGCTGACCTCTTAATTAACTCCCTAGCTAAGTCTACAGCTTTATAAATAGCGACACTACCAGTTACACCTAATACTAACTTCTTACCGTTTAAGGAGTCCGACTCCATACCCCTTATCTCATCACTTGGATGGTAATGAAACTTCATACCCTCCAATATCTAGAATTAAATTTTTTAAATTATATATGAAGTGGTAGTTAGTGGATGTGATGTCAGTAAATGTTATGATTAGAGAAGTTTGTGAGGAGGATTTAAAGAAAGTTATTGAGATAAATATGATATCATTACCTGAGCACTACCCATTAGACTTCTGGTTAGACCATCTACGTGCTTGGGGTAAGGCATTCCTACTAGCTGAGGTTGATAACGAAGTAGTTGGTTATGTTATGTGTAGGGTTGAGACTGGTTTAGGACATATAAGGAGAGGTATAGTTAGGTTAGGACATATAGTTAGTATAGCAGTCCACCCTAACTACAGGAGATTAGGTATCGGTACTAAGTTAATGAGGGAGTCCATGAGGAGACTTAAGGAGTGTTACGATGTTGAGGAGGTATACCTAGAAGTAAGAGTTAGTAATATACCGGCAATCAAACTCTACGAGTCTTTAGGATTTAAGAAGGTGAAGGTAATTAAACATTATTACCTAGACGGTGAAGATGCGTACGTAATGGCTATAACTACTTAGTATAATTGAATCTACTAGGATGGGGTCGTTAGGTTGGTAATTGAGAATTACGAATACCTTAAGGATTATAGATAGTGATTATGCGTAAACGAGTATAGGTTAATACGGGTTTGAACTCCCTAAAGTCTTAAATATACTATCAAATGAGGTTTTGTTTGGGTAGTTATGAAGTATCTATTTATTAGATTACAGGCTGGGTTAGCACATGGTTTACTAGGGTATTATTATGCTATAACTGATACTAACGCTTTCAACGTCAGTAGTAATCCTCTAATGGTTAGAGTAGATCAATGTATAAATTTTATATGGTTTGAACCACCATCTAAGAACTTCGATAGTATGGATTTTATGGTTGAGTGGTATGGGTACTTAGACATACGTAAAGATGGTTATTATATTCTGTTCATGGAATGTGATGATGGTTGTATTATGAGGTTAGGTGATGAGGTCTTAATTAATGGTTGGTTTGAACAACCACCAACACTATACTACTCAGAACCTATATTCTTGAGTAGGGGTTCTTACGAGATCTACATAAAATACTTTAATATCGGGCCGTTCGGTTTAGTAAAACTTGGTTGGGTTACACCTGAAGGACGTGTTGAGGATATACCTACGGAGAACATCTATACTAAGAGAGGTGATAATGTGATAGTTAAAGGACTCCCTCCAGGTAGTGTAGTGGAGGTATGGAGTAGTAAGATGTTAGATAAGACTGTAGTAGGTGATGATGGTATAGCATTCTTAAAGGTCTTTAGAGACCGTCCTATCGATGGATACTTTAAAATTTTAAATGATAATGAAGTAATTCAATCACCGATTATTAGGGATATATGGGGTGGTGACGTGTTTGAGGTTAAGGAAGTTTCATGAATACGTAGGTAAGGGGTTTACTCGGAATATACTCTACTAATAGATAATGTCCTAGACTTAAAGGTCCTGGATTAATAACTATGGAATTACCTAACACACATACACCTATATTATCGTGGTGATGTCCTGTAAATACATACTTTACTGAATATCTCAATATCAAATCCCTTACCTCTCTTAACCCACTGTGGAGATTATTCAAAACACTATCTAAACAACCCTTAGGTGGGAAGTGAGTTACTAAGAGGTCAAGACCTCCTATAGTGTTAATATACTTATATAACCTCCTTATAGATTGATGCGTAGTTAACCCACCAACACACCCAATCTTAATACCATCTACATCTACTACAACACCATCTGAAAGTATGTTCAACTCCCTAGCATACTTAGTTATGTAAACATCATCACATTCACCAGGTATTAATAGTAGTCTATAATGATTAAACAAAATCACATCCTTCAAATCAATATTGATATCACCACCTATGATGATAACCTCAACTCCTAACTTAGTAGATTCTATTAACAACCTCCTAAAGTTATGTTCAGAGCCGTGGATATCAACACAGTAAATAATCTTTTTAGGATGTAATGAATTATTAAAGCTATATTTAGTGTTCATAACTTATACTACCTACATGTTCGTAGATGGTAATATCATAAGTGTAGATGATGTTGTTAGAGCTGATACATCAGTTAAAGCTGTATCGTCTATGTCGATCCTTAAGTAACTATCTAGTGAATTCTTTAATAAATCCTTAATCTCACCATCAAGTAATAAATGTATTATGTTAGAGTAAGATTTAATCAGGGTCACTATTGTATGGTTAGATCCTTTAAGGACTACACTACCTAAGAACTTACTCGGTAGGTATGCCCCTGTCTCACTAATGTATTCTAGGAAGTTTACGCTCTCACTAATACATAGGTTAATCACAAATCTACACACATCTAACGTTACTTCATAATTACTAACTACATCATATACTACTAAATCACAGTAACTTAATTCTCTAAGGACTTTAAGAATCATGTTATTACTTACGTAGTTATTCAGTATTGAATGAATATATCTGTATTTGTTAGTATATGATGAATTAATAGTTTGTAGTGTGTTGTGGAGGTCTTCAACATCCTCATTTACTAATTCAGAAGGTACTGACTTGATAGGTTCTCTAGTGATTAACAACATGTTTATGTAGTCATTAACATACTTATGTATTAACTGTATTGTCAGGGTTGATTGTCCTAAGTATGTGTTAGTACGGATGTTTGAATTACTCATCATATTGTTAATTGATCTCATAATTCAATACCCTAACCCTACCTTCACATTCCTTTAACTATAGTATGTAATTTGTAGGGTTCAGTGTTGTGCTTAAGGATTCACGAATGCTTAAGTTCTTAATACTCTTTAAGTAACTTACTATAGATGTATGTGTTAGAACCTTAAACAGTAACGCTATGGATAGAGCTGATGCTACGAACTTAACGGTTAGCATAAGTTAAACCTACTCATTAATCTTCATCTTTAACTTATTATGTAGTTCACGTAAATCTTACCAACTTCATCTTTTAATGTTTCATACCATCTATTACCTAATGCAACTACGGCATAGATACCTATAGGTGTTGCTTTAGTCTTCTTTATAAGTCTTATTAATGCTTGACTAGTCTTACCACTACGTAGTAAGTCATCAACTATTAACACCCTATCGTTACGGCTCAGGACATTTGATGGTATGTATAGGCTAGTTATTAGTGGTGGTTCTCCTGAGATATAACTAACCTCATAGTAGTCAGATACCCCTATATCTAACCTCCTCTTAGCAACAACTAGTTTAGAGTCGAAGACTTCTGAGATCATAACTGCTAATGGTATACCATCAACTTCTACAGTAGCTATAGCTGTCGGCTCTAGATCACTAAAGACTCTGTAGGCTACTAATGAAAACAGTTTTAGGTAATCTATATTATATATGAGATTCGCAATACCAACAACTGAATTATCAATGATTTTTATATTTCTCTCTATAATCTTCTTAATGACATCCTCACTTAATATCTTATCAAGTATCTCCTTAGACCTCTCCCTAGTTGGTAATATCCTCATATTAACATACCTCCATAACGTAGGGATAGAGAGACCTGTAATACCCTCCAACTCTCTATACTTAAATAACCTCCTCAATATCCTTAAAGCATCTACAGCCTGTATCCTAACATCATATACCATAAATAACCACCAATTCTACCATCAAGTAATTTTGCATCAGCAATATATAATTTATTCGTAATAAATCCAGTATAACTTAATAGTTCTCAATTATGAGAAGGTATCATACATTCAAGGTCTGCCACAGCTGGTAAATGCGGATCATGTTTGTAGGTAATCCGGTAACTTCTATCGTATACCCATACATCAAATTCTATGTTAAAGCTTTTGAGGATGTACTGCTTTCTTAGTGATTTCGATAGAGCAACTCTTCATTTTTCTACACCATTCTTCACACCTCTTAGCAGTTTCCAAATCTAGATAGTAAAGACCGCATGCTTCGCATTGATATACAGTTTTATTATTTATTAATAATTCTTTCACCATTATGTTTAACCTATAGTTTTTGATAATTATGGTTTATAAGTTTATGTAGTTGTATTTATACTAATTAACAGGTTCTATCTCTTTCCATCACCTAAATCCTCATCATCTCTCGGTAGATGGTGATTCATCACCCCTCATTTTATAGGACTCCTCATTATCTACTCCTCAACCACCTCCTAAATCCCTCACTGCATTATATTCCTTCTAATTACCTAGGGGTCCATCACTCTATGGGTATCAGAAACTCAGAGTGTTCCTACCCTCTGATAGGTACTTAATCTTCTAGAGTTTATAAACTTCTATAACTTAGAAATCATAAAATAAAGTAAGCAAATTCGAAAATAATTTAAAAAGTCCTTAAAGTCTCGGGTGTAAAGCTATATAAGGTATTATCTTAAGAGATAGTTATATAGGTCTTATAATGGAGGGAGTTACGATAATAGCTAGTATATCTCCATGTAAGTCTAAGATCATGATTAGGAGGTTAGTTAAGGTTAAGAAGATACTTGAAGATAACTTAAGTATGAGGTTGAATTTAGTAATTACCGAAAGTAATGATGGTAAGAACATCATGTTCCTCAACGACGATGTTATAGAATTAGATGATAGTATAGATGTTGTGAAGATTGTTGATGTTATAATTGAGAGATTAGGTATTCGTCAATTTACATTACCGTTAGATAACGTAGCTGTTGGTGCTTCATTTAATAGTGAGTAATGTAAGTGGTCATTAATAAGGGAATTTAAATCTATTTCATCTTATTATTAGTATTTTATAGTGATAAAAATATAAATGTATGGTGTTATAATATATTTTATATGGGTGAGGTGTAGTGGGTAGTTCTAGTGAGTTAAGAATTATCTATGAGGATGAAGATGTAGTAGTAATGCAGGCTCCAGATGATAAGGGATTAGAAGACTTGATCATAAGTATAATTAGGAGAAAGGGTAGACCCGTCACTTGGAAGGAGTTAAGGAAGGAACTTAGTGGTCTAGCTGGTGAGGATAGACTTAGGAAGGTGTTAATAAGTTTAATTGAGAGGGATATAGTTGTTGAGATGATAGATGGTAGTTACGGACTTAAGAGTATGGAATCAACATTTATACCATCTAGAATTAAGAAGAGGGTTAGGCCGTTAGTACCATCGAAGTTTAAAGCTCGTTGGGGAGCTTTAATAAGTAGTAAAGGTAGTATAGCTGCAGCTATTCAAGCACTTAAGGCATCTAGGGAGAAGAAACAAGAGGTAGGTTTAGCTTAACTTAGGGATTTCATTAATGTGTGAAAAGTTTAAAGTTGTAATTAAGGGTAGGCTTGCATATATAATTAGTGAATCAGGTACTTCAGCATTCATACCTGTTGATAAGTTATGTGAAGTTGCTAAGAGATTTAATATATGTTATGAGAACTTTAGATGTAGTTAACTTAAGTTAGTTATTAATTCCTGAGCTCGGTAAAAAGCTTAAACTCTTAGGATGAGGTACTTCATGAACTATCCTAAGTAGTTAAACTAGATACTCCTATATGTCTGCATCATCAGTAATGCATCATCCTCTAAATTTGGTGATTCGCTAATGAGGACACCAACTACTTTAAAGTCCTTAAGAACTCTCATTAAATCTACATAATTTATTTTAGATTCATTAAGATTAGTATGTTTTACCTCTCCTCTCTCCCCATACTCTATACCGGACATATGGATATGTGAGTTTTTTAATGCTTCACTACCTAATCTACTCTCTATATATTCTAAAATGTTTTTGAATGCATCATAATTATTTACCTTACCTAAGCTCCTAGCATATATGTGAGCGAAGTCTATACATGGTAATGTGTAGTCTAAACCCTCAGTAACTGCAACTACCTCCTCAACAGATCCGAATTCAGCTAAACCGCCCATAACTTCAGGTCTTATCCACATCTTAATACCCTCATCAATTAACTCTTTAACCACTTTCTTCAGGATCTTCCTGACATGTTCTATACATTCCTCAGACTTTAACTTCCCGTAATATCCTGGGTGGAATACTAATGACCAAGCACCAGCTTTAGAACCTACCCTAGCAGATTCTACGATTCTCTTAATAGATGCATTAACTTTAGAATCCTCCGAGGAGAGTAAGTTTATATAGTATGGTGCGTGGACAGTCAATATAACACCTAACTCTACAGATACTTTACGAATCTCTAACGCTGACTCTACACTCATCCTAACACCCCTCACAAATTCTATTTCCATGGCATTAAGACCTAACTCATGAACTCTAATCACACCATTTAAGGTTGACGGCTTAATAGTACTGTTAGGTATTCCTGCAGTCCCGAAATGAAGTTCGTTAATCATATATGAACCCACCTGAATTACTTCATAATTATTAACTTAATTAATTTATAACTGAGGTGATGGTGGGAGGCTTCTGGTAGCGGGGGGTGGACTCTCACGAGGTAGCCCAACAGTTACTCAGGCTACCTCGTTTTGAACCACCGACCTCGGGGTCTCTCCAACACAGCCAGTACTGTATTATATGAGCTTCGCGGGTAGGTACTACTGCAACCTACCTCCCGCGGGCTCCCTGGCTACCCCACCCCGCTGCTTTGGCCTCCCAACCTCTTATTACACTTAATACTTTATAAGCTTTAATATCATCGGATATAATAACTATAACCTCACTTAGAGAGTACTGATGTTAAGTCTTTGAGAGAGGGGTATGGGATGTCTTTGTGATGAGTTCTCAATAGTTTATAGTATTAGTATTGATAATTGATAATATTTAATAGCTGTTGTTAATGTATCTCTAGTAGGTGTTAGGATGGCGTTCGGGCCACCGGCTATGGGGTATGATAGGGCGATAACCGTATTCTCACCTGATGGTAAGTTATATCAGGTTGAGTATGCAGCTGAGAATGTTAGGAAGGGGTGGACAACAATCGGTATTAAATCTGTTAGTGGTGGTGTGATCTTAGCTGAGAAGAAGAAGGTAACTCCGTTGATTGACCTCTCATCGATAGAGAAGATATTCTTGATTGATACTCATGTAGGAGCGAGTTTTGCTGGACTTGCTGCAGATGGTAGGATCCTTATAGATTACGCTAGGAGGTTAGCGTTTAATCATAGGTTCGTATATGATGAGCCAGCAGATATTGAGATGTTAGTTAGGGGTGTATGTGATATTAAACAACTCTATACTCAACATGCTGGTGTAAGACCTTTCGGTGTATCTCTAATATTCTTAGGTGTTGATAGGAAGGGAGTGAATTTATTTAAGACTGAAACTAATGGCTACTACTTTAGTTACTTAGCAATAGCTATGGGTGCAGGAGAACAGCCAGCGTTAGAGTTCCTTGAGAAGAATTATAAGAAGGACTTAAGTATTAAGGAGGTAGTACTCTTAGGTTTAAAGGCTTTAAGAGCAGCAAGTGAAGGTCCTTTAACTCCAGAAGCTGTAGAGATGGGTTACATAACTGTTGATGAGAAGGTCTTTAGGAAATTAACACCTGAGGAACTAACTCAATATATAGTTGATGCTGGGGTAAATAAATGAGTAGTAAGGAACATGTGGTCGCTCGATATGAGTTTAAGGGTTTACATTTTGAAATACTTGTTAAGCCGGACTTAGCTTTAAGATTTAGAGAAGGTGATAAGAGAATTAGTATAGATGATTTTTTAGTTAGTGATTTCATATATAAAGATGTTAGGAAGGGTTTGAAGGCATCACCTGAAGACCTTAAGAAGGTCTTTGGTACTGAGGATATTAGAGTAATAGCTGCTGAGATTGTTAAGAATGGTGAGTTACAATTAACTACTGAGCAGAGGAGGGCGTTATTAGAGGCTAAGAGGAGGCAGATCATTAACTACATAGCTAAGTCAGCGGTAGATCCGAGGACTAAAACTCCAATACCTCCACAACGTATTGAGAAGGCTATGGAGGAAGCTAAAGTAAGTATTGACTTATATAAAGGTGTTGAAGAGCAAGCAACTCGTATAGTTAAGGAAATCTCTAAATACTTACCAATAAAAATCTCTAAAGCTTTAATTACTATTAAAGTCCCCTCAGAGATCTCTAAGAGGGTACAGGGTGAGATTAGGAAGTTAGGTGATGTTAAGAATCAGCAGTGGTTATCTGATGGTTCTCTACTAGTAGAGCTGGAAATTCCAGCCGGGCTTCAAAATGAGGTTATTGATAAGGTAAACTCCCTCTGTAGGGGGGCTGCTGAGATAAGTATTAAGGTGATTTAATGAGTATGTCATTATATGTACAGAATAGGGAGTTAGTAACACCAGGTCAGCTACTATGTGAGGGTAAGGTATCAATATCAACACCTACTACAGTATACTGTATAAATTCTAAGTGTTATTCAGCTGTTGTTGGATTAGCTGATATTGAGGGTGATAAAATCGGTGTTATACCTTTAGAGGGGTTTTACTACCCTAAGGTAGGTGATGTAGTTATAGGGATAATCACATCTGTAGGTCTAACTAGTTGGGAAGTTGATATAAGAGCGTTACATCCTGCAGTACTCTACGCTTCAGACTTCTTAAACAGACCTTTAAACCCGGGACGTGAGGTCTTATCAGATTACTTAGATATAGGTGATGTTGTCTTAGCTAAGGTTGAGAACGTAGGTAGGGGTAGGACAATCACTTTATCAGTTAAGGGTAAGGGCTTCGGTAAGGTGTGTAAGGGGTCTTTAGTTGAGATAAGCTCAGCTAAAGTACCTAGAGTTATAGGTAGGAAGGGGTCTATGCTACAGTTACTTACTAATGAATGTAAGTGTGAGATAATTGTTGCACAGAACGGTAGGATATTAATTGATAACTGTCCAAGTAAGGATTTTGAGGAGATAGCGATACTCGCTATTAAGAAGATTGAGAAGGAAGCACATATATCAGGTCTTACAGATAGGGTTAAGGAGTTTATTATTAAGGAGAAGGTTAGGAGGGGGTTATTCGTTGGGTAAGGGAGGAGTTAAACTAATAGAAGGTAATTTAAGACATGACGGTAGGAGATTTGATGAGTTAAGGAGTATATCGATGACTGTTGGAGTGTTGAAGAACTCTAACGGCTCAGCTATTGTTGAGTACGGTAGGACTAAGGTACTCGCAGCTGTTTACGGACCTAGAGAACCTCCAGCTAAACATGTATTACTACCTAATAGAGCTGTTATTAGGTGTAGGTATCATATGGCACCATTCTCAACACATGAACGTAAGAATCCAGCACCGAGTAGGAGGGAGATAGAGTTATCTAAGGTTATTAGAGAAGCTTTAGAACCTGTAGTAATGTCCGAGTTATATCCTAGGACATCAATAGATATATTCATTGAGGTTATTAACGCTGACGGCGGTACTAGAACTGCTAGTATAACAGCTGCTTCATTAGCTTTAGCTGATGCTGGGATACCGATGAGGGATTTAGTGGCTAGTGTAGCTGTAGGTAAGGTTGACGGGGTTTTAGTCCTAGATATTGATGAAGTTGAGGATATGTATGGTGAGGCTGATATGCCAGTAGCTATGGCTCCTACACTACGTTGGATAACAATGCTACAGTTAAACGGTGTTTTAACTCATGAAGAGTTTATACAGGCATTAAACCTAGCTAAGAAAGGTATAGAGGTTATATATAACATGCAGAAGGAGGTACTTAAGAAGAAGTACTTAAGTATTAAGGTTGAGGAGTGAGTGTATGTCGGTAACACCATCAAGTGAGTACGTAGTTCCTAAGTTAAAATCTGAAGTTATGATCTCAATGTTGAGTAAGGGTTTAAGGATTAGTGGGAGGAGAGTTGATGAGTTTAGACCTATTAATATAGTTAAGGACTACATACCAAATGCTGATGGTTCAGCATTTGTTAAACTAGGAGGTACTCAAGTACTAGTCGGTGTAAAGTTTGAGGTAGGGTCTCCATTCCCAGATACACCAAATGAAGGTAACTTAATGGTTAATGCTGAGTTCGTACCGACTGCATCACCAGTGTTTGAGCCGGGACCACCTGATGAAAACGCTATAGAGTTAGCTAGAGTTATTGATAGGAGTATTAGGGAGGCTAAAGCTATAGATCTCTCTAAGTTAGTCCTAGTACCAGGTAGGAGGGTCTGGAATGTTTGGGTGGATATATATGTTTTAGACCATGATGGTAATCTAATTGATGCATCATCTATAGGGACTCTAGCTGCGTTAATGACTGCTAAGTTACCTAAAGTAGAGGTTAGAGATGGTGGTGAGGTAGTAATAGATAAGAATGTTAAGACTGAACCACTCCCGTTAAATAAAGCAGTAGTTACTGTTACTGTATGTAAGATAGGGAATTACTTAATCGTAGATCCAGATCTTGAGGAGAGTGTATTATCTGATGTTAAGGTTATCGTAGCAGTTAGTGAGGATGGTTTAATAACAGGTATACAGAAATCAGGTCATGGATACCTCTCAGAAGATGACGTCCTAGCGATAATGAATATAGCACTTACTAAGGGGAAGGAGATCATCAACACAGTTAAAAACATATTAACTACTTAAACTACGGTAAATATTTAAATATTACAAAGTAATGTGTATAGATGTGATGTGTGATGGGGAGGACTAAAGTTGTCGGTATAGCTGGGAGGTTCGGTGCACGATACGGATCATCCCTTAGGAAGAAATGGAGAGATGTAATGTTGAAGAGGTATGAAAAGTATTACTGTCCTCTATGCGGTTTGAAGACAGAGATGGAGAGGGTTTCAGTAGGTGTTTGGCGTTGTAGTAAGTGTGGTAGGGTTTTTGCTGGAGGAGCTTACCAACCAATATCAGGTTTAAAGTAGTTGAAGTATGGTATTGATAATAACGACTTCAAGGAACCCCTCAAGAAGGAGTAGGAGTTTTATTAAGGATTTAGTAGCTGTAGTACCTACGTATATAAGAGTAAATAGGGGGAAGAAGACTTTAGACGATTTAATCAATATTATGTACGCCTACAACTCTAATGGTGTTTTAATTCTTTATGAATTGAAAGGGAATCCATCAGCTCTAGTATACTACGTTAATATAGGTAATAAACTACAGAAGAAGTTACTAATTAAATTAAGTTCTATTAAGTTATGTAGGGAGGTTAAGGGGTTTCAAAAACCTATTAAAGTTAAATACTTATTCATAGATAGTAAGGATATCAGGGATATTCAATCAGATATAGTTAACGCATTAGTAACTATCTTAGATATTAAATTAAGTTCTGATATTAACGTAAATAGTATTTCAGAAGATGGTAATGTTGTTAAGGTAATCCTTAGTAAATGTGACGACTGTGTATGTGTAGGGTTTAAGTGTTTAAGGAGTGAGAGGCCTTGTGGACCGGAGTTTAAGATCCTTAAGGTAATTAACTATGGTGTATAAGGTAGTGATAATCGTTGATGGAGTTAGTAATGATTTACTAAACACTCTATATAGTGCTTTAAAACCTGAGGAATTCATTAAGGCTAAAGGAATTAACGTAACTATTAATAAATCTTATGATGGGACTAAGTTAATTATAGTTTTAGAAGCTCCAACGATTAGTTCTATTAGGGCTGTACTTAATTCTACATTGAGATTAAGTAAGTTGGTAATTGACTCTATAGAAAATATCTAAGGTTTAAGTTATTTAATGATTTTAATTCATCACTCCTTAGATAGTATGAATCTAGCGTCAGCTATTTTAGCTCCCTTCCCTTCCTCATACACTATAACTGGGTTTAGGTCTACCTCCTTAATCTCAGGTATACTACTTACTAATTTAGAGAGCTTAACTATGATATCAGCAATTGCTTTCTTATCCCTAGGTGGACTACCTCTAAACCCAGCAAGCACCCTACTACTCCTTATCTCGTCAATCATCTCTAACGCTTCCTCAAATTCTACAGGAGCTATCCTAAAACTAACATCTCTTAAGACTTCTACGAAGATACCGCCTAAGCCGAAGACTAGTATTGGACCGAATATAGGGTCTCTAGTAGATCCAACTATTGTCTCTAGACCTGATGGTAGCATCTCCTGAATTAATACTCCATATATCTCAGCATCAGGTATATGTTTCCTAACGTTGTTGAAGATGTTGTTGAAGCCTTCAACAACTTCCTTCGAATTCCTTATATTTAGTAGTACACCACCTACATCTGATTTATGAACTACTTGAGGACTTACTACCTTAAGAACTACTGGATAACCTACTTTCTCAGCAAATTCTACAGCCTCATCAACGTTTTTAGCCAGAAATGTCTTAGGTACTGGGAATCCACTCAGTTCTAGTAGTTTAAATGCTTCATGATCGTATAGTCTACTCCTACCTTCCTTCAACACATCCTTGATTATATCTTCAGGAGTTGAATACATAGTGAAGCCCACCTAATATATTACCATAGTAAAATAAATTTTGTTATTTTGCTGTTAATGCTTAGGTTAATCAGTCATAAGCTATTACTAAAACTTATATAATTTTAAAGTTAGAGTTTATTGTAAGTTAGGTGGTATGAGGTGTCAGTTACTGAGCAGATACCTCCTGAGGTACAGCAAATGTTGGTTAGGTATCAGCAGATTCAGAATCAATTAGGTCAGGTTATTACTGAGAAGAATGTGATAATTAGTGAGTTATCAGAAGTTAATAGAGCTTTAGAAGTCCTTAATTCTTTAGATCCTGCAGGTATAGTCTTCAAGAACGTAGGTCATGTCATGGTTAGAGTTCAGAGGGATGACGCTATAAAGGAGTTAAATGATAAGAAGGAGATCCTTGAGTTAAGATTAAAGAGTATTGAAAGGCAGGAACAACTATTAAGGTCGCAATTAAATGAACTTCAGTCTAAGATAAATGAATACCTAGCTAAGATTTATGGGAGGCAGGCTAAAGCTGGATGAAGAAGAAGTACGTAATTAACTTAGGGATAAACCTTAATTCTCTAACTGAAACCTTTCTTGAGGAATTAGTTATTAAGGTTAATGAGTTTATAAGACGTAGTATAGTATCTAAGATTAATTTAGGGAGGGATTTAGAGGTAAATACATCAATCACTGTAGAACTCAGTAATTCCTTAACATGTGATGTGTTAGTAGAGTTGATATCGTCAAAACCTATCCCTATAGAATATGAGGTAATCATCGATAATATTATAGATGATGCGTTCAAATTATTAGAGGATATGTTATTAGAGGTTAGTTCTAATGATTCAGGATCTAAACATTAATGAATTCTTAAACTTCTTAAAAAACCCTAGAAAGTACTGCTTAATTACACATCGAAATGCAGATATAGATGCTTTAGCATCAGCATTAGTACTTCGTGAAATTATAGTTAGGTTGAATAAACTTAATGAAGTATATGTAATAACACCTGAAGGTATTGACTCAATATCTAAAAATTTTATAGTTAATCTCGGTATACCCTATAACATATATGATGATAGTTCTTTTGAGGGGTCTTGCGATACGTTTATAGTTATTGATTCAGCATCTAGAGAGCAATTAGGTTGTTATAGTCATATAAGTGATTACGTCTTAATAGATCATCATGTAGTTAATAACCTAGTAGATAATGCTTTAATAAGGTTGTACGACCCTAGTAGAAAAGCTACTTCTGAGATAGTATCATTATTACTCCTAACTATAGGTGGTGATTTAGGTAGTGAGTACCTTACGTTATTAATCGGTGGTATCCTATATGATAGTAGGTTGTTACAGTTAGCTGATGGGACTACATTTAAGATACTATCAGATTTAATTATGTTGGGAGGTAATTACGATAGAGCTAGGTCTCTCTTAATTAGAAAATCTCAAATAGATTATTCGGAGAGGGTAGCACGTCTTAAAGGTATGTCTAGATTAGGTATATATAAGTCTGGTAAGTACTTAATCGCTATTACATGTGTTGGTGCTTATGAGGGTAACGTCCTTAAGGTATTAATTGATAATGGTGCTGATGTAGGTATTGCAGTAGCTTGTAGAGATGATGGTTTAAGGATTACTGTAAGGGTTAGTGAGGATGTGGTTAAAGAGTTAGGTAAGCCTTTAGGGGGGTTATTAGCTTCATATATAGCTAATAACTTAAGTGGTTCTGGGGGTGGTCATTCACTAGCTGGTGGTTCTTATGTGAGGGGGGTTACACCTAAAGAACTATTCAGTATCTTTAGTAAGTTCTTTAGTTCTATTACCGGTGATTTTAAGATTATTGATAATGGAAGATGGATTGAGGAGTGTAGTTAGTATGGTTAAGGTTTACGTTGATGAGAGGGAGAGGAATTCAGGAATACCTGAAATACTTAAGAGTTTTGGGTTGACGATAATCTATAAAATGCTTGATGTAGGTGATTACATAATTAATGATTCATTAGTTATTGAGAGGAAGAGAGTTGATGATTTAATTCATTCTGTTTTTGACGGTAGATTCTTCGACCAGTTAAGTAAGTTAGTTGATGTTTGTGACACACCATTACTAGTGATTGAAGGTGATTTAAACGATATTAGATACTTAACATCTAAGTGGAGAGCTATTGAGGGGGCTTTGATAACAGCGATCTTAAGATTCGGTGTAGTTCTCTACTATACGAGGGATTACAGACATACAGCTGAATTTATTAAGCATTTAGCAGAAAAGATAGGTATTGAAGACCTTACAGTAATTCGAAGTTTTAGGAGGGTGCTTAAGCCTAGAAGTGATGATATTCAGGTATGGCAATTACATATAGTTCAGTCCTTACCTGGTGTAGGTATTAAGACAGCTCATAAACTGTTAGAGAGATTCAAGACTGTAAGAGCTGTGTTTAATGCTTCACAGAGTGAGTTAGCAGTTATTGAGGGGATTAGTGATGAGAAGGCTAGTAAGATAGTTAAGATACTTACTACACCCTACAGTAAGTCAGGTAAGAGTACTGCCAACCTATCTAAATATATTGATACAACTAAGAATTAAAACCTCTAAGAATTTCTAATCTAGGGTTTCCACGTGGTTGTAATAGTATATGATGAGAGGTTCTTAAAACATTATAGTGAAGGGTATTCACATCCTGAATCTCCGTCAAGGTTAATTACAGCGTTAAATGCTTTGAAAAACTATAACATACTACAGAAGTTTAAGTTAGTCTCTGTGGATAGGATAGACTATGAACTACCTTATGAAGTCCATGATAGAGCTTACGTAGACTATATAAAGGAACTCTCAGCTAAGGGTTTCAACTATGTTGATGGGGATACATACGTAAACACCTACACATATGAAGTCGCTACATTAGCTCTAACAGCTTCAGTTATGAGTTATGAATTAAGAGAGTCTTACGGAGTCCCAGTATTTACGTTAGTTAGACCTCCAGGTCATCACGCAGGTATTAGTGGTAGTGCTTTAGGTGCACCTACATTAGGTTTCTGTATCTTCAATAATATTGCAGTATTAGCTAAACGTTTATTGAAGGAAGGGTTTAAGAAGGTTTTAATAGTTGATATTGATGCTCATCACGGTAACGGTACTCAGGAGATATTCATGAGTGAGCCTAGAGTAGTACATATAGATATTCATCAGAGGGGTATCTACCCAGGAACTGGTAGTGTGTATGAGGTAGGTTCAGGGGATGCTGAAGGGACTAAGGTCAACATACCATTACCTCACGGAAGTAGTGATAGTACGTATAGGGAGGTATTTAATGAAGTTGTAGAACCTATAATTAATGAGTTTAAACCTGAGTATGTGTTAGTATCTGCAGGCTACGACACTCACTACTCAGACCCTCTAACAGATTTAAGAGTTACTGCAATGACGTACTATTACTACTTTAAGAAACTATATGAGTTAGCAGTTAAGTACTGTAGTGGTAGGTTAGTAGCTGTTTTAGAGGGTGGTTATTCTGAAGGACTTTCTAAGGGATTACCGAACTCTATAGCTGCGTTGGCTGGGGAGACTCCATACGTTAATGAGGTTGAGACTACAGATACTCGAGGTAGGGAGGTAATAGAGTATGTTAAGAAGTTCATAAGTAGGTATTGGAGGTTGACTTAGTATGTATTTAAAATATTAAAAATAATTTATGATTAGCTGATACCACCATCAACTACTTATTAAGGTAGTAGTTGTTAAGACACCATTTAATCTCCTTATCTGAGTGACAACCCTATCTAGTTCTACTAGAGTATTCACTCGAACTTTAATAACCATATCATATTCACCGTAAACTATCCTAACCTCATCAACACCCCGTAAATTCTTAATATATTCTAGCAACTCATACTCTTTACCTAAGTTAATCCTAGCTAATATATAAGCTACTACTTCATTCCCCCTTACATCACTCATGACTCCACCAAAATATTAATGTGTAATGTATTTATTAACTTAGTCTCGTAATAGGATTATTAGGTGGTGTCTTGGTAATCATTAAATGGTATGGTCATGCATGTTTTGAGATTATAGATTCTAAGGGTAGGTCAATAGTTATAGACCCGCATGATGGTAGGAGTATAGGTATTAAACCTCCTAAGACTCAAGCACATGCAGTACTGATAACTCATGAACACTTCGATCATAACGCATATCAAGGGATTTTAAGAAGTGATGGTGTAGTCTACAGTATGAAGACTGGTAAGTTCATGGTGTTCGAACATGAAGTCCTCGGGTTGAAGTCCTATCATGATAAGGTTAGGGGTAAGAGGAGGGGTGAGGTAGTAATATATAAAGTTAATGTGGAGGGGGTGAGGATAGTCCATCTAGGTGATCTAGGATATATACCGTCAGATGATGAGTTAAAAAATTTAATACCTGTTGATATACTAATGACACCTGTTGGAGGTACATTCACTATAGATGCTAAAGAAGCTTTACAGCTTTCTGATAAGTTATCACCTAAAGTTATCATCCCAATGCATTACTGGGTTGAAGGTATTAATCTACCCTTACTACCATTATCAGAATTCCTTAAGTTAGTAACTACACGTAAGATCATAAACTTAGAGAGTAATACATGGAGTGTTAGTGTGATGGATATACCTGAGAACGTTGTAGTAGTTTTTAAGTTAATGTAATTTCTTTAATATTAACATTATCTTTCTTTACAGATTTTAAATACTTTAGATAAGTATGTAGTGCATTCCTTATAATTTCAGACCTACTCTTCTTAAACACCTTAGCAATCCTATCTACTTCCTCAAGTAATACCTCATCAACTTTAAAAGTTATTATACGCACACCTTACACCTAAGATAAATCCTTATTAACTCATTAATATAACCGACTAGTATAGTCCTAAATGTATTCTTCATTTAATATTAGTATATATTAGAGGCAAATTTATATACTCCGATTTCAAGAGATTTCTTGAGAGTGATATATATACCGACAGTACATCTATCAGTACCTGAGAATCTTTACAGAGAGTTAAGGAGTAGGGCTGAAGAGTTAGGGATCCAGATAACAGACTTGATAAAGATGTACATAGTGATGGGTTTAAGGAAGGAGTTCAATATTAATAGTACAGATGTTAATAGTTCGAAAGACTTACTAAGTTCTAAGATAGTCTATATTGAGGGTAGATTAACACAAATATCTAAACTTATTGAAAACTTAATAGGTAAGGTTTCAGAACTTGAGGAGAGGATTGAGGAGTTAGAATCCCCAGATATAATCTCAGAGGTTGTGAGGTCTCGTAGGAAGGATTGATTATTGATTATACGTAGTTAGGGTTTAGGATGTTTATAAAGGTAGTTAATGGTAGACTTAAAAGTATATCTGATATATTCTCAGAATTAGGTCTTAATAAAGCTAAAGCCTTCGAGGACTTCGACCCTCAGTTAAGAGCTGCTAAATTAATTAGTTATAGATGTGGTTCGTTAACACCTCATATACTATTTACGAATGCGTTAATAACATATCAGCTCAGTATGGATGGTGAGACTTACTGGATGAGATTTGCTGAGTTAGTTAGTGATGCGTGTCCCTCAAACTATGATGAAGTATTAGAAGTAGTTATTAAAGGGCTTAAGAAGCTACATAAATTCGCTGTTAGTGGGAAGGAGAAACGTTTGAATAAGTTAAGATTATGTATGGATATCTACGACCTCATACCTGGAGGTAATGTTAACTTAATACGTAATAGGGTGTCTAAATGTTTAGGAGCCGGTATCAATGATAAAACTATAGTCTTTAGTATTAAGATGATCTATTACGGGGTTAAGAGTTTAGGGGTAGATACTCTACTACCTTTTGATATTCCAATACCTATTGATAGGAGGGTGGTTAAGATTTCCTATACTTCAGGACTCATAGAGATTGAAGGATTAAATCATGCTTCAGATGCATACATACCTTACGATAAAATTGTTAAGAATAAGCAGAACTTAAATATCTTAAGAGATGCTTGGAATACAGTAAGTCTAAAAAGTTCTATACCTCCTCTACATATAGATACTGTATTATGGCTTATTGGGAAGTACTGTAATAGTAGGTCTAAAACCCATGCATTTAACTCCTTAATCCACGACTTAGGAGAGGAGATCCTAACACGTGTAGGTGTTAAATATGTTAAGATGTTAATTAATGAGTTACTGTATAGATTACCATAGCGATGGTTATATAGGCATGAAGTCTTCAGGTTTAGGAGGTTCTGGCTTAAGACCTTTCCTCTCCCTTATCCTCCTCACAATATCTAAGAGTATTGAGTCAGGTACTGGTGACCACCTACTGAATTCTGTCCCCCAGAAAGCCCTACCAGCTGTAACTCCTCTTAACTCGTTCGCTAAGTCAACAGACTCACTAACAGGTATCTCACCAACTATCCTAACTAAATTACCGCTTAGTTGAATAACGTTGAGTATCTTACCCCTCCTCTTACTTAAAACTGATATAATACCGCTCATAAAGTCTGAAGGAGTTCTAATATCTATCTTCTGGATAGGTTCTAGTAATGTTGGTCTGGAGAGCAGCATACCAGCATATATTGGGTTTCTAATAGCTGGGTATAATTGTGCAGGTCCTCTATGTGCAGGGTCTTCATGAATTAACGCATCATGGAGTATTACCTTAACACCTCTTACTGGTTCCATAGCTAAGGGACCTTCCCTCATAGCAAGTCTAAAACCTTGTATTATAGTATCCTTAACTTCTCTTAAGTACTGAACACCTGAAGTCTTATCTACGAATATATTAATGTTCTCATCTATAGCCCAAATCCTCCTAGCCTCATCATAATCCCATCCTGCCTTATCTCTTAATATCTTAGCTCTTTCCCTAGCATCCATGTCCTCTACAATAATACCTTGCTGGATTAACTTTATAGTCTCCTCATTAAGAGGTTCTACACTAACATATAGTCTATTATGTTTATTAGGTGATTTACCCTCAATAACTTGTGAGGAAGTTCTTATGCTTTCCCTATAAACTACTGTAGGTGGTGAGGTCTCAACCTCTAAGCCGTAAGCCTCCTTAAGTAGTGTTAATACTATCTCTAGGTGTAGGTGACCCATACCTGAAATTAAGTACTCTCCAGTTTCTTCATTGATCTTAACAACTAAGTTAGGGTCTTCTATACTCATCTTCCTTAAAGCATCAACTAACTTCATAAGATCTGTAGTCTTCTTAGGTTCTATAGCCATAGTAACTACAGGTTCTGAAATATAGTGGAGTCTTTCAAAAGGTACTACCACGTCTTTAACATCCATAGATACTGCAGTCTCACCAGCTCTAGCACTATCAAGACCTAAGACAGCAGCGATATTACCGGCTGTTACGAAGTTAACAACTTCTCTATAAGGACCCATGTAAAGACCTACCTGAAGTATTCTCTGTGATGTCCTAGCATTAATTAACCAGACCTCAACACCAGGTTTTAAAGTACCTGATAACACCCTACCAGTAGCTACTAAACCTGCGTGGGGGTCTACCCTCATATCATTAATTAAGTAGACTATTGGGCCGTTAGAGTCAGCCTTCAACATAGCTCTCCCTACTTCAGAGTCTATATCTCCTTTCCATATCTTAGGAATCCTATATGATTGGGCTTCAATAGGGTTAGGTATGAACTTAACGACCATATCTAATAAGCTCTCATGTAGTGGTATAATCTTCTGTAGTTCTTCAACAGCTTCCCTACCCTTCCTATAAGCTTCAATAACATCTAATACCTTAATACCTTTCTTCTGTGCTGCAGGAACTGTCAAACCGATCTTATCCTTAGCAGATCCGAAGGCAACCATACCTTTAGCTGGGTCTAAAATCCACTTATCCCTGAATTCTGGGTCAGCATATTCCTGAATTAATATGTTAACATCTTTGATTATCTCAATAAACCTTTGTTGGATTTCTTGAGGTTGGAGTCTTAACTCCTTAATCAATCTATCAACTTTATTAATGAATAGTAAGGGTCTAACCCTCTCCTCAAGTGCTTGACGTAATACTGTCTCAGTCTGAGTCATAACACCTTCAACAGCATCAACCACAACAATAGCACCATCCAGTACTCTAAGCGACCTAGTTACCTTACCTGTGAAGTCTACATGTCCTGGAGTATCTATGAGGTTAATTACGTAAGCCTTACCACCGTATTCGTGATATAAGCTTATGTTTGCAGCTTTTACAGTCATCTGCCTCCGTTGCTCAACATCTAAGTAATCCATAGCTAATGCCTCACCAGCAACCTTACTTGAAATTATCCCAGCAGCAGCTAGTAGTGAGTCTGTAGTTGTTGTTTTTCCATGATCAACATGTGCTATAATACCTATATTCCTAACCCTCTCTAAATCAGACATTAACTTCTGAATATATTCTACAGACTTGTACTTAACCATTACTGCTAACCTTATAACATCTACACTGTAGGAATTATAAGCTTATTTTGATTAGACTATTTATGTCTGATTGAATTAGATCTTAGGATATAAGTTGAGTGATTATGGTAGGTGGTGAGTTCAGGGAGTTACTGAATGAGGTTTTAAAGTATTTGAGGAGGTTTACTCATGGTCAGACAGTAGACTTAGATGTACTTTTAGGTCAGATAGATGTATTAGAAATTAACGGATTGAAAGTAGTTAAGAAGAAGTTCTTAAGTGAAGTAGGTATTCTTAAGTGGTTACCACCATCTATATTCTATAAAGCCTCCTACCCCTTCACACTAAACCCCTCAGAGAGGTTTAGAAGGGAGTTAAACTTTTTCAATTTAGGTGATGGTAAGTACTATAAAGTTCCAAGACTTTATGAAATTGATGAAAAGAACTTAATAATAATGAGAGAGTATATTGATGGTAGGAAGTTATCATATGATAGAGAATCATGTGAGTTATTTAGTAAGGCGTTAGCAGAAATACATTCAAGAGGTTATGTTTTAGGTGATGTTAAACCATCTAATTTTATAATAAATAATCAAGGAATTTGGGTTATAGATGCTGAGCAAGCTATAGTAACTTCTAATGAAGTACTCTTCGGTTGGGATTTAATACTTACGATGTTCTTCGCTAGTTATAAATATGTAGTTGATGTTGAGGATTTCAAAGATTTCATTAAATCATTTATTGGGAGTTACTTAAGCAGTGGTGGTAAGGTGGTATGGGTTAGGTCGATGTTCTCTGTAAAGAACTTAGGTATAGTACTGCTAATCCCTCCACATACCCTCAAAGTACTAATAGAGGAGTTATCAGAATTTACAGTATGACAACATTAAAAACTTATGAAATATATAAATTCATGATTATAGTATGAGATTACTTTAATGTTAGGTTGTTGATTTATATTTATGTACAACCCTTATGTTAGTTATTATGGTTTCTGGATACTGTCCCTTCTCATCTTTTTCATACTTTTTAACCATATCCCAAATATTTAGTAAGGCTATGGAAGTAGCTGTTAGTGCTTCCATCTCAACACCTGTTTGAGCATTAGTTCTAACAACGGTAGTTACTTTTATACCATCATCTAATAAGCTTAAATCTATATCTACGTAAGTTAATGGGATTGTATGACAGAGAGGTAATAGTTCAGAGACCTTCTTAGCTGCTAATACTCCAGCAACCTTAGATACAGTAATTACATCACCTTTCTCAATAGCACCTTTCTTAATGAGTTCTACAGTCTCCTTCCTTAACCTTATAAAACCCTCAGCTACTGCTTCCCTATAAACACTCTCCTTCTTAGATATATCGACCATATAAGCCATTATCTACACCATATAGATATTTCAGTATGAGGGTTTAAATTGATGGTAATATGTGGGTAGTCCCTACAGATTTTAACATATAAAGTTGTTTTAGGAAGATTAACTCTTAATAAGTTGTATACTGTTGGATATTATCATCTGACATAACTTCATAGCGTTATCTAACGTTGATGCTTCAGGGTTCTTAAATGTTATTGTGATGTATGTCTTATATCTTAAGTAATTAACTAGATTTAGTAAGTCCGGTATGTTGTTAACTATCTTATCAGGATCTAAATTAAGATTCTTATTAATGCATAACCTTATTTCATGTCCATTAGTATTCTCATTAACAAGTAATGCCATTTTATGTTTTCTACATAAGTTATTAAGTAATTCATTAGCTACTACCTTTAAATACTGTAAATTATTCTTAATGAACTCATCCTCTATATAACTACTTGAGAGTACTATAGTAGCTATATCTTCGAATACCGTATATTTCTCCTCATTAATAACTTTATTAATTAGAGATAAAGCATATTCGTAGTTCTTAGCATCTCTTTCTAAATCACTACTGATTTTAGTAATCTTAGACGTGAAGAGGTTGTAGGCGTAGTTATATATTGAGAATAATGTATCATCTTTACCAGCACCCCATCTATACGCGTAGTAGATAGTCCTCCCTAGACGTGTTAATTTAGAAATCTCTTTAGACTTTATACATGCTAAATCCCTTAGTAGTTCTTGAGGAACTCTAATATTATCATTAAGTGTTTTAACGTACTCTAAAGCTACTTCTAAAGTTGAGTTAATATTACTTAACTTCATCGATATGTTATATCTTCCATCGTTATCATACCTATATATTAATCCTAACTTCTTCGTAGGTATGTGAATCATAGCTACTGAATTCCTAATAACGATGTTGTTCGTATGTGTTAAGTCTATAACGTATGAATTGATGATATTTAACTTCTCTGAATTAGGGTTGCTTGGAAATTCTATAAACACCCTGTAATTCCTTCTAGAGAGTGTTGTAGCTAACGCTGCTGCAGCGAATACAGCATCTATATTTTTATTTGTGTATATAGTGATGGATGTTGACATTAACTCACCTATACCTACGTAACCTAGAGTAAGGTGTTTTACTAAAACTTTTAAGTTTTATGATGTTAGAGTTCACCACTAGCAATTCTAATTCCTAATTTAAAAGCTTTCTTATTCAAATCCCTCCATTCACTACTGACTAAATCATCTATAGCTTTCTCAATAGATTCCTGAGTTAGTATTTTTAGTATACCTATCAAATGTCCTAGAGCTACCATATTAGCAACCCTCACATTCCTGAATTCCTTCTCAGCAAGCTTAGTATAAGGAGCTTTAATAACCTCAACATTACGTATCCCTAAAGACTGTATAGGGAATGAACTATCGATAAATACTTTAGAACTATCTTTTAGTAGGTTAGAGAATTTAGTTAGTAGGTCTGGGTGTAGGAATAACGCTATATCAGCTCCTCTAACCTTAATATAATCTAATTCATCCTCTGACGACGCTATTATTAAGTCAGCTCTTGAGTCACCACCTCTAGTCTCAGCTGCGTAGGATTCACAACTAGTTACATATAAGTTACAGTACTTAGCAGCAGCTAACCCTAGAATCTTACCTAGTAGTAAGACTCCCTGACCACCACGACCAACTATTAAGAGTTCATACCTCATTCAACGCACTCCTCATACTACTTACTTAAAGTCTTATATATACTCCTCACGAATCCCTCCCTATCATTTATGATGTATTCACCAATAATTACCTCATTACCCCATACAATATCAGATTTCTCAATAGGTGGTTTCTCATAGAATCTAACCATCTCTTTAAGCTTATTGAAGAACTCGACAGCACTCTTAAAACCTAGATGTCTACCGAAGACTTCAGGGCATGTAGATACTATCTCTATAAAGGCTAATCCCTCAATACTTAAAGCCTTATATACGTACTTCTCTATCAGATGTGGGTGGGTTACCGAAGCTCTAGCTACGTAACTAGCATTCAATGCTGAAAGTAACTTAATAATATTTATAGGGTATTCATAGTTACCATGAGGTGTTGTAGTTGTGTATATAGTGGGTGGTGTTGTTGGAGATACTTGACCTCCAGTCATACCGTAAATCATGTTATTAATCATTATAACTGTTAAGTCAAAATTCCTCCGAGCTGCATGGAGTAGGTGGTTACCTCCTATAGCAGCTATATCACCATCACCACTAACGACTATCACCTTTAAGTTCGGCTTTACTAACTTCAAACCAATAGCGAATGGTATAGCTCTACCATGTATTACATGAGCACTATCGAAGTTTAAGTATAATGTAGCTCTAGCAGTACACCCTATCCCTGAAACTACTGCGACATCATCGTGACTGAAATGACCTTCACTTATATGTTTATCTATAGCTCTAAGCATGGCTGAGACAGCTATACCTATACCACAGCCTGGACACCATACATGCGGTAGTCTATCAGTTCTTAAGTAACGATCTAATGGGTGACTCATAACCATTCCCTCATAACGTCAAGTATATCCTCAGGTGATGGTATATCTAAATCTATTACAGGTATTGATATCACTTCTTTATCCTTTAAAAACCTACATACCTCATTTACGTAAACACCTACGTTATTCTCGACAACGAAGACCTTCTTAGCCTTACTACAAGCTCTAATGAGGGCATCATCATCTATAGGCCATAGGGATTTAGGTCTGAAGAGACCTATCTTAACACCTTTACTCCTTAACTCCTTAACTAACGCGTATGCCGACCTAGCAGTACTTCCATAAGCTACTACGACGTACTCCGCATCATCTATGAAGTATGATGCTGAATCAACTACTAAGTGTTTATTCTTTCTTACTTTATTAACTAATCTCCATACAAGCTTCCTCTGTACCTCATTAGTTGTTTTATAGTAGCCTCTCTCATCATGAGTTAAAGACTCAACTAATACTCTATACCCTTCACCAAAACATGCCATAGGAGGTACTAAGTCCTCATCTGGTTCGTAAGGTCTGTACCTATCCCTAGGTACTTTAGGTTTCTTCCTGTTCATAATAACTACCTCCTCAGGACCCCTCATAACTACTCTCTCCCATAAATGAGCTAAGGTAGCATCTGAGAGTAGTATTACAGGAAGTCTAAGAAGTTCAGATACGTTAAATGACTTAATAGTTAGGTCGTAAGCTTCCTGAACAGACCAAGGAGTATACACAACAATTTCGTAATTACCGTGAGCACCCCATCTAACCTGCATAACATCATATTGACCTGACTTAGTAGCGATACCTGTTGAAGGCCCTGCACGCATGACATAAGCTATAACTAGAGGTGTTTCAGTCATGATGGCTAGGCCTAACCCCTCAATCATTAAACTAAAACCAGGACCACTCGTAGCTGTCATAGCTTTAGCACCAGCCCATGAAGCACCTATAACAGCATTTATAGATGCTATCTCATCCTCAAACTGTACTACAATACCTCCTACCTTAGGTAACTCCTTAGCTAAGTACTCAAAAATCTCAGATGATGGGGTTATAGGATACCCAGCATAGAATCTCAACCCAGCAGTTATAGCTCCCTCAGCTACAGCGTAATTACCTGTTAAATACTCAACCCTCATAACCCTCACCTCTAACTACGAATATGGCTATATCAGGGCATATGTACTCACATAACTTACAACCTATGCAATTATCAATATTCTTAGGAACTGCGTATCTATATCCACGGGAGTTAAACTCCTCACCCCTAACTAGGACACCCTTAGGACAGATATTTATACAGAGACCACACTCCTTACATCTCTCTACTAATACGTTCACTACGTACTTAGTACCTTGTCTAATGCTAGTTGATGATAAAAGATTTGATGGAATTTCATCCCCCTAAAATACTGGAGGTATGGGTATATAATATTTATTGGTGTTTGAAAAACTATCTTTTTAAGAGTATTTCTAAGTAATTCCCTTGTCGTCTTATGATGATCTCCTCAATAACATCTACTTCATTACAACCCTTACACCTACTCACGTATCTAACAGTCTTCACACCATCGCTACTGCTTTCAGACTCCATAACAGCTGTTAGTTTACTACCACATTTAGGGCATACACCATTATTTATTCTCATCGCACATCACCGATTTAATGATTCTCCTAGCTTTACTATCGTGAACCTACTACTGTAGTCCTAATCTTATATTACGTAAATTCATGTTAATAAATTTAATCGTTTATTTTGAAGTGATTTAATAGTTTCATAATGTCTACATGTTATTACTAAAGTTTTGGTATTTAGGAAATAATTTAGATAATAGTTGTTTACTATAAAGAATATTTTAGTTTAGTATCTATTATAGTTGGTGTCGTTACGGTATTAGTTGATAGGTATGGAAGACAGTTATTTAATGCTAGGTTTGTCATCACTTTAAGATGTAACTATAAGTGTTTATTCTGTCATAGGGAAGGTTCTCAAAATATAGTAGATAATGAGTTAGGTTTTGAAGATATAGGTGTTCTGGCTGAGGCATTAGCTAGTGTAGGTATTAGGAAGTATAAAGTTACTGGTGGTGAACCACTGTTAAGAAGTGATGTAGTTGATATTGTTAGGGTGTTGAAGAATTACGGTAAAGCTGAAGACCTCTCTATGACTACTAACGGGTTCTACCTAGGGGAATATATTGGAGACTTAACTGATGCTGGATTAAATAGAGTTAACATCAGCTTACATACATTAAGAAGTAGTAGGTATGAGGTAATAACTGGTGTTAAAGCATTAGATAGAGTTATCTCGAACATTAAGAAGACGATACAATACAGTATTGATAAGGTTAAGATAAATTCTGTAGTTTTGAAGGGTATTAACGATGATGAATTATGGGATATTATAGGTTTTGCTGAAGGCTTAGGTATTCATGTCCAGTTAATAGAGTTACATCCTGTAGGTAGGGGTAAGGAAGTATTTACGAATTACCACTCATCTTTAGAGGAGTTTATTAAGGAGTTGGAGGGCAAGGCTACTAAGATAGTAGTTAGGGGTGAGTTACATAATAGACCTATATACGTATTATCAACTGGAGTTACGGTGGAGGTCGTAAGACCTGTGTCAAACCCTATATTCTGTGCTGGATGTAGTAGGATTAGAGTCCTACCTAACGGTAACTTAACACCGTGTTTAAATAACTACGTAAGCATACCTACTATAGATATTATTAAGAGTACATTAAGTAGGGAGGAGAAGGTCAGTAAGTTAGTTGATTTAATAATTAAGGTCAATAATATTAGAAGGCCTTCAAACCCTTGGCCTCTTAGAGGTGATGTTGATATAGAGTATATGAAGCTTTTAAGGTTAGGTGGTCTGAAGAAGGGTTTTAGATTAGTCTTTTAATTTAGTTTTATGTGGTGGTAGGTTTTGAAGGTATTAGTAACTGGTGGGGCTGGTTTTATAGGTTCACATGTAGTTGAAGACCTCCTTAGGAAGGGGTTTGAAGTAATAGTTATTGATAACTTAAGTTCTGGGAGGTATGAGTACATAGAGAGGTATGTCTTAAACGGTGATATTAAGTTCTTCAATACAGACCTTAAGTTCTTCAACGATGAATTACTCAAACTTTTTAAAGACGTTGATGTAGTATATCATCTAGCAGCAAATCCTGAGGTGAGAGTCTCATTAACTGAACCTAGAATACATTTTAATGATAATGTATTAGCAACTTTTAACGTCTTAGAAGCATGTCGGTTTAATAAGGTTAAATCATTAGTATTCACAAGTAGTAGCACCGTCTACGGAGATGCTAAAGTAATACCTACCCCTGAGAACTACTCACCCTTAGAACCTATATCAGTTTACGGTGCTAGTAAGTTAGCATCTGAGAATCTAATAATAACTTATAGTAAGTTATACGGAATTAAGAGCATCATATTAAGGTTAGCTAATATAATCGGTTTTAGACAAAGTCATGGAGTTATAGTGGACTTCATCAAGAAGTTACGTAGTAATCCAGAGGAGTTGGAAATCTTAGGTGATGGCAAGCAGAGAAAGAGTTACTTACACATTAGTGATTTAATAACAGCTATTAATACTATTATGGAGAACTTAGAGAGTTTAAAGAGTAGTTATGAGGTATTCAATGTAGGAAATACTGATTGGGTAGATGTTGATGAGATAGCTAGTGAAGTCGTAAGTAAGTTAGGGTTAAAGAACGTTAAGTTTCATCATAGAATGACTACACCGGATGGTAGGGGTTGGGTAGGTGATGTTAAGTTTATGTTACTTGACGTGAGTAAGTTATGTTCATTAGGTTGGAAACCTAGGTTAAACTCTAAAGAAGCAATTAGAGTAGCTATTGAAGAGATTATTAAGTACTTATGATATTATAATCATTAGTAAATTATAAATTAGAATAATTTATAATTTAGAAGTAAATACCTTATTTAACTAAGTCTAATTAGTGATGCTTACTCTGATCATGTTAAAATTTATAATTAAGACTTATAAAGGCTTTGTAAATGATTATCAAGGTGTTGGTAAATGATTGAGGTACCAATTATTGCTGGTTTGATCGCAATACTATATGCTATAATACTTACGATTATGATTCTTAAAACCCCGCCTGGTGAGGGTAGGATGGTTGAGATTGCTGAGTTTATTAAGGAAGGAGCTTCAGCATATCTTAAGAAGCAGTATACAGTAATATTTATTATAGCTGTAGCTATAGCTATAGTTACATCATTTATATCTTATAGATTAGCGATTTCATATATCTTAGGGGCTATATCATCAGCTATAGCTGGATTTCTAGGAATGTACGTAGCTGTGAATACTAACGTTAGGACTACTAATGCTGCTAAGGAGTACGGTCTAAGTGAAGCTCTTAGTATAGCTTTTAAAGGAGGTTCGGTTATGGGTCTCTCCGTGGTAGGTATAGGTACTTTAATGATAGCTCTACAGTATGTGATGTATGGTGGTGGTATTGATGTAGTAAATGATATTATAGGGTATAGCTTCGGTGCTAGTACAGTAGCTTTATTTGCTAGAGCTGGTGGGGGGATCTATACTAAGGCAGCAGACATCGGTGCTGACCTCGTAGGTAAGGTAGAGAAGGGTATACCTGAAGACGACCCTAGAAACCCTGGAGTAATAGCTGATAACGTAGGTGATAACGTAGGTGATGTTGCTGGTATGGGTGCAGACTTATTCGAGTCTTATGTTGGTGCGATAATCTCGACGATGATCATAGCTGCAACAGTATTTACTGTTAAGAATGTTATGTCGTGGGTTCTATACCCTTTAGTAGTTTCATCAGCTGGTATCATAGCTTCAATACTAGCTACATTCATGGTGAGGGTTAGGGAGGGAGGAGATCCTTCTAGACCACTTACATTAGCAAGTATTTTTGGGGCAGTCATTATAGCGTTAATTTCCTACCCAATATCTACCTATATGTTAGGTCTTGATGTAGGGATTAGGGCTTGGTTAGTAATTATAGCTGGTTTAATAGCTGGTATTATAGTTGGTCTAACGTCAGACTACTTCACTAATAAGGATAAACCCCCTGTAGCTAAGGTAGCTAAGATGTCTCAGATGGGGCCTGCATTAACTATACTCTCAGGTCTCTCCTACGGCTTCCTAAGTGTAGCTGTACCAGCTGTCGGTATAGCTATTGCAGAGCTCGTATCATACTACATACTCTATAGTTATGGAGGTTTCTGGTACGGGATTTATGGTGTTGCATTAGCTGCGGTTGGTATGTTAGTACTTACAGGTATTGTAGTGTCTGCAGATGCTTACGGACCTATAACTGATAATGCTGCAGGTATTGCTGAGCAGGCAGGTCTGGGTAGGGAGGTTAGAGCTATAACTGATAAGTTGGATGCTGCAGGTAATACTATGAAGTCTATCTCGAAGGGTTTTGCTATAGGTTCTGCAGCATTAACAGCTCTAGCGTTCTTAGCTGCTTACGCAAGTAAGTTAGGTCTGTCCTTAGATACTTTAAGAATGAAGTTATCGTTGATAGACCCTCTAGTCCTTTCAGGTGGTTTCATAGGTATTACATTACCTGCATTGTTTGTAGCGTTAGTTATTATGGCTGTTAGTGATACGTCATTCACACTTATTGATGAGATAAGGAGGCAGTTTAGGGAGAAGCCAGGGATTATGGAGTTTAAGGAGAAACCTGACTACGGTAAAGTAGTCTCTATAGTGACTGCAGCAGCTATTAAGAGATTAATACTTCCTGGATTAGTAGCGATTGTAGCACCACTCATAGTAGGTTTCACGTTAGGTCCGTATGCCTTAGGAGGGATGTTATTCGCATCAATAATTACTGGCTTACTCTTAGGTTTATTCCAAGGTAATGTAGGGAATACTTGGGATAATGCTAAGAAACATATTGAGGAAGGTAAGTATGGTGGTAAAGGTAGTGAAGCTCATAAAGCAGCAGTAATTGGTGATACAGTAGGTGATCCTCTTAAAGATGCTTCAGGACCTTCAATAAACATACTAGTTAAGTTGATGGGTGTGGTATCATTAGTCTTTATAACCTATATAGCGAGCTATAACTTACTATTATCATTTATGAGTTAGTGATTTAATCTAGTTAAACTTCATAATTTTGGAACGGTAAGAAAAGATGTTATATATAGTCAAGGTTAGTGGTGAGATACCTCTAAAATCTCATAGAACTAGACCTAAATTCGAGAATAAGTTAGTAAGTAATATATTAGAAGCTTTAAGAAGGTATGGACTTAAATGTAGTGATATTAAAGTATCTGAAGGTATAATATATGCTGATTGTGATGAAGGTGTTGAGGGAATAATTAAAGATGTGTTCGGTGTTCATAGGGTATGTAAGGCGTTTACGTTTGAGTTTAAGGAGTTAAGTGATATTTGTAGGTTAAGTGAGGAGTTTTTCAAAGATGTAGTCTCCGGGAAGAAGTTTGCTGTTAGGGTTAGGAGGGTAGGTCAGCATACCTTCACATCAGTTGATGTTGCGAGAGCTGTTGGTGATGTATTGAGGAAGTACTCTACCGGTGTTGACTTAGATAATCCTCAAGTAGAGGTCTTCATAGAGGTTAGAGGTGGTAAGGTATACTTCTACCGTGAGTGTAGTCAAGGTGTTGACGGACTACCTATAGGTGTTGAGGGTAGGGTTTTAATGTTAGTCTCAGGTGGGTTTGATTCTGTAGTAGCTTCGTGGTTAGTCGCTAAGAGGGGTGTTGAAGTTGATATACTCCATTACATTATGGGTAGTTATGAGAATGTTTTTAACGCTTTAAAAGTCATTAAGAAGTTAGCTATGAGGTTATACGGTTATAACCCTAAGATATTCTTAATAGACTTAAGCACTTTAGTAAGTTACATATTGAAGAGTGTGAGGAGTGATTATCGTCAAGTAGTTCTACGTAGGTTTATGTACTTAATAGCTTTAGAATTAGCTCGTAAGTATGGTTATGATGCTGTAGGGACTGGTGAGTCGTTAGGTCAAGCATCATCTCAAACACTTAAGAACTTAAGAGTTATTGAAGAGAGCTTACCGGTAGAGTATAGATTACCTATTCTAAGACCGTTAATATCTATGGATAAGGACGAGATAATTAAGTTAGCTAGGAACTTAAGTACTTATGAAGATTCTTCTAAGGTTTTAGAACTCTGTAAAATCGCTTCAGGACCGGTTACAACTAAAGCTGATTTAAACATACTGATTAGTGAGTCTTCGAAGGTAGGTGTTGAAGTAGTTAGTGAGTTAGTAAACTCTGTTAAGATCTATGACTTACTTAATACAGACGTATACGATATATTGAAGGAACTCACTATAGAGTTAGACTTCATACCTGATAACGCTATAGTTATAGATGTTAGGGATAAGAAGGAATTTGAGTTATGGCATTACCCGAATGCTGTAAGTATTTACGATTTAAATATTTCAGAACTACCTAAGGATAGACCAGTTATTACCTACTGTGATAGTGGTCAATTAAGTAGTATTTGGGCTTCAACCTTAAGAGCTAAGGGGATAAACGCCTTCAGTTTTAAGGGGGGTTTAGGGAAGATTAAATCATGTGTTAGGAGTTGAAGATGATCAAATTTAATAACTATTTATAAGTCCTCCTTCAATATCTAAAGATTTTGGGGGTTGAAGTGATTGAGGATGAGCTAGAGAACCTCAGCATATTTATTCAGACGTTAAATGGTGGTAGTTCTCTAGCTCCGTGGGTACCCACTAGGGATGAGTTACTCCCGTATATAATGGGTTTAGCTAAGGTAGGGTCAGGTGATGTTGTTTATGACTTAGGCTGTGGTGATGGTAGGGTAGTTATCGAGGCAGCTTTAAGAGGTGCTAAGGGAGTATGTGTTGAGATTAATAAGGAGTTAATTGCTAGGGCTGAGGAGAGGGCTAGGAAGTTAGGTGTTAGTGATAAGATTCAGTTCATTAACGATGACTTCTTCAACATTTCATTAAGTGATGCTACAGTAGTGTACATGTACTTACTAACCTCAGTTAATAAGATGCTTAAACCTAAATTAAGTAAGGAGACTAGGTTAGGTACTCGAATAGTAACTCTTGACTTCGAAATACCTAATTGGAAACCAGTCCACGTAGTTAGGGTTTCTTTAGGTTATAGGGAAGCTACTTTATACCTATACATAAGAGGTATTTCAGACCTCTACGACTTCATACTATAACTACCTACTAATATGTTTTAAGAGTACCTCTACTAACTCTTTAGATTCGTTAAGGACTTTCTCACGTATAGGTCTGACGATGTCTATAAGGTGTTTAACTACGAATGACTTTAAATCTGCAGGGTGTAAAGACCCGTTAAGGTATAACTCCTCAAGCTCTCTATACCTACTAATACTTATAGACCCACCATACTTCTCCGGACGTTCTATAACTACCTCTTTAGGTTCCTCATAAAATATTATATACTTAGCTAACTCTAGTACTGGGTTGAACTCCACTTGACGTGGTGGGCAGTAAGCGTTAAAGACCTTACTCCTTATAACTTCATCAGAGTCTGTTACGAATATAGCTGATTCAGGACGTGATTTACTCATCTTCGCACCTGATAACACATCATCAATTTCACCTTTGATATCCATCCTACCAACACCTTGAAGTGCTGTCAGTAGTGGTGTATGGATAGCTATAGGTTTCTTAAACCCTAACTTCTCAGCTATATCCCTAGCAAGCATATGTGCCTTCCTCTGATCTAAACCACCTAAAGCTATATCGAGGTCTAAGTAGAATATATCAGTAACCTGCATTAAGGGGTATATAAGTTTAGAGAAGTCTGTCTCCCCCTCCTCACTCCTCCTACCCATTATGGTTAAAGCCCTCCTAACCCTAGCTAACGATACGGATTTAGCTACCTTAACCAGTATACCCCAGTAATCCTTATCATCAACTAAATCCTCAGCATCTACTACCTTAACCTTACTAATATCAACACCGAGATACTTAAGAACTGATACGACGTGGTTTGCAGCAAGTTTAATGAGGTTCATATCACCACCAAACTTATCATTTATCCATGCATGCCAAGTAGCTGCAAGTAAGTACATCTCAACACCAGCGTTGACTAAATCCCTATACTTTAGAGCCCATATTAACCAACCAATATGGAATAAACCACTGGGTTCAAACCCTAAATACCCTTTAAGCTTAACCCCTGTCTCCAGCTTCTCCTTAAGCTCCTCAAGAGTTACTACTTCAACAGCATTCCTCCCTATCAACTCTAACTTCTCCTTAACATCCATATACGTCCCAATCTAGTTATAACCTAGACTCTTAATAAGTTAACGTTATAAATTAAGACACGTTGAATTTATTGAAGTGATGAGGAAGAGCTGAGCAGATATAATGAAGATGTTATCCTCAACTGAGTAATTAATGATTTTAAACTTAACACTATATTCTAAGCTAGGTTCAGCGTATGAGGTATGTAGGGGTTGCAGCATATAGTGGTGAAGCACCTCCTGATTTAGTTAGTGATACTAAGGAATTTGTTAAGGGTTTAGTAAGTTGTTGTAATGGTAAGTTAGTCTTAGTTGTAGGTGGGTATTGGGGGTTGATGAAGGTATTAGTTGATGAAGCATTATCGTTAGGGGTTAAAGTACTGATAATACCTCCGATAGAGTTAGAAAACATTAACTATCCTGAAGACTCATTAGTTATTAGGAGTGGTACTTCATATAGGTTAAGGAGTGTTATACTAGTACGTACTAGTGATGTATTAGTAGCTTTAGGTGGTGCTGGAGGTACTTTCCAGGAGATAGTGACAGCTTATGATGAGGGTAAACCTACCTTCGTCTTAGGTGGCAGAGGCCTACCTACTGATAAGGTTAGATTCATAGCTCCATATATAGATGATAGGAGGACTTCTAAAATAGTTTATGTAGAGAACGTTGATGAATTAGTACTTGAGGTATGTAGAGAATTAAGATGTAGTACCTAGGAGAATGTTTTTAAGTCTTAAGGTAATGATAACTCAGGTGGTTCCCATTTGTGTTAATGCTGTATAACACGTTAAGTAAGAAGGTTGAGGAGTTTAAACCGTTAGATGAGTTTAGAGTGAAGATGTATTTCTGCGGTCCAACAGTTTACGACTACATGCATATAGGTCATGCTAGAGCTTATGTAGCTGCTGATGTCCTTAAGAGGTACTTAAGTCTTAAAGGGTATGACGTACTACATATTCAGAATATTACTGATATAGATGATAAGATAATTAAGAAAGCTAATGATGAGAACGTGAGTTGGGAGGTAATAACTGAGAGATATGTTAAAGATTATATGGATATGCTTAATAAGTTAAACATTAAAATACATATACATCCTAGGGTTTCAGATCATATTAAGGATATTATAGAGTTTATAGAGGATTTAATATCTAAAGGTTACGCTTATGTAGCACCTTCCGGTAGTGTATACTTTAGTGTTGATAGTTACCCCTACTATGGTGAGTTATCAGGTAGGGTAGACCGTAATGAGTGGAGGCAGGAGGAGGAATTCTTAGCTGAGAAGAGGAAACCTTATGACTTCGCATTATGGAAAGCAGCTAAGCCTGGTGAACCTTATTGGGAATCCCCGTGGGGTAAGGGTAGGCCTGGATGGCATATAGAGTGTTCTGTTATGAGTTCTAAGTACTTAGGTAGTCAATTCGATATTCATGGCGGTGGTCAAGACCTAATATTTCCTCATCATGAGAATGAAAGGGCTCAAAGTGAGGTTAGGTTTGGTTTAAGACCTTGGGTAAGGTACTGGTTTCACGTAGGTTACCTAACTATTAGGAAGGAGAAGATGAGTAAGTCCTTAGGAAATGTTGTATACCTTAAAGACCTGCTTAATAAGGTTAGACCTGAGGTTCTTAGATTATGGATCTTATCAGCACATTATAGAACACCTCTAGAGTTTTCAGAGGAGTATTTAGAGAATGCTAATAAGTTATTTAATAGGTTAGTAAGTTCTGTAAATCTACTTAAGAAGTTATTAACTGAGGTAGGACCTACACATTACTTAGATGAACGTGATATTAATGTATTAAGAGAGTTGAGTAGTATTAGAGAGTCCTTTTATAGAGCTATGGATGATGACTTAAACACTCCTAAAGCATTAGCATACGTATATGAACTTACAACATTAGTATTTAGGGATTTAGAGCAAAGACCTACTCTAGCATCTATTCTTAAGGCATATTCAATCATGAGGGAATTTAATGAAGTTCTCGGCGTATTAGATAACTACATATATACTGGGGTTAAGGAGGAATTACTTAATAAGTTGATAGAGTTGTTAGTAATTATTAGACAGAAGCATAGGGAGATTAAGGATTACGAAACTGCTGATTGGATTAGAAGTGAGTTAATGAAGTTAGGTATAAAGCTTATGGATTATAAGGATAGGAGTAGGTGGGTTTTAGAACTCTAACTATATTTTAATAATCTCATGTTTAGAAGACTATATAATTCCATTCTATAAGTTATTATGGTAGAGGTCATGAGTAGGGTCATCAAGGTATGTGAGAATGTGTACATACTTAATGTAGAGATTCTTGGACTAAGTAATTGGTTATCAACTCATCTCGTAGTAGGTGATAATGATGCGTTACTGATAGATCCTGGACCTTCTACTAACGTTAATGGATTAGTAAATTTAATAAATACTGAATTTAGTGATGTACGTGTAAAGCATATCGCAGTAACTCATATACATCTAGACCATGGTGGAGGTTTAGGGAAGTTAGTTAAGTTACTCGGTAACGTTAGGGTATATGTCCATCCGAGAGGTGTTAAACATTTAATTAATCCTAGTCGTTTATGGGAGGCTTCTAAAGAAGTTTTAGGTGATCTCGCATATATTTTCGGACCTTTAGAACCTTTAGATCCTAATAGCTTAGTTGGATTAGAGGATAATTCAATCATAGATTTAGGTAGTATTACCGTAAGAGCTATACATACTCCTGGACATGCACCCCATCATATATCCTATATTATAGAACCGTATAATATCTTAGTATCCGGTGATGCTTTAGGTAACTTCTTTAATGGTAGAATATACCCAGTCACAGTACCACCCTTCAACCTAGTTGAGTATATGAAGAGTATAGATAAGTTATTGAAGTATAAGTATAATTACATTACAGTAGCACACTTCGGATACGTTAAAGATGATACAGAAATCTTCATACAGAGGGTTAGGGATAAGGTATTAGCTTGGGCTTTACTAATAGCTAATATGATAAGTAATGGTGTTAGAGATCCTGGGGAGGTGTATAAGGAGTTAGTAAGGAGGGATTTAGAATTAAGCTATATGGTCAAATATAGAGAAGTTCATAAATTACTTGAGGGTTCATGTTATAGAGCTGTATTAGGTATGTATCAAAATGTTAATGAGTTATTGAGTAAGTACTCATCGTTGGAGAAGGCATTAGTTCTTAATAACTGATTAATACGTAGGGATTAATAGATGTTTAGTAGTACTTAAAAATAATTTTTAGATGTTGTATAGGGTATCTATAGTGCATGAATACTCAATAGCTGAAGGTGTAGTACTAAGTGTAAAGTCTTTGATGAGAGAAGAAGGATTAAGTGAAGTTTCAGAAGTTACGTTATCCGTAGGTGATCTAGCTCAGATAGATAAGGAAGTACTACTGGAACTACTTAAGATATTAAGTAGTGAGTACGGATTAGGTAATGTTAAGTACGTAATCGTTAGTGAGGAAACTACATTTAAATGTAATTACTGTGGTTTCTCTTGGGGTTGGTCATCAGTTAAGGACTCTATACTTAAAGACTTATGCGGAGATTTTATAGAATGTGATAATCCAGTACACTTCATTCCAGACCTAATAAACGTGTTTATGAAGTGTCCGAAGTGTGGATCTCAAGATTATAATATCTTGACAGGATATGATGTAAGGTTAGTAAGTATTAAGGGTGTTAAGTAATGACTGAAGTTAAAGACTATAGGGAGTACATGATCTTTGATAAGTTGAGGGGTATTAAGAAGTTAGTACTTATAGGTTCTGGGAAGGGTGGTGTTGGTAAGAGTACTATAACTGTATTGCTTGGTCTACGGATGAGGGATTTAGGGGTTAGCATAGGTATACTTGATGCAGACCTACACGGTTCGTCAATACCGTATATCTTAGGTATGGGTAGTGAGGTAAGTGTTGAGGCGGTTAAGGGAGGGTTTAAACCGTTAGAGATACACGGTATTAAGGTAATGTCCTTAAGAATGTTTGTAGGTGATAGACCAGTACCGTTAAGAGGGGAACGGAAGAAGGAGGTTCTTAAGTACCTACTCTCTATGACTTTATGGGGTTCTCTAGATTACCTACTAGTAGACCTACCACCAGGTATGGGTGATGAGCAATTAACATTAATGAAGTACTTAAAGGGTCCTCATATAGTTGTAACAATACCTACTAAGACATCTATTGACGTCTCAGTAAGGTACTTTAAATTCGTTAATGATTTAGGCTTTAACATACCAGTAATAGTAGTGAATAACTTAGTAAACTCTAACATAGATTATGAACTACTTACTAAGTTACGGATAGTAGCTCCAGTAAGGAAGTATATCATAATACCTTACTGTAGTGAGATAGAGTATTCACTCAGTACTGGTGTTATACCTAGGATAGTTATTGAACCTATAGATGAATTGATCAGTTACATACGTTAAGAGTATAAGGAGTGGAATCACTTAATTAATTATTGATGTTAACCTTCATAGTGTTTAATATGGTGGTAGGGTCTTTAATAATATAGTTAATGATGTATTTACTACTAGTTTAATATCTTAATATTAGGTTATTTAGGACTTTATAGTTGGTGGGGTCGTTGCGTAGGAAGTTAAGTATTTCTGAGGTTGTTAGGAGGGTACTTAATAATCATCCATCACTTTTAGACTGTATTAAGTTAGGGGTAGTGAATTATAGTTCGTTAGCTAGGGTAATTGTTAATGAGGTTAAGGAATTAGGTAATTTTAATGAGGTTAGTGTTAATGCTGTTAAGATGAGTATAGTCAGGTTTTCAGAATCTTTAAAGAGTAAGAAGTTGATTGAGGATATTATTAAGGAGTTGATTAGTAGGTCTACTGTAGAGTTACAGACTGATTTAAAGTTAATAACGTTAAGACGTGAAACATTAATAACTAAGTTGAATGAGTTAATGCATATATTGATGAGGGCTAGATTCTTCCAACTAACTCAGGGTACTAAGACATTTACATTAGTAGTTTCTGAGGATGTATGTAATGATGTTTTAAGACTCTTCGATAAGGATGTTATAGAAGATATCGTTAACGATCAATCAGCGATAATATTAATAAGTCCTAAGGAGATAATCTCTGTTCCAGGAGTTATATCATATATAACTTCCCTCCTATCCTGGTATGGAGTAAATATAACTCAGATTATTTCATGTTATGTAGATACTATATTAGTTCTTAATCGTAGTGATGCTCTTAAAGCGTATAGCTTAATTGAAGAACTAATACTTCAATTAAGGAGAGTTAGGACTTAAATGTTACATATATAACAAACACGTGTGGAGTACGTAACAAACATTACGTTAAGTATTTAGGAAGGATAACTCCTTATACTTTAGAGGTTCTACGATGAGAGTCGTGTTAGCGTATTCAGGAGGTCTGGATACTTCAGTAATACTCTTACTACTTAGGGAGAGGTATAATGCTGAGGTAATTACGGTAACCGTAGATGTAGGTCAGGAAGACGATCTTAATGAAGTTGCTAGTAAGGCTGAGGCTTTAGGTTCAGTAAAACATTATACTATAGATGCTAAGGAGGAATTCATAGATAATTTCGTATTCCCGGCGTTAAAGGCTAATGCGTTATATCAGGGTAAGTACCCGTTATCAAGTGCGTTATCAAGACCTCTAATAGCTAGTAAGTTAGTTGAGGTTGCTAAGAAGGAAGGTGCTGAAGCTATAGCTCACGGATGTAGTGGTAAGGGTAACGATCAAGTAAGGTTTGACCTAACAATTAAAGCTCTAGACCCAAGTATTAAGGTGATAGCACCTGTTAGGGATTGGGGTTTAAGTAGGGATTGGGAGTATGAGTATGCTAAGTCTAAAGGTGTTAAGTTTAAGGTTAAGTTCTTCAGTGTTGATGATAATTTATGGGGTAGGAGTATTGAGTGTGGTGTGTTAGACGACCCTATGGTAGAACCACCTGAGGAGGTGTTTAGATGGACTACACCACCTGAGAAAGCACCTAACGAACCTGAGTATTTAACTATAACCTTCAGTAAGGGTGTTCCAGTAGCTATTAATGGTGATAAGATGAATAAGGTACAACTCATTAAGACTTTAAATTATGTTGCTGGTAGACATGGTGTTGGTAGGATAGATCATATAGAGGATAGAGTTGTTGGGTTGAAGAGTAGGGAAGTCTATGAATGTCCAGCAGCTATTACCTTAATTGAAGCTCATAAGGATTTAGAGAAGATGGTTTTAACTAAGTGGGAGTTAATGTTTAAGGAATTAGTAGATAGTATGTGGTCTAATCTAGTCTATGGTGGGTTATGGGTTGAGCCTTTACGTAATGATTTAGAGATGTTCGTAAATTATGTGGAGGAGAGAGTTAGTGGTGAGGTAAGACTTAAGTTATTTAAAGGTAATGTTATGGTGGTTGGTAGAAGGTCTGAAAACACTATCTACGACCCTAAGTTAACAACTTATGAAAGTTATACAGTAATGTCTCAGGAATATGCTAAAGGTTTTATAGAGTTATGGGGGTTACAGAGTGTTGTAGCGTTTAGGAAGTTCCTAAGTGGTTACGGTGCTGTTAAACAATGACTCTCTATAGGGAGGCGTTATTAGGTAAGACTACTGAGGAAATATTGAGTTTCATATCATCAATTGATGAGGATAAGTTAATAGTTGTTGAGGTTGTTGAGGTCTTAATAGCTCATGTAAAACACTTAATATCTAAAGGTTTAATACCTAATGACGTCGGTGATAAAGTCCTTAAAGTATTAAGTGACTTACTTAAGGATAACGAGGTCTTATTCAAGGTAAGGGCAGAGGATGTTCATGAAGCTATAGAGAAGTATTTAAGGGATGTAGTTGGTGAGGATGCTGGTTGGATAGCTCTTGGGAGGAGTCGTAACGATCATGTAGCCACTGCGTTAAGGTTGAAGACTAGGAAGTTACTTCTACAGTATATAGATAGGTTGTTAAGGATTAGAGGGTTACTACTTGATAAGTCGTGTAAGTATGTAGAGACACCACTCCCACTAACAACTCATCTACAATTAGCTCAGTTATCTACAGTAGCTCATTACTTAACATATATAGAGGAGATGTTACGTGAGTATACTGATATGATTTTTTACGTGTTGGGTAATGTAGTTAATAAGTCACCGTTAGGTGCTGGTGCTGTAGCTGGGACTACAGTACCTTTAGATAGATATGAACTCGCAAGTATTTTAGGTTTTAACGATGTGGTCGGTAATACATTACTTGCTACAAGTTCTAGAGATTTCATAGTTGTAACAGCATCTGTAATTACTTCATTAATAACTTCACTTAGTCGTGTTGCTGAAGACTTCATAATATGGTCAACACCACAGTTTAACTATGTAGAACCACCACCTCAACACTTAGCAACTAGTAGTATGATGCCTCATAAGAAGAACTTAGTCACTATGGAAGTTCTACGAGCATTAAGTGGTGAGGTTATAGGGCATTTAACAGCTATGTTCTCAATACTTAAGGCTAACCCATCAGGTTATAACTTAGATTTACAGGAAATTAATAAACATTTATTAACCCTACTCACCTCCACTTTAGAGGCATTAGTGATATTTGAGGACTTCATAAAGAATGTGGAATTCAACACTAATACTCTATCTAATGAAGTCATTAAGTACTCACTAATTATAACAGATATTGCTGAGCAGGTAGCTATTAAATGCAGTAAGCCTTATAGGGAAGTTCATAGAGAGTTAGCTTCTGTGTTAAGGGATTTAGGTGGAGATAATTTAGGTAGGGTATGTAGGGAGTTATGTAGGAGGTTTAACGTAAGTGATGAAGGGTTATGCAGTATTAACTTAAATGAAGTGTTAAGACTTAGGAAGGTCTACGGATCACCTAATCCTGAACTAATGCTTAAGTACATAAGTAAGGAGAAAGAGGTCTTAGATTTAGATTATAATCGATACCTAAATCTAGTTAAAGTCTTAGGTGTTAATCATGAGTAATAAATTAATATTTAGATGTAGGAAATTATGTAGAGGTCTTAAATCATACTTAATCCTTGAAGACGGAACTGTTATGGAGGGTTGTGGTTTTGGTTCTCCAGGTATACGAGTCGGTGAGTTAGTATTTACTACAGGTATGGTCGGTTATCACGAAGCTATTACCGACCCATCATTTAAAGGTCAGATACTGATTTTCACCCATCCAATGATGGGTAATTACGGAATTCCGAGTAAGGAGATACTAGAGTTTGGGGTTCCTAAGTACTTCGAATCTGATAGACCTCAAGTAGAAGCTGTAGTAGTAGCTTATCATAACATACCTAGTCATTGGGCTAGTATTAAGAGTTTAGATGAGTGGTTAAGAGATGAAGGTATACCTGCTGTTTCAGATGTTGATACTAGAGAACTTGTTAAGAGGATTAGGGAGAAGGGTGTTATGAATGCGTTAGTAGCTGTTTATGAGGTGGGTGAGGAAGTATGTGTTGATGAATTAATCAATAAGTTAAACAGTAGTTTAAGGTATGATTATAGAGATTTAGTAAGTGATGTAATGCCTAAGAATATAGTATTTCATGAACCTTTAAACTTCAGTAGTAACGTACCAACTATAATAGTTGTTGATTGTGGTATTAAGTATGGAATACTTAGGGAGTTAATTAAGAATGGATTTAGAGTTATTAGGATACCATGTATTGAGGACCCTATAAAGTACTATATAGAGTTTAATGCTTCAGGGATACTATACAGTAATGGTCCTGGAAATCCTAAGTTACTCCACCATACTGTAAAGTACGCTAGGGTTGTGTTAGAGTACGGTATACCAACACTAGGTATATGTTTAGGTCATCAAGTACTAGCTCTAGCAGCAGGTGCTGATGTTTATAAGCTTAAGTACGGTCATAGAGGTCATAATAAACCATGTGTAGATTTAGAGAGGGGTAAGTGCTTCGTAACAAGTCAAAATCATGGATATGCAGTAAGTAGTGAATCGTTAAGTAATACAGGGTTTAAATTATGGTTTATTAATGCTGATGATAAAACTGTTGAGGGGTTAAAACACCTTAGTAAACCAGTAGTTACAGTTCAGTTCCACCCAGAAGGTTCTCCAGGCCCCCTAGATTCTGAATGGATATTCAACTTATTTAAGAGATTGGTGGAGAGGTATGGAACTACCTTCTAAGGTATTAGTAATAGGTTCTGGAGCTATTAAGATTGCTGAAGCAGCTGAATTCGATTATAGTGGTAGTCAAGCACTTAAAGCACTTAAGGAGGAGGGTATTAAGACAGTATTAGTTAATCCTAACATAGCAACTATACAGACTAGTCATGAGCTAGCTGATAGAGTTTACTTAATACCTATTAAAGTAGAGTTTATTGAGGCTGTTATAGATCGTGAGAGACCTGACGGTATATTATTAGGGTTTGGAGGTCAGTCAGCGTTATCAGTAGGTGTAATGTTGGAGAGGAAAGGTATTTTACGTAAGTACGGGGTTAGAGTTTACGGTACGCCTGTTGATGGTATTGAGAAGGCGTTGAATAGAGAGTTGTTTAAGGAGACTATGAAGGCTTGGTCATTACCTGTACCGATGAGTGGTGCTGCTAGGAGTTTGAATGAGGCTTTAGAAGTAGCTAATCAGGTAGGTTACCCAGTAATATGTAGGGTTAGTTTTAACTTAGGTGGTAGGGGTTCCTTCATAGCTTGGGATGAGGAGGATCTTAAGGAGAATATTTTAAGAGCTTTAGCTCATAGTGATATAAGGTTAGTCCTCATAGAGAAGTACCTACATCATTGGAAGGAGATAGAGTTTGAAGTTATGAGGGATAGGAGGGGTAATTCAGTGGCTGTAGCATGTTTAGAGAATGCTGATCCTATGGGTGTACATACTGGTGAGTCTGTAGTTATAGCACCATGTCAAACCCTAAATGATAGAGAGTATCAATTACTAAGAAATGCTAGTATGAAGGTTGCTGAAGCTATAGGTTTGATAGGTGAGTGTAATGTTCAGCTAGCATTAAATCCATTCTCTGAGGAGTTCTACATCATTGAGACTAATCCTAGGATGTCTAGGAGTAGTGCGTTAGCTAGTAAAGCTACTGGCTACCCACTAGCGTATATAGCTACTAAGTTAGCGTTAGGTTACACGTTAGATGAGGTAATAAATAAAGTTACTGGGATTACCTGCTCATGCTTTGAGCCAAGTCTTGATTACGTAGTTGTTAAGGTACCTAGATGGGATTTAGAGAAGTTCGTAGGTGCTGAGAGAAGTTTAGGTAGTGAGATGAAGAGTATTGGGGAGGTTATGGCTATAGGTAGGAATCTCTACGAGGCTTTCCAGAAGGCTATTAGGATGTTAGATATTGGAGAGCCTGGAGTTGTTGGTGGATCTTACTATGATGAGGATATACCGTTATCAGTAGTTATTGAGAAGCTTAGGAAGAGAGAGCCTTACTGGATACTCCATACAGCTAAGGCATTAAAACTCGGTGTTAGTGTTGATGAACTCCACAGGATTACCGGTATAGATAAGTACTTTATCCAAGTCGTTAAGGATATAGTTGATTTTACTGAAGAGTTACGTAGTAGGAAGGAGGAAATTAAATTAAATTACGACTTACTAGTTAAGACTATAGCTAAGGCTAAGGAATACGGATTTAGTGATGAGCAACTATCTAAGTTGTTAGGTATGGATGTTGAGTACTTAAGGAGGTTGAGGATTTCTGAGGGTGTTAGACCTTACGTTAAGCAAATAGATACTTTAGCTGCTGAATGGCCTGCAAGGACTAACTACCTCTACCTAACCTATGGTGGTTCTATAGATGATTTAGACTTCAGTAGGAAGTCTAAGGAGAAGGTATTAGTGTTAGGTGCTGGTGTGTTCAGGATTGGTGTTTCAGTAGAGTTTGACTGGGCTACAGTTAATTTAAGTAAGGCTGTAGGTAGGAGAGGTTATGAGGTCATAGTACTTAACTATAATCCAGAGACTGTTTCAACTGATTGGGATGTTAATGAGAAGTTATATTTTGATGAGATTACCTTAGAAACTGTTAGAGATATAGTGGATTTAGAGAAACCTGTAGGTGTAGTAGCATTTGTAGGGGGTCAGATATCGAATAACTTAGCTAAGAAGCTTGAGGACGTCGGTGTTAAGTTACTCGGTACTAGCGGTCTTAGTGTGGATAGGGCTGAGAATAGGGCTAAATTCTCTAAACTCCTGGACTACTTAGGTCTTAAACAACCACCATGGATTGAAGTTACAAGTCTTGAGGAAGTCCTTAAGAATATCTATGAGATAGGGTTCCCAGTAATAGTTAGGCCGAGTTACGTATTAGGCGGTATTGCTATGAAGATAGCTTATAATGTTAATGAGTTAGTAGACTTCCTTAAGGTAGCTACTAAGATTTCTAGGGAGTACCCAGTAGTGATCTCTAGATTTATAGATAATGCGTTAGAAGTTGAAGTAGATGCAGTATCTGATGGTAGGAAGGTTGTAGGTGTTACTATAGAACATATAGAACCTGCAGGAGTTCATAGTGGTGATGCAACTATGGTAACACCTGTTAGGAGGTTAAGTAATGATGTGATTAAGGAAATTCATGATGCTGCCTTAAGACTTGCTCTAGAGTTAGAAATTAAGGGTCCATTCAACATACAGTTTGTGGTTAAGGACGATACAGTCTATATCTTAGAACTTAACTTAAGGGCTAGTAGGTCTATGCCTTTCTCAAGTAAGTCAAGAGGTATTAACCTTATGGAGTTAACTGCTCAAGCAATTCTTGATGATGGTTTAAGGATTGGTAAGTCTGGTGAATACCTTGAATTACCTGCTAAGTCATGGGCTGTTAAATCACCTCAATTCTCATGGGCTCAAGTTAGGGGTGCATACCCGTTCTTAGGTCCTGAAATGCGGAGTACTGGTGAGGTAGCATCACTAGGTAAGTCATTCGAGGACGCATTACTTAAGAGTTGGTTATCAGTAACACCTAATAGATTACCTAAGAATGAGGAGTTAATAATGATCTACACAGCTGTCCCTGAAGATAAACCATTACTGAGTGAGGTATCATTCATTTTCAAGAAGATTGGGTATGATGTAGTAACTATTGAGGGTATGTCAATAAATAATTCTAATACTATATCATATGATGAATCTTTAGAACGTCTAAGACGTGGTGATGTAGGTCTAGTAATTACGACAGGCTACACCCCTGAGAAGGACTACAGCATTAGGAGGTTAACAGTAGATTTAAATATACCGTTAATACTGAATGCTAATCTAGCATACGAACTCTCTAAAGCTATTTGGTTACTCAAGGATAATAACTCATTAATAGATATAAGAGAACTTTCAGAGTATTGGCCTTAGAAAGTACTTAAACATAAAGTTCGGATTAGACTATCACTATAAGTAAGTTATCTACTAATTTATTAGGTGATTGAAGAGGATAATTCGTTAACCCCTTAGAAAGTACTTAATTAATCATTTAAAAATATAAATCAGTCTTAATTTGATTTATGGGGTGTCTTAGTGAGTATTCCATGGCATTCTCTCACGGTTGAGGAGGTACTACAGAAAGTTGGTAGTAGGTTAAGTGGTTTAACATCAAGTGAAGTTGAGGAGAGGTTACGTAAGTTCGGTCGTAATGAGTTAGTTGCTAAGAAGAAAAGTCCTCTAGAGATGTTTGTTAAGCAGTTCGCTAACTTCTTAATAGGTATACTGTTAGCAGCTACTGTGATCTCACTCATTTTAGGTGAGGTGATAGACGCTACAGCAATTCTAATAATAGTTTTGATAATGGCTATCATGGGTTTTGTACAGGAGTATAGGGCTGAGAGGACTTTAGAAGCTCTTAAGAAGTTAGCAGCACCTACATGTAAGGTGTTAAGGGATGGTGAGGAGAAGGTTATAGAAGCTTCTGAAGTAGTTCCTGGTGATATATTACTACTTAGTGAAGGTGATAGGATTGCTGCAGACGCTAGAGTTGTAGAGTCTATAGACCTAGAAACTGATGAGGCACCACTAACTGGAGAGTCAACACCTGTAGCTAAGTTAGCTAACATAACACTACCTCCAGACGCTATAGTTGGTGATAGGAAGAATATGGTGTTTATGGGTACTTACGTAGTTAGGGGTAAGGGTAAGGCAGTTGTAGTAGCTACTGGTATGAACACCGAGTTTGGTAAGATAACTAAGATGGTTGTTGAGGCTGAGGAAGAGAAGACACCGCTTGAGGTAGAATTAGATGAGTTCGGTAAGAGGATAGGTACTATAATCTTAGGGATATGTGCTATCGTCTTCGTCATGACTTTATACGCAGAACATACTGATGTTCTAGACGCATTAATGTTAGCAGTTGCGTTAGGTGTTGCGGCAGTTCCTGAGGGCTTACCAGCTATTGCTACTGCAATACTTGCTGTAGGTGCTAGGAGGATGGCTGCTAAGAATGCATTAGTTAGGAAGTTAGCTGCTGTTGAGGGTTTAGGAGCTTGTAACGTTATCTGTAGTGATAAGACTGGAACTATAACTAAGGCTGAAATGACTGTTAAAGTTATTAAGATGCTTAACACGACGTATGATGTAACAGGTAGTGGTTTCGAACCTAAGGGTGAGATTAAGCTTGTAGAGGGTGTTGGTAATGAAGCTGATGTCCGCTTCCTACTAGACCTACTAGCAATACATACATCACCTGATGTTAAGTTAGTGCGAGAGGGTGGGCAGTGGAGGATACGTGGATCACCAACTGAGGGTGCAGCATTAGTACTTGCGTATAAGGGATTAGGTGAGGAGGGTGTTAAATCAGCTATTGAGAAGTATAGGTTAGTTAAGACATTCCCGTTCGATAGGTTTAGGAAGAGGAAGACTACTATCCACGAGTACGGTGGTAGGTATTTAGCGATATCTTCAGGAGCTCCAGAAATACTTCTAGAAATCTCAAGTAGTGTTAGACTTAGCGGTTCTGATACGAGAATGTCTGTAGATATTAAGAAACGTATTACAGACTACATAACAGAGTTAGCATCGAATGGTTATAGGACGTTTGGAGTAGCTTATAGATTTATAGATTACATACCTGAGAGTTCTGAAGATGTTGAGAGGGATTTAACATTCTTAACGGTTTTAGGGATAATCGACCCGCCTAGAGAGGGTGTTAAGGAAGCTATAGAATCTTGTAGGAGGGCAGGTATTAAGGTAGTTATGGTTACAGGTGATCATAAGTTAACAGCTATAGCTGTAGCTAGGATGATAGGGTTAGATGCTAGTGAGGAGAATGTTCTTGAGGGTAGACAGTTAGATGCTATGGGTGATGAAGAGTTTACTAAGATCGTAGATAGAATTAGTGTGTATGCTAGGGTAACACCTGAGCATAAGGCTAAGATAGTTAAAGCTTTAAAGAGTAAGGGTTATAGAGTTGCTATGACTGGTGATGGTGTTAATGACGCACCAGCACTTAAGATGGCTGATATAGGTGTTGCTATGGGTATTAAAGGTACTGAAGTTGCTAAAGAAGCATCACAGCTAGTATTATTAGATGATAACTTCGTAACTATTGTAGAAGCTGTTAAGGAGGGTAGGGTGATATTTGAGAATCTTAAGAAACCTATTAACTACCTACTCACATGTAACTTAGGTGAAGTAGCTTCAGTCTTCGGTGCTGAGTTAATAGGGTTACCACCTATATTAAGACCTATACATCTATTATGGGTTAACGTAACTACTGATGCGTTACCGGCAATAGCTTTAGGTTTCGAACCACCTGAGCCTGGATTACTTGAGAGACCTCCTCGATCAGCTAAGGAGAGATTCATAACTAATAGGAAGTTAATCTACTACATAGTTATGGGTACGTTATTAGGTGGTATGGTGATAACCTTATTTAGAGCTACGTTACCATATGGACTAGCATTTGCTCAGACAGTAGCATTCACTACATTAGTCTTATCAGAGTTCGGCCGAGCTATAGTTTCTAGGAGTGAGAACTTAAACATATGGAGAATACCTGGGAATAAATGGTTAATACCCGCATTACTAGCATCACTAGCTCTACAGTTAGTAGTCCTCTACACACCAGTTAATATAGCATTCGGTGCAGTCCCACTACCTCCAGAGACGTTCTTATACATGGCTGTAGTACCTTTAGTCATTATAGTTGTTGATGAGGTTAGGAAGTTACTTAAGATGAGGATTTAGGTGTTAATACTGACATCAGCTAATCCTAAAGAGGAAGTTGTTAGGAATATCAGAGAGTTTGGATTAAGAGCTCAACTACTTGAATTTACAGATACTGTTGAGACTGTTAGTAAGGCATGTAGACTTAGTGGGGAGGAGTCTAACACTATAGTTAAGACATTACTTATGAGGGTAGGTGATAAAGATTATATAATCTTATTTGTAAGAGGTGACCGTAGAGTTGATACTACTAAATTAAGTAGGTATTTAGGGCTAGAGGTTAAGTTAGCTACACCTGATGAAGTATTAAAAGTACTTAAAGTTCCTGCAGGAGCTGTTAGCCCACTATTAAGTAACGTGTTGAAGTTTCGTAGACTTCTAGACCCTAAGATACTTGAGAAGGAGTATGTAGTATGTGGTGGTGGGGATTTAAACACTTTAGTTAAGATAGTTACTGAGGACTTAATCAAGTATCTTAAACCTGAAGTAGTAGATGTTTTTAAGTGAGTAGTTTAAATGCTGGTACACATTTAACTCTATACTTCCTACAGAGGTTATGTATTAACATATCTAAATTCCTAACATAGTTCAGATCGTTACTTAAGTTAATAACCTCCTCTATATCTACTTTAAATCCCCACTTAACCCTCATGTTATGAAGCATTAACGGCTTTATATTTAGCTTATCATATATTATGTAGGAATTTACTGAGGAGGTAAACTCTACAACTTCACTGATGATCTCTTCAGAATCATTTATCTTAGGTATTATAGGCCCTAGGAATACCCATGTATCAGTAATATGTTGAGATACTTCATACACAGCCTTACTCCTCGAACTTGGTGGTGGTGCATTAGGTTCTAAATACCTTGCTAAAGCATCTCTTAAAGTAGTTATTGTATAACCTACATCAACATTCTCATCATCTAATACGTCTAAATCCCTTAAGAGTAGAGGTGATTTAGTCTGTATAGATACTTTAAAGTTATTCTGTAGTAGCAGTCTTATAGCTTCTCTAGTAAGACATAGGCTACTCTCTATCGATTGGTAAGGATCTGTAATAGTTGAAATCCCAACAACCCCCCTCCTCACTCTTCTTAAGTCCTTCTTAAGTACATTAATTAAGTTATCCTTAACTAATACTGTAGAACCCCAATTATGAATAACTTCTGGGTATCTCCTACAGAAGTCAGGTCCGTAACAATAGATACATCCATGTTCACAACCTATGTAGGGATTTAATGCGTAGTCTATATCAGGTAACTTTGAGGGTGTTAATACTGACTTCACCTTAATATAGATGTATTTAGTCATGATTACCAACGTGTGAATCTATCTAGTACCTCCTGATGTAATAATATGTTTATTAGTCTTGACTTCTTAATCCATACATCTAGGGGGACTCTCGTAATCTTATTACTTCTTAAGTAGTTTAGGACCTCATTAATTGATGTAAATGTTTTAGGTTTATCGTTAAACATAGCTCTTAAATTCTCTCTAACAAACCATACACCAATAGGTATGTTAAACCCTTCGTAAATCTCCCTCCATAATATTACCGTAGCTTGTCTCCTCATCCTTAATAATGCTTCAGTACTAGCTAGTCTTGCAGCATAGTAACAACCACCTATGTCTGGGTATTCACTCCTACCTTTAAATCCCTCATAATCTCCTTCAACTTCAACATCACCTCCAAACCTATTCCAAGTACTACCTGGGAACCACGCCTCCATCCACTCAAAACTCCACATCCTAGGAGCTAAGATACCTATGAATAGATTATCCATAAAACTCCTAATAAACAGTAAGTACGTGTTTACTGGTTGGTAATTCCTAATATGCTTAAGTATATACTGAGATACTATAGCGTCAACAGCTGTGATAGACCATCTAGTAGGTACTAACCTCCTAAAGTTCTTAGAACCTAAACCACCAACACTTAATAACCTCTGAATAACTGATACTGGAACACCATCCTTATACAACCTTACAACACCTTCAAAAGCCTTTAAATCAGTATCGTAGAATACCTTCTCAACCCTCTTATCACTAACAGGGTTACTACATATTCTTAAACTCTTTAGAGGTGCTGAAGGTCCTTGAGGAGGTAAGTACTCATCAAGTAATACCTTAGGCTTAGGTGGTTTCTCAAACTTCATCTCTATATCTACAGGTCTTAAAGTTAGTGTTAGTTCCTGTAAATCACGTACGTATCTATCGTTTACATTATTGATAGTTGTTATGTATGTACCCCTAATTAATGAGTACCGGAAATTTAATACATCATTTAATGTGTACTTAAGCCAAAGTTCTGGTGTATCATATAAGTATGTATCTCCTAACTCTGGAGGTGTAGCAGGCCCTACCCTAACGTACGGATAACCATACCTACCTACAAATACTGAAGGAGGTGAAGAACCGTAGACCTCACTACCTATACGTAAACTTAAGTCCTTAACTATATTACTAACTATGACTGGACAGTATGTAAGTCTACATAGTCCTTTACCACCTCTACACTTAACACATAAGTGTTCCTCAACCCTCAACTACGTCTTACCTATATTACATACTGATTTAAATAAAGATAAAACTAACTACTACTGTATTTTAAGCCATAAAGTTTTTAATTCTAGGGGTAATTAGTGTGAGAGGTGGTGTATCTGTACATAAACCCTAATAAGTGTGTTGCATGTACACACTGCGTACCGTTCTGCCCGACAGGTGCTATACATATAGTGAGTGAGGGTGGTAAGACCTTCGCTAGAGTTGATGAGGATAGATGTGTTGAGTGTTGGATATGTTATAGAGTTGCTAGATGTCCTAAAGACGCTATAGAACCTACACCACCTGAGAAGATGTCATTTGAACGTAGGTTGAAGTTCTTCTTTGCATCAGCAACTGCTGTATGGCCTGAGACCGGGATGGCTGGTAGAGGTACTGAGGAGATGAAGACTAACGACGTTACTGGTAGGTTTAAGTTTGGTGAGGTTGGGTTCTCATTAGATATGGGTAGACCTACTGGGGTAGGTGTGAGAGTATCAGATATTGAGAAGGTATGTAAGGCTATAGCCCCCTACGTCACATTCGAAATTGAGAACCCAGTTACTAAGTTATTGATAGATCCTAAGACTGGTGAGGTTAGAGATCCTAAACTACGTAATGTATACCTACTATCAGCAGTAGTTGAGGCTAAGACATCTAAGGAATTAGCTCCTAAGGTATTAGAGATAGTTAAGGAGGTTAGTAAGGAATTAAATACTGTAATCTCTGTAGGGATAGTAAGTCGTGTAAAACCTGATGGTGAGCCAGAAGCTTTTGAAGTACTTAGGCAAGTAGGTATAGAACCTAGACCTAATATGAAGATAAACATAGGTTTAGGTAAGCCGTTTATTGGGTGGGAGTAATGACTCACACACTACATAGGATGGGAACTTACGAAGAGTTGAAGGAGGACTTCATAGTACTAGTGATGTCGGCTAGAGGGTTTAATGATAAAGGTGCAGCACCTAAGTTAGCTGAGGCTTTAAAGATAATCAATAAGTATAACCCGGTAAACACTGGTGATATGACTCAAGGAAGTATGTATAGGGCTGGGTTTAGGATTAAACCTGTTGAGAAGTTACTTGAGGGAGTACATGATAGATCTATATTCCACGGAGTATTCACAGATATAGAGACTGTTAAGAAAGTTATAGATGATTTAAAGGCAGCTGACCTAGGTATGTCAGTAGTTATTAGTGGATTATATGATGAGGTTAAGAAAATAACTAGACCACATACTGTTAATATATCCTTAGGTATTTGGGGTAAGACTGAATTACTACCTAAGTATGAGGAAGTACTTAAGATATGTACTATGTGTGGACATCAATTCGTATCTAGACACCTAGTAATGAAGTTAGCTCAAGACGTTAAGAGAGGTAGGATAACAGCTGAGGAAGCTGCTGAAGTAATGGCTGCATGCTGTAGTTGCGGTATATTCAACCCAGTAAGAGCTGTTAAACTAGTAAAACAATTAATCCAGAAAATCTAACTTATTTTTAACCTAATAATCTCTCCGTAACCAACATTTTCTACGTAATTAATTATTTGGTTATACTTATTAAGAGTACTCCGTATTAAAGATTTATAAACTACTTATACTGATAGTAATAGAGGTAGTTGTTATGAGTGTTCAGAAAATTTCATCAGTCTTAGTAGCTGTACTGGTTGTTCTAATAGTTGTTGCTGGTGTTGTTGGTTATTTCGCAGGTTCTGCAGCTACTGTACCTAGGACCGTAACTATAACAGAGACAGTAGCTCCTTCAGTAGTAACTACTACAGTAACTAAGACTGAGAAAGTAACTATAACAGAAACAATAACTATAACTCCAACACCTACAATAACTCCGCCACCACCAACCCCACCACCACACTGGCCTAAAGAAGTAATCATTAAGGTTGGTGGTATTGGAGGTGCTTGGTATCCTATAGGTGCTGGTTTAGGAGATCTGATTACTAAGCATTTAAAGGTAGCATCAACTGTTCAGCCAGGTGGTTCAGGACCTAACATACTTGCTGTATCTAAGAACGAAGTTGATATAGGTATGGCTTATGCTTGGCAATCAGCAGTTGCTAAAGACCCTACATTAGCTAAGGATTATTGGGGTGAGGTAATTAACTTCACTAATGTTAAGTTATTAGCAGGAGGTCTATACACACAGTACTTCCACGCTGTAAAACTTAAGGGGTTCCCAGCAAGTAACTTTAAAGAACTAGCTGAGATGGTTAAAGCTGGTCAGAGAGTAGCTATAGGTACTAATATTAGGGGTACTGCTGAAGAATTCACTACTAGGACTCTATTATCTAAATATGGGGTTACATATGATGATATTAGGAAGGCTGGTGGTACTGTATTCCTAGGGTCTCACACAGATATTGTTCAGATGATGAGAGAGGGTAAGATTCAAGTATATGTAGCGTTTGGAGGTATTGGTTATAGTGCTATGGTTGAAGCAGATACTACTATGGAGTTAGAACCATTCTACCTAACAGATGAGGATTTCGAATTCATGACTAAGACATTCGGTTTTAGAAAAGCATACATACCTAAAGGTTCTTACAGATGGGTTAAGGAGGATTACCCATCATTAGTTGACTATCCAGTGTTCTTATGTAGAGCTACACTACCAGAAGACTTCGTATATCAAGTAGCTAGATTACTAGATGAGCATAAAGACTATATAGTAGCTGCAGCTAAATACTTCGAAGAATTCGACCCTAAGGAGAATTGGAAGTTAGGAGGTCTATGGGATATCCACCCAGGTGCTGCTAAGTACTATAAAGATAAGGGTTACATGCCTTAAACATAAAACAAAGGATGTATTTTTCGCTTAATTACTTCTATATAATCATTAAACTCACTTAATATGCTTAAGCAGTAATTATGATTACTAGTATTGTTTAAGATAGTACTTAAAATATAAATTACCTTATATAATCGTTCTCTGGTGGATGATACGGGTTTGAGTAGGTGGGCTATAATCATAGCCTCAACAGCGATTATGATGGTAATAAGTATTTATCAGTACTCATGGTCTTTATTTGCGTATGCTGTAAGTAGGGAGTTGATGTGGAGTCTTATTACAGTATCAATAGCTTTTACAGTATTCACATATGCATCAACATTTATACAGCCGTTCTCAGGCTTCTTAGCAGATAGTTACGGTCCTAGGAAAGTAGCTATGATAGCTTCAATAATTACTGGTTTAGGCTTCATTCTCTCATCAACAATTTCAAACCCTATCGAACTCTATATAACATATGGTTTAGGTTCTCTAGGAGTAGGTACATTATATGGTATAGCAACTGCAACAGCTGTTAAGTGGTTTCCCGAACGTAGAGGTCTTGCCACCGGTATAGTTACCTTCGGTTTTGGTGCAGGAGCATCAATACTTAACATACCAATCCAAACATTAATTAATAGTCACGGATTTAGAATGACATTTCTATACATAGGTTTATTAATGATTTCATTACTAACACTACTCTCACTAATGATGAGTTACCCTAAGGATATTACTGTTAGAAGTGTAGGTAAGACCTCAAGTAAAGGTATTGATTACAGTCCTAAGGAGATGTTAATGACTTGGCAATGGTATATCATATATTTAACATTCATCATAACCCCTACAGTAGTGTTGATATTTGGAGCGCAACTAAAGATGATAGCTTCAGAATTCAGTATTTCACAAGAATATTTAAATATAGTCTTAATATCTTACCCGCTAGCTAATGGATTTAGTAGGATCTTAGCTGGACTCATATCAGATCGTGTTGGTAGGGAGAAGACTATGGTCTTATTCTACACATCATTAGGTATATCACTACTAATGCTATCGTATATTGGGGTAATACCGGAGTTATTCGTAGTATTAGCGACCATAATATCATTATTTGGTGGTGCACCATATACGTTCTACCCGTCAATTATAGGTGATTACTATGGGAGTAAGTATGTTACAGTGAACTACGGTATCACATATACTGCTAAGGCTTGGGCAGGTTTACTTGCCGGTTGGCTCACAGCATATTTAGTAGAAGTTTACGGTACGTATAGACTACCGTTAATGATTGTTGCAATATCATGTATTATCGCAGCACTACTAAGCTCACCACTAATATTAAAACCACCTAAAAGTAAGGTAGTCAGTAGTAAGTAGGTGTTTAAATTGAGTGTTGAGGAGTTACTATCTAAATTCTTCATAAGATTGAATGAAGTAGTTTCTAAAGGTAGTAGTGATAAGGGTTTAGTAAAGGAGGTCTTAAGTATTTTTAAGGAAGCTATGGGAGCTGATAGTGTAGGACGTTACTCAATACTTAACCTATTACTAATTAACTTAAGTGATGATTTACTAAGTTTAAAACCTGAAGAAGTTATTGAATACTTACTGAAGTCATATGATGGTTTAGTAAGATGTTTTAAGAAGGTGCTTAAGTCATGGTTAGAGAATTATAGGGTGATTATAGAGTACTTAGATAATGTTGGGGTTGTAGAACACCCCTTAACTAACGTATTCATACTTAGTGAGATTCTAGGATTGTTAGACCCTCTAAATCCTGAGTCATACGTTATTAGAGGTAATGTATACCTTAACTACTTGAAAATCCTTAAGGAGTATGAGGAGAAGAGTGGTTTCTCATTTAAGGAACAGTCTGAGAGAGCGTTTAAGAATGCTTACAGTTTATTTATGAGAGCTGTGAGTTTAGATGTGAATAGTTATGAGGGTTATTTAGGGTTAGCCAGACTTTACGTATTAGTAAGTGATTTAGAGAACGCTATTAAGAATTACGAGAACGCGTTACGTTGTAGGAGAACTCCTGAAGTACTTAAAGAGTTAGCTGATGCTTATAAGCTTAAGGGGGATATGGATTTAGCTAATAAATACTTAAGAGAGTATGAGGGTATGATTAATAATTCTTAAGTATTTAAACCGTAGATACTTAATTATACTTAGGTGTTCTGATGGGTAAACCCCTAGTTAAGGTTATTGTAAATGGTTATGGGGTTATCGGTAAGAGAGTAGCTGATGCAGTACTTAAGCAAGATGATATGAGATTAGTAGGTATCTCAGATATAGTAGCTGATTGGAGGGTTAAAATCGCAGTAACTAAAGGATTTAACATATACTCCTCACTACCGGATAAATTAGATGATATGCGGAGGGGTGGTATACCGGTTTCCGGGACTTTAGAAGAACTCTTAAGAAGTGGAGGTGTTGATGTAGTTATCGACTGTACACCAGCTAAGGTAGGTGCTAAGAATAGGATATTGTATGAGAAGTACGGGGTTAAAGCAGTATTTCAGGGGGGTGAGAAGCATGAGGTTGCAGGTACATCATTCGTAGCACAGAGGAATTATGAGGAAGCATTAGGTAAGCAGTTTGTTAGGGTTGTTAGTTGTAATACTACGGCTATATGTAGAGTTGTTGGTGGTATTCATGAGAAGTTTAAGGTTAAGAAAGCTAGGGTAGTGATCATCAGGAGAGCTGTTGATGTTTGGGAATCTAGTCATACAGGTATTATGAATACAGTAGTACCTGAACTTCAAGTACCGTCACATCACGGACCAGATGCTAAGACAGTAATACATGACTTAGATATAGTTACTATGGCTGCTAAAGGAAGTCATAACTTATACCACCTACATATGGCTATGATTGAATTGAATAATACTGTAAAACTTGATGATGTTGTTAACGTTCTTAATGAGGAACCTAGGGTTGTATTAGTTAGGGGGTCTGACGGTATTGAAGGACTTAACTCAATATTTGAACTTGCTAGGGATTTAGGTAGGTCTAGAGGAGACCTCTACGAAATACCTGTATGGGGTGATAGTATCTCAGTATCATCTGATGGTAGGGAAGTATATCTAATGTGGGCAACACCTAATGAATCTAACGTCATTCCAGAAAATGTAGATGCTATTAGAGCAATTACTGAGTTAGAGACTAGAAGGGAAGTATCTATAGCTAAGACTGATAAGTCTTTAAACATAATTAAGAAGTTATATTAAGTCCTTCGGAATCATAGATGAAGCGTAGGGTAGGATTAAAGAATCACCACTACCGATTAACTCATAAGCATATTTTAATGCTTCCTCAAAGTTGTTGAATCTCTTGTAGAGTTTTGAATCCTTGATGTTCTTCGATACTATAAGTATGTTTGACTTAGTAGCTATTCTAGCTATTGCATAAGCTTTATGATAACCTAAGTCGAAGTTCTCTCTAACGAAACTAACTACCTCCTCAGGAGTTAGACCTGAGTATAGTAGTTCCTCAGTCTTCTTATCACCAACCCCCTCCCTACACTCAGCAAGTAATATGATAACACCACCAGGTCTAACACACTTAAAAGCTACTTCTAAAGCTTTATGTGCTTGATATAAGTTTATATCTTTAGGGAAACCTCCTGGAGAAGTAACTACTACATCATACCTCCTACCAATCTCAACCCCGTAAATCTCATTAAAGAATTTAACAGCTTCTCTATGAGCTTTAATGAAGTGTCCTGAGAAACACCCTAGAACCTCCTTAGACTCACTTAAAACTACATTAACTATATACTCAAGACCTACGAGAGATGCTGCCTCCTCAATATCCTCCCTAACAGGATTACCATCAAGTCGAGCTAATTCAGCACCAGGTAATAACATCATCTTATGATTCTCCCTAATACTCACATAAGATGAAACACCAGGTAATACACTCTTACCACCACCGCTATAACCAGCAAAGTAGTGAGGATCTACATTAGCAACCCCAATCATTAAATCAGAGTTAAACACTAAGGAATTAACCTCTACTGGGGTACCCCTAGAAGTCCTACCAACATATGTTAAGTTATTTTTATCGAAGGCGTTATGGTCTAATACCTTAAAACTCCTCACAACATCAACACCTAATAACTTAACCCACTCATCCATTGTATGAGGTCTGTGAATACCTGTAGCAAATACTATCAAGATATTATCCTTCTTAACACCATACGAAAGCAGCTTCTTAAGAATTATCGGGACTATCTTACTTGAAGGACATGGTCTAGTGATATCACTAACTAGTAAAGCCACCCTCGAAGAACTACTAACTAACTCACTCAAGTATGGAGTATTTATAGGACTCTCTAAAGAACTATCAATAATGTTTAACTCATCTTCAACACCTACACTACCTACATACCTCGGCTTCTTCAAAACAGCTCCTCGAACACTTATTGAGATAACCCCATCACCGTAAGGTATTACGAATCCCTCATCACGCATACGTCATCAAGTTATAATATAACTCAAACTCTAATAAACTATACATTAACTTATATTCGTTAATGAAAACTTAAAAATATTTATAACGTAAAATTTACGGTGATTTCAGAGTGTTTACTTCAGGTATTTCTAAAACAACATCATTAATTATAGTTATATTAATAATAGCTGTAGTTGTTGGAGGTCTCTACTACTACACAACAGTTACAGCACCTCCTAAGTTCCCGACAAAACCTATCACATTCATAGTTTCATGGGCTGCTGGTGGTGGTACTGATAGGACTGCTAGGATGCTTGCAGCGTTACTAGAGAATATGACTGGTTGGAAGACGATTGTTGAGAATAAAGTTGGTGGTGGAGGTACTATAGGTCATTTAGCTATGGCTACAGCACCTCCAGACGGACATACTATCGGTGTGATAACCTTCGAGCTATCTACATTTGTGTGGATGGGGTTAGCTAACGTAAGTTATAAGGACTTCAAACCTATAATGCGTTATAATTGGGATGCTGCAGCAATCATAGTTAGAGCTGATGCTCCGTGGAAGGATGCTATAGAACTAACTAACTACATTAAAGCTAATCCAGGAAAGTTGAAAGCTTCTGGGACAGCTAAGGGAGGTGTGTGGGACTTAGCTAGGATAGGATGGCTTAAGACTGCAGGAGTAGATCCTAACGCATTACCGTGGGTACCTAGTACCGGTGCAGCACCATGTCTTCAGGACCTAATAGCTGGTGGTGTGGATATCTGCACATGTAGTTTACCTGAGGCAGGGCCGTTAATCGAAGCTGGTAAGGTTAAGGCGTTAGCAGTTATGGATGATAAGAGAAACCCTGCATTCCCTGATGTACCAACACTTAAAGAGTTAGGTATTGACTGGAAATTCGGTGCGTGGAGAGGTCTTGCAGTACCTAAGGGCACTCCAGACGATATCGTTAAGATCCTACATGACGCTTTAAAGAAAGTTATCGATTCACCTCAGTGGAAGGAGTTTATGGAGAAAAACGGTTTTGGAATGGCCTACCTACCTCCTGATGAATTCGCTAAGTTCTTAGAAGAAGACTTCAAGGTAATTGGTGAGTTGTTGAAAGCTGCTGGTTACGCATAGTGACCCCAATTATAATTAATTAAAACTTTTTATTTTTAATGATCTTTTATTCTGTAGAGGGGTTAAAGTATGAAGGATTTCATAGTAGGTATTACTGCCTTAATTATCGGTTTATTCTTCACACTTTTAAGTAAGGATATGCCTTTATTGATTACTAGGGGGTATCCAGGACCGTCTTTCTTTCCATCAATTCTCTCAATAATCTCTATAATTTGCGGGGTTATTCTAATACTTAAATCCATTAAACGTTTAAAGAGTAGTAAAGAATTCACCTCAATTTTAAAAGTTGATACTTTTATCAGGATGTTTAAGGATAAAGAGGTTTTAAATGCTATTAAGTTTATAGTTATGACTGTCATCTACATAGCATTAATACCTTATTTAGGGTTCTTACTAACATCTTTAATATATATGCTGTTAGTTCAGGTAGTTTATGGTGTGTCTACGTTTAAGGCTTTAGGTATAAGCTCTGCAATGATTTTCTTCATCTATATACTCTTCATAGGTATACTTAAAGTAGTAGTTCCAGAACCTATTTTAGGGTCTATAGTGTTTAGGTGATATCATGAACGTCTACGACGCTCTACAATTAGTTCTACAACCACACATAATCCTCGCTGTAATTATTGCTGAGTTCTTCGGGGTCTTCATAGGTGCTATGCCTGGGTTAACAGCTACTATGGCTACAGCACTCTTAGTACCCTTCACATATTTTATGGATCCATTAGCAGGTATATCTATGATAGTAGCTATGGCTACAGTCGCTATATTCTCAGGTGATATACCTGCAGTCCTCCTTAAGATCCCTGGAACTCCAGCTTCAGCAGCTCAAACAATTGATGCTTATCAATTAGGTAGGAGGAAGCCAGCATCTACTTTAGGTGCTGACTTAGTATGTAGTGCTTTAGGTGGTTTAATAGGTTCACTCATACTAATGTTCTCAGCACCAGCGTTAGCTGAATTCACATCTAATTTCTCAACGGTAGAGTACTTCTGGTTAACATTATGGGGTCTCTCAATGGCTATAATAATATCAGCTGAAGAACCTATTAAAGGAGTTTTAGGTGTGATTATAGGATTCTTAATAGCGTCTATAGGTATTGAACCAGTATACGGTTATGTTAGATTTACCTTCGGTAGTATTGAGTTACTTAACGGTATTAGCTTCATACCTGCAATGATAGGACTCTTCGCAATACCAGAATTACTTAAGCAGATATCAAGACCTCATGAAAGATTTACAGTACAGTTATTAAGAGGTGAGAAAGTCTTTGAACAGGCAGTAGTAGCTTTAAAGAAGTTTAAGACAACAATTACTAGATCCGCTCTTATAGGAACATTCGTAGGTGCTTTACCAGGTGCTGGAGCTGATATAGCTGCTTGGGTCTCATACGGAGTTACTAAGAGGGTTAGTAAGAAACCTGAGGAATTTGGTAAGGGGACGTTAGAGGGTGTAGTAGGTGCTACTACAGCTAATAATGCAGCTATTAGTGGTGCGTGGATACCTACATTGGTATTCGGGATACCTGGTGATTCAATTACAGCTATAGCTCTAGGAGCTTTAATGGCTCATGGTTTAAGACCTGGACCTATGTTATTTGAGAGGCATGGGACTTTAGTAACTGCTTTATTCATAGTATTCATCTTAGCTAATATATTGATGGTAGTAGTAGGGTATTTAGCGATTAAGTTATCTACTAACATATTAAGAGTTCCTAGGAATATCTTAGTCCCTATAATAGCTGTATTCTGTGTAGTAGGTTCTTACGCAGTAAATAATAGTATATTTGATGTTTGGGTTATGTTAGTATTAGGAATTCTAGGGTATTTTATGGGTAGGTTAGGAATACCGATACCATCAGTAGTATTAGCAATTATATTAGGCCCTATGGTAGAGTTTAACTTCATTACAAGTCTGATCAAAGCTGATTTAAACCCGATAATATTTGTTTCAAGACCTATAGCTATAGGACTAGCATTACTAACAGTATTTACCTGGATACTCCCGTTCTTAAAGATAGGAAGGATAAGAAGGACTACTACCTAAGTTGTTAAGTAGAGTTACTTAGTAAGAGTTTAATTTATTGGGATTCAGTACATTAGAAATTTAATAATTTTAATGGGATTGTGATGTTTGGGGTTTAAGATGTTAAGAATATTAAACTATGTTGTAGGTCCTCTCAGTACGAATGCTTATGTAGTATATGATGACGATGTTTTAGAGGCTTTAGTAATAGATCCTGCTACAGATGAAATCCTCAATAAGATTAGTGATTTAATTAATTCTGATTTGGAGATAGTAGGTGTTATAGCAACTCACGGACATGCAGACCATGTATGTGGTGTTAAGGGATTAAGAGAATTAGTTGGTTGTAAGTTTATGCTTCACGAACTCGATGTTGAGGTTTTAAAGGAAAGTGTTGAGTGGGCTTTGGAGTGGGGGATAGACATATCATTTAATGATGTTAGACCTGATATACTACTTAAAGGTGGTGAGACCTTAAGATTAGGTGGTAATGAAATTCAGATAATACATACACCTGGGCATACACCTGGATCTATAACTCTCTATATACCCTCATCTAAAGCGTTATTTACTGGTGATACACTCTTTAAAGAGAGTGTTGGTAGGACAGACTTACCTGGAGGTTCTTGGGATAAGTTAGCTAGTAGTTTGAAAATGTTAGTAACTAGGTTTGAATATGATGTAGTGGTATACCCTGGTCACGGTCCTAGCTCAACTATAGGGTATGAAGTAAGTAATAATCTGTACGTAAGGAGGGTTTTGAGGGGGAGGTATTAAATGTTGATATATACGGTATCACCGTTAGCTGGGTAGTAAACCTTTAAACTACTATCTAGGTCACTTACCCTACTTACGAATTCCTTACCTACACCTTCCTCAGAATGTACTACTATTACGTATTTAACACTTCTTAAACTCCTCACTATCCTTAGAAGTCCTTCAGAATCTGCATGACTTGAGAAATCAAACCAACGGATTTTAGCCTTAACTAAAGAACTTTTATCCTCAAGAACTCCAAACTCTAACAACTTCCTACCTGGAGAACCCCTCGCCTGATAACTAACTAGGAATATAGCGTTTCTGGAATTACTCGATAATTGCTTAGCGTAGTACTGTGAAGGACCTCCTTTAAGCATCCCAGCAGAAGCTACTATAACTACACCCTTCTCTTTAATAATCTTCTTCCTCTCAGAAGAACTTCTAACCATGTTAAACTCTTTAAGTGCTTTAACCAGTAAGTCATACCTGTTTATGTACTCAGGATAACTTGAGATAACCTCACTAATACGTCTAACCATACCGTCGTAGTAAACAGTTAGTCCTGGGATATATTGGTATAGAACACATAGGATTTCCTGAGCTCTACCTAAGCTGAAGACAGGTATTAATACGTTACCACCACTATCTACAGTATCGATTATAGAGTTTATTAACTCCCTCTCCACATAATCTCTAGGTGGGTGTTGAGTATCTCCATAAGTTGCTTCAGTAATTAATATATCAGCTTCAACACCATCTACATGAACAGGCTTCACTAACTTCGTCTCTACAGTATTAACATCACCTGTATATAGTATCTTATAACCGTTGATATCAACTAAGATCATGGCGCTACCGGGTATATGACCAGCATTTAATAACTTTATTTGGAAACCACCTATCTCTAAACCCTCATTCAAATCTAACTCTAGAGTATTATCTAGTAATGTGTTTAACTCATTATACTCGTAAGGTATGTAATAACCTGAGATCTTTAGGAAGTCCTCTATCATTATACCTATTAAAGACTTAGTTAATCTTGTAGTAATTGTAGGGACTCTATATGAGGAGTATATTAGTGGTGCAGCACCTATATGGTCTAGATGTGCATGAGATAACACAATACCTTCAATTAATGAAGGTCTTATATGTTGAGGGAATTGCGGTATATCATCCTCAGAAAAATTTATACCGTAATCTAATAATAAGTACTTACTACTATAGCCTACAGCTATAGCAGACCTACCTACCTCACGTCCACCACCTAATACCTTAACCTCTAAATCACCCATACCTTAAACCGCATCAGTTTGTATACACTTATATTTCCTTATTTATAAATATTAAGAGGGATTTAAATGATTCCTTTAAGTCCTAGAGAACTCAAAAGAACACTTAAGAAGTTAGGTATTAATGTTGAGGAGTTAAGTAATGTGAAATTAGTAATTCTTGAAACGGATAATTCAGAGATAATTATAGAGGAACCACATGTAATAGTATTCGTATCACAAGGTCAGAAAGTATATCAGATTATTGGTAAGAGTGAGAAAGTCATTGAGAAGAAGGAAGGTATTGAAGTTTCACAAGTAAGTTTTAGTGAAGACGATATAAACTTTGTAGTCCAGCATGGAGGTGTTGATAGGGAGACAGCAATCAACGTTTTAAGGGAGGCTGATGGTGATATAGCTAAGGCTTTAGTAATTATTGAGGAGAGGAAGAAGAAGGGTAGTTAAGGATAACCTGATAACATCTTTAAGTTCTTAATTAATGTACTGATATCATCAATTAATGAAAGTATTAGTGGTATCCCCTCCTTATCAGCTAATTTAATAGCTAGTGGGTCAACCCTCTTAGGTCCGTGAAGAACTACTACAGCAGGTTTGGTCGGGGCTACCCTAATAGCTATTAAAGGAGACCTACCAGTACTTACTTTAGTGAATACTAACGCTCTCCTAGTATTCAAACCCATAATCTGCCAAAACTCATTACCGCTTAAACTCTCAATAGCTTCAATACTGTCTATTACTGTATAACCGTAAATCCCTTCTGAGGTTATGTAAGAATTAACTACGATACCCTCAACTAAATCTAATATCTTATCTAAACTAGCTGGTGAGTTCAACTCCCTAACATCTAATATAGCATTACTGTAGAGGATATTCAAACTCTTAGCTAACTCCTTAACTACTAACCAACCCCTCTCACCATCTAATGTTAGTAAGGCATCTACGAACTTCTTAACGAAGCGAGATCCTGGGACCCTACGATTCTTCTCATAATCACTAATAACGCTTGCTGAGACCCCCATAACCCTCGCAAGATCTACTTGTGATACTTTAAAGACCTCCCTCCACTTCCTTAAAGCACTACCGTAGTTATCACTCATCACTATATCTCCAGCAACCCTCTTAGCTATGATATCCCTTAAATACTCACTAACCATAGGAACTCCAATAAATCATTTACAACATCCCTAATAATGTTATCATAAATTAAATACTAATTAACTCATTAACTATAACTCTAAAAACATCATCATACCGTTTAATATTTAGGGAAGGTTTAATCTCGAAAGTAAATGAAGGCTTTAACTCCTTAAGTATATTCGACGATCTAAGTATTTCATAACCACGATCTACAAACCCCTTACTAATTAACTCCTTAACACTCCCTACATCGTTAATCAGTAATACACGTCCATAAGATACTAACGCTATGAGATCTACAGCATCTAGTAATGATGTGTATGGGGTTATAGCGTCATTGAAGGACTCCACTACCACTACATCCTTACTATCTGAGAGTATCTTCAAACAATTACTTAAGTTAGACTCTATAGCCTGACTAGTTAATAAGTTAATTAATTCTTTAATATCTACACTCCTAGCCCTCAAACACCTTGATAATTCTATTAAATCCTCTCTTAAAGAACTCACTACATTACTTAAGTTAGAATCTATTCTGAGGTGTTCGTAGGTTTTCGTAATACATGATGTAACCCTAGCAATTACTACCTGAATGAATTGATTTGTGAGGTCGTTAAGGTATTCATATACGTACTCCCTACCCCTCCTAAGGTAGTTAATGATATCTGGAGGAGCTAATAATAAATCTACAGGGTTGACTATCGGTAAATCATTAACATCTACTAACTCTGAATTTAAATATGTTAACACATCAGAACCTACTAATAACTTAAGTTCCCTACTCTTAACAATTGTGAAGTATTGAGTCCATGCATTATGAGCAGCAACAGGTTTATACATACTAACTCTAAAACCACTCCTTACTAAATACTTTGCCAGACCTACTGAAAACCAAGTCTTACCTGAGTCATGAGTTAGTAAACCACTTACGAGTAATACCTTAACCAAGAGTTACAACCTAAATACTATATGATTTCAGGAGAGTTAAACATTCAATAAATTCTACATTATAACCAACCTATACAACATCTAAAACATACTTCAGTTAACGGTTAGGTCCTATCACTATCTACATCTAACTTCAATAATTCTAATACAGTCTTAACAATTACTTCACTTCTTAATCCGTAGTAGTCCCAAAGCTCTTTAACGTTTTTAGCAGACCTCCCATAACCTACCACACCAATAAATTTCATAGGGACTGGATACTTCTGAATAACTACCTCAGCTACAGCAGAACCTATACCACCATATATCGTATGCTCCTCCACAGTTATGATCCGACCACACCTCCTAGCAATACTCTCTAAAAGCACCTCATCAATTGGTTTAATATTAATTAAGTTTACTACAGTAGTACTAACACCTAACTTCTTAAGTTCCTTAGCAGCTATGAGTGACTCCAGTAGGACAGGACCTGCAGATATTATAGCTATATCATAACCTTCTTCAAGAACGTATGCTCTCCCGAACTCGTATTCATAGTCGTAATTATCAGTTATTGATGGAGTGTAGTCACGTCCAACTCTATAGTATACAGGCCCCCTAACATCCTTAACTATAGCTGGTAGACTCCTCAGTACATCCTTCACATCAGCAGGAACTACAACTGACATGTTATGTATAGTCCTCATCAACGCTATATCCTCTAATGATTGATGACTAGAACCATCAGCATAATCACTAAATCCTGCATGAGTACCTACTATCTTAACATTTAAGTTCATCCTACCTACAGTATTTCTAATCTGTTCCCAAGCCCTCATGAGGAACATAGAGAACGCACATACTACTGGTCTAGCACCAGCAGCTGCAAGACCTGCAGCGAAATTCACTAGATGTTGTTCAGCTATACCTACGTTAAAGTATCTACTCGGGTATCTCCTACTAAACATATACGCTCTAGTAGCTCTACCAACATCTGCAGTTACTACGACTAAATCATCTAACTCACTACCTAACTCACTTAATACCATACCTACAGCATCACGTACGGATTCGATCATCACTCAACCCTCTGTAACTCAGTACCTTCTATAGGTTTAAGCCCTCTACCCCTAACAGTTCTAGCGAAGATTACTGATGGCCTCCTACAACCTAGAGCATTATCTATTGAGTTAATTAGACTGACTACATCATGACCATCACATATGAACACCTCCCAACCAACTACTCTCCAAATCAAGGGCATGTAATGTTTAGGTTTAACCTCAGCAGTCCTCCCATCTAATTGATAATCATTAACATCAATAATCACTAGTAAGTTATCTAAACCTCTATGAACTGCGTTCGTCATAGCTTCCCAAACCTCACCTTCATCCTGTTCACCATCACCCATAACTACGTAAACCCTCCCATAACCACCTTTGAATTTAATCCACGTAGCAATACCTACAGCAAAACTTAGACCCTGCCCTAAACTACCTGTAGACATATCAACTCCAGGGATGGATATGTCTGGATGTCCTTGAAGTATAGAGTTAATAGATTGGATCTTAACTAACTCCTCCTTAGGTATAATACCTACCTCAGCTAATAATGTGTATAATGCTGGTGCTGCATGACCCTTACTTAAGATTAACCAATCCCTATTTAATTTATCTGAGCCCCTCCTCACGTACTTAGTAATTAATACAGTCAGTATCTCTATACAACTTAATGTAGAACCCATATGGAGGTTCTTCTCAACACGATGAAGATCTATTACAGTGGTTCTAACATATTCTGAAAGGAGTTTTATTTGATTGACTTCATACGTATTCAGTTTTGGAGTGCCATCGCCTACACCGTAGGTTTATCTATATGTGTTGAGTATATAAGTTTTATCGTTTGATAACTTAAATATAGAGGTTATTCAACTAACTTAAGCAAATATTTAAAGTTATTATTAGATGTTTATGAGGTATAAAGTATGACTGGTCAGACATTGACTGAGAAGATATTAAGTAGAGTGTCTGGTAGGAGGGTAGTACCTAACGATATTGTTGAGATTTCTGTGGATTTAGTAGGTTTCCATGACTTAACAGGGTTTCACGTGATTGAGGTTATGGAGAGGATAGGAGGTGAAGTCATATATAATCCTAAGAGCTTAGTCTTAGCATTCGATCACTTAGTACCACCACCAGATGTTAGGAGTGCTGAGATTCAGAAATTTGTGAGGGAGTTCGTTAGAAGGCATAAGATAGTTAATTTCCATGATGTAGGTTCTGGGATACTCCACCAGATACTACTAGAGAATTACGTACTCCCTGGTCAAGTAGTTATCTGTGCTGATAGTCATACATCAACTGCGGGGGCTTTAGGAGCTTTTGCTCAGGGTATGGGGGCTACTGACGTCGCAGCTGTAGTAGTTACTGGTAAGACTTGGGTTACAGTCCCTAAACCATTTAAGGTTGTTCTTAAAGGTTCTCTTAAGAAGTGGGTTACTGGTAAGGATGTAGCTTTAGAGATACTTAAGGAGTTTAAATCTGACTACTTTAACGGTATGTCTGTAGAGTTCTTCGTAGAGAACCCGCAATCATTCCCTACAGATTATAGAGCAACTGTAGCTAATATGGGTGTAGAATTTAATGCTGATGCAGTACTCTTCATACCTGATGATGAAACTGTAAGCTATGTAAAGGTTGAGAGAGGTTATGAGTGTAGTAAGGTCTTACCAGACCCTAATGCTGAGTATGTAGATGAGTATACAGTTGAGTTAGGTAATGTAGACTTACTTGTAGCAGTACCCCCTAACGTAGATAATGTTAAGAGTGTTAGTGAGGTTAGTGGATTAGATGTAGATTTAGTATTCATAGGTTCGTGTACTAACGGTAGGTTAAGTGATTTAGAGATAGCTGCTAAGATCATGGATGGGAAGAAAGTTAAGAGTAGGTGTGTAGTTATACCTGCATCTAGGAAGGTCTTCATTAAGGCTTTAGAGTTAGGGTATATTCAGACATTAGTTAATGCTGGGTGTGTAGTGACTTTCGGGACTTGCGGTCCATGTATTGGTGGGCATTTCGGAGTTGCAGGTCCTGAGGAGGTAGTTATATCTACATCGAATAGAAACTTCATCGGTAGGATGGGGAGTCCAACATCTAAGACGTACTTAGTAGGTCCTGCAGTAGCGGCAGCATCAGCTATAACCGGTAAGCTCTCAGAACCTGGTGATGTGTTATGAAGGTTGAGGGTAGGGTTATTAAGTTAGGGGATAAGATAGATACTGACCTCATAATACCTGCAAAGTATTTAAAGTATACTGACCCTCAATACCTAGCACAACATGTGTTAGAGCCTTTAGACCCTGAGTTCAGTAAGAAGGCAGCTGAGGGTATCATATTAGTTGCTGGTAAGTTATTCGGTACCGGCTCATCTAGAGAACAAGCAGCTATAGCTTTAAAAGCAGCTGGTGTTAAGGCTGTATTAGCTGAGTCCTTCTCAAGGATATTCTATAGAAACGCTATTAATAACGGACTCCCAGTACTAGTCTGTCAAGGTATTAGTAACGTAGTTAATGATGGGGATTACGTAGTTGTGGATTTAGAATCTAGTGAGGTTGTGATTCAGGGTATGGATGTTAGGATGAAATGTAGGGAATTACCTGATATAGTGTTAAGGATATTAAGTGCTGGAGGTCTTATAGAATACTTAAGAACTTTAAAGAAGTAATTCACTGAAGACTTAAACGGAAAAGTTTTTATTCCCCAACCTCCTATTTCTTCGGGATCCCTATTGCTAGTCCCGAATTCAGTTTAAAACGTAATTTAAATCCAAAACATGTACGTATCTTAGATACTACATTAAGAGACGGTGAACAAACACCTGGTGTTGCTTTAAGACCTGAGGATAAGTTAAGGATTGCTTTAGCTTTAGAGGAGTTAGGTGTTGATTCTATAGAGGCTGGATTCCCTATAACGAGTAGTGGGGAGTTCTTAGCTGTTAAGATGATTAGTAAGGAGGTAAGGAGTTCTGAAGTTATAGCCTTAGCAAGGACTACTAAGGATGATATTGATAGGGTTATAGATGCTGATTGTAAAGCTATACATCTGTTTATAGCTACATCGGATATCCATATGAAGTATAAATTACGTATGAGTCGTGAGGAGGTTGTAGAGAAGGCTGTAGATGCTATCGAGTACGCTAAATCACACGGACTAACTATAGAGTTCAGTGCTGAGGACTCTACTAGAAGTGATTTAGTATTCCTGACCAGGGTATTCCAGGAAGTAGTTAATGCTGGAGCTGATAGAGTTGATATAGCTGATACAGTAGGTGTTATGATACCTACAAGGATGTATGGCTTAGTCAAACATATTAGAGATAACGTTAGAGGTAATTACATATTAAGTGTTCACTGTCATAACGATTTCGGTATGGCTGTAGCTAATAGTGTTACAGCTATTGAGGCCGGAGCAGATCAAGTACATGTTACTGTATTAGGAGTTGGTGAGAGGGCTGGTAATGCAGCATTAGAGGAGGTAGTTACTTCAATAGCATTCGTACTCGGGCTTAAGACTAACATAAGGTTTGAACACATACTTAGTACTGCAATATTAGTCTCTGAACTATTTAGAATACCTATTAATCCTAATAAACCAATAGTAGGTATTAATGCGTTCTCACACGAGTCTGGAATACATGTACATGGGGTACTGACTAATCCACTAACATACGAACCTATAGACCCCTCAGTAGTAGGTGCTAAGAGGAGGATCGTACTCGGTAAACATAGTGGGAAGCATGCGGTAATGTACGTATTAAAGCAGTTAGGGGTTGAACCTAGTGATGATATAGTTAGTAAAGTGTTAGCTAGGGTTAAAGAGTTAGGTGATCAAGGACTTAACATAGGTTATGATGAGTTAGTGAGGATTATAAAATCTATAGTGAGTAGTGAATATGATTGTAAGCATAAAGACTTAAAAATACCTCCTGAGATATCAGTGAGGTGATGAGGTTGGAAGTACTCCAAATTCATTAACCCTAAATAAGTTATGCCTTAATAACTTAGGAGGTAGTGGAGGTACTCGATTAAGAGTACATAAATTCTATAAAAGCTGTTTAGGTGTTCATCATGCCTTCAGGTGCTAAGCTAGTAGTAGAGGCTCTTAGGAGAGAAGGTGTTAAAGCAATATTTGGGATTCCCGGACTCTCTAATATGCCAATCTATGATGAACTTATAGAGTATCTAAGGGAGGAGGAGATAAAACATATACTTATGAAGCATGAACAAGGAGCTGTACACGCTGCAGATGGTTACGCTAGAGTAAGTGGTTCACCAGGAGTATGTACAGCTACTTCAGGGCCTGGAGCTCTAAACTTAGTTACAGGGTTAGCTACAGCTTATTGGGATAACAGTCCGGTAATAGCTATAACTGGTCAAGTTCCGAGGGCTTCTATGGGTAGGAAGTCCTTCCAAGAAGCTGATGTAGTCGGTGTGATGCAGCATATAACTAAGTACGTAGTTGAGATTAAGGAAGTTTCTGAGATACCGTTATGGATAAAGAATGCGTTCTACATAGCACTTACAGGTAAGCCAGGACCTGTTGTAGTGGATATCCCGAGGGATTTACTAAGTACTAATGTAAATACTGTTGAATGGCCTGAGAAACCTGTGGTTATGGGTTATAAAGTATTTAAATCAGTTATTAATCCTAACGATGTTATGAGAGCTGTTAAGATATTATCAGAAGCTGAAAAACCTATAATACTTGTAGGTGCTGGGGTGTTCTGGTCTAATGCTAGTGATGAAGTACTTAAGTTATCTGAGTTACTAGTATGTCCTATAGTGTCTACGTTATTAGGTAAGGCAGCAATACCTCATGACTACCCACTATATCTGGGGGTTATGGGTTATTACGGGAGAGTTGAAGCTAATATGGCGTTCTTAGAATCTGATGCTATCTTAGTTGTTGGGGCTAGGTTAAGTGATAGGACTTTACCATCATTTAACGACTTAGTTAATAGTGATAAGAAACTCATAGTTGTGAATATAGACCCTACAGATGTGATGAAGTTACCTGTAAGGGTAGATGTTAAAATCTACGGTGATGCTAAAGAAGTTTTAAAGATGTTGATAGATGCTGCCTTAGAATTAGGTAGGAAGGTAGGTAGGGTAGAGTGGATTTCAAGGGTTAAGGAGCTTAAAAACTATTACTCAAGGTATTACTATCGTGATGATGGCTACGGTTTAAAGCCTTGGAAAGTCTTAAAGACCATCAGGGATGTACTGCCTAGAGATGCTATAGTCACTACTGGTGTAGGACAGCATCAAATGATAGCAATGAATTTCTGGGATGTTCTTGAACCAAGAACCTTCCTAACATCTGGAGGTATCGGTACTATGGGTTTCGGTCTACCAGCAGCTATAGGTGCTAAAGTAGCTAGACCTGATAAAGTAGTCGTAGATATAGATGGTGACGGGTCGTTCCTAATGACCATGAATAACCTAGCAACAACTATAGATTACAACATCCCTGTAATTGTAGTGGTCTTCGATAATAGGTCGTTAGGTCTTGTTAGACAAGTTCAGCAATTATTCTTTAAGGGTAGGGTAGTAGGTGTTGATTTCGGCTCATCCCCTGACTACGTAAAACTTGCTGAGGGCTTCGGAGCTTTAGGATTTGATGTTAGTGATTATAACGATTTAAGGAAGGCTCTTAAAGTAGCGTTAAGTGAGGGGATAACATCAGTTATTAGAGTCCCTATAATGAGGGATGAGTACGCATTACCTACGTTACCTCCTGGTGGGAGTCTTAAGGAGGTGATAGTCTGTGTTCAAGGGAAGAATTGTTAGGGTAGTCTGTTATTATAGAGATGCTAGCTTACTAGAGATGATAATAAGTACTTTCAGGAAGTTGTTAATAGATATTGAGTGGGTCTATGGTAGGAGGGTAAGTGATGATGGGCTGTATGAGGTTGTATTAGGTGTTAGAGATTCTCGAAACTTTAAAATTGCAGTATTAGACCTCAGTAACACAGTTAATGTTGAGGCAGTAGAAGTTTTAAGTAGTTCTGAAGAAGGTAACTACATCACTAATGAATATGTTAATGGTAATGAAGTAATTAAGATTTATATTCCGAAGGCTGATATAGAAGAATGTTATAGTTGGGGTGAGGTATGTGGCTAAAATATTTAGGGATGAGGAAGTATCCTTAGACCCTATTAAAGATAAGGTCATAGCTATACTCGGGTACGGTAGTCAGGGGAGGGCGTGGGCTCTAAACCTTAGAGACTCTGGAGTTAAAGTATTAGTTGGTTTAGAGAGACGTGGTAGTAGTTGGGCTAAAGCTGAGGAGGAGGGCTTTAAACCATTACCAACTAGTGAGGCAGTATCTCATGCAGATATCATAGCGTTCTTAATACCTGATATGGCTCATAAGGATTTATGGATTAAGAGTGTTAAGCCCTATATGAAGAATGGTGCGGATCTAGTGTTTGCCCATGGATTCACAGTACATTACGGATTAATTGATGTACCATCTAGTTCAGACGTGTATATGATAGCTCCTAAAAGTCCTGGTGAGATGGTTAGACGTTCATACTTACTAGGTGGTGGTGTACCAGCGTTAGTAGCTGTATATCAAGACGTATCTGGGAAGGCTTTAAGTAAGGCTTTAGCTATAGCTAAGGGTATAGGATGTACTAGAGCAGGAGCTCTTCAAACAACTTTTAGAGAAGAAGTTGAGACAGACTTATTCGGTGAGCAGGTAATACTAGTTGGTGGGATTGTAGAGTTGATTAAAGCATCTTTCGAGACTTTAGTAGAGGCTGGTTATCAGCCAGAGATAGCTTACTTTGAGACTATAAATGAGTTGAAGTTAATAGTTGATATGATATATGAGAGAGGTCTTGGAGGGATGTTAAGAGCTGTTTCAGATACAGCTAAGTATGGAGGACTCACAGTAGGTAAGTTCGTAATTGATGATAGTGTTAGGGAGAGGATGAAGAAAGTTCTGGAGAATGTAAGAAATGGTAATTTCGCTAAGGAGTGGTTGGAAGAGTATAGTAGAGGTATGCCTACAGTAATTGAAGGTCTTAAGAAAATAGATGAAAGTATTGAGGAAGTCATCGGTAGAAAGTTAAGAGAGTTGATGGCTAAAGGTCTTAAGTGGGGAACTCATAAAGGATAACACAAATAAATATTTAACTTTCTCTACTAACTTCTACATTATTAATTCTTTAAAAACTGCCCCTGTATTAGCTGATGTTACTACGTCAGCATACCTACTTAGATAACCTCTCCTATACTTCTTAGGCGGTTGGACGTACTTCCTCTTTCTCTCCTCTAGAACATTGTCAGGTACCTCTAACTCTAACTTCTTTGTTGTTAGGTCTATGCTTATGTAATCCCCATCCTCTACGTATGCTATAGGTCCACCCTCAGCAGCTTCAGGTGATACATGACCTATTACCAGACCTCTAGAAGCTCCAGAGAACCTACCATCAGTTATTAATGCAACATCCTTATCTAACCCCATACCGGCTAGGACTGAAGTAGCTGTCAGCATTTCCCTCATTCCAGGACCTCCTTTAGGACCTTCATACCTTATTACAACTACATCGCCCTTACCTACCCTCCCGTTAAGTATAGCGTTAACAGCCTCCTCCTCACAGTTGAATACCTTCGCAACACCTCTAAAGTACCTTACCTCAGACGCTACAGCTGATAACTTAATGACCGCACCGAGAGGTGCTAAACTCCCTTTAAGGATCATTAAACCACCCCTAGATGACCAAGGGTCTTCAATAGGTCTGATCACATCCCTCCTATAAACTTCAACACCCTCTAACAACTCACCAATAGTTTTAAGACTAACTGTTAATCTATCCTTATGTATTAGTCCCTTCTTACTTAACTCCTTCATGATAGCTAGGACCCCACCAGCTTCATGTAAGTCCTGAACATGTAGATTTCCAGCAGGGCTTAACTTACATAGAGTTGGTGTTTTCTCACTTAATTCATCGAAATCATCTAACGTTAACTTAACCCTAGCTTCCTTAGCTATAGCCATTAAATGTAGTACACTATTAGTTGAACCACCTAATGCCATATCAACAGCTATAGCATCTAAAAACGCTTCTCGGGTAAGGATTTTTGACGGTCTTACATCCTTATGAACTAATTCAACTATCTTCATACCTGCATACTTAGCTATTCTTAACCTCTCAGCTGAGACTGCAGGGGCTGTACCACCACCAGGTAATGTAACACCTAAAGCCTCACTTAAAGCACCCATAGTATTAGCTGTAAACATACCAGCACAGGAACCAAACCCTGGACATGCAGTATCCTCAATAACTTTCAAATCAGTGATTGATATCTTACCCTTCTTCACAGCACCTACAGCTTCGAAGACATCATGTAAGTCTATTTCAGAACCTCTATACCTACCAGCTAGCATAGGACCTCCATGTACGAATATAGCTGGGATATCTATTCTACCCATAGCCATCAACATACCTGGTACTATCTTATCACATGAGCTGATAAGTACTAAACCATCTAGGTGGTAGGAATTAACTACAACTTCTACGGTATCAGCTACTAACTCCCTAGATGGTAGTGAGTACTTCATCCCCTCATGACCCATAATTATCCCATCACATAACCCGATAGTGTTGAACTCTAGAGGTACTCCACCAGCCATCCTAACACCAGCCTTCACAGCCTCAGCTATATCTCTTAGATGTGCGTGGCCAGGTATTAATTCATTCCAAGAATTAGCTACCCCTATAAGTGGTTTGTTTAACTCATCATCTGTAAGACCTAAAGCCTTAAGTAATGACCTGTGAGGAGCTCTCTCAATCCCAACTTTAATAACATCACTTCTCAATCTAATCACCTAATCTGAGTAGAGCGTTAGGTAATATACTTTAGAGTTAATTCCTCCATTACGAACTGTTAATAAATTAGTTAAGTATTAATTCTATATCTGTAGATATGTTAGACCTAACCTCTTAATCCTCTCAATAAGTTTCTTAACAGTACTTGATACATCACTTCTACTCATAGCTTCATCTATAGGTACCCAAGCAATATCTACTGCATCCCCACCAGCTCTTAACACACCCTTCATACTATTTGAATCAAAAAGTATATCAAGTATTACGTAGTGATATTGAACTTTACCGGACTCATCTCTAACAATGTTGTTATAAATCCATATAACTCCTAAGGGTTCGGCATTAATACCAGCTTCCTCATTAAGTTCTCTAACAGCAGCTGAGTATATATCTTCACCAGCCTCTATAACACCTCCTGGGATAGACCACTTACCCTTACCAGGTGGGTACCCTCTCTTAACTAATAATATATTATTATCCTTAATTAGTACAGCCCCAACAGCTACTAAAGCATACTTAGGGTACTCTCGTGAAACACTACCCACAGTAATCACATGATTTAAGTATAGGTAAAGCTTAAAAACTAATAATGTAGGTTTAATGTATTCACCTTATAGGAAACGATAATACTGTTAGTAAGGGGTGACATCATTATTAGTCTATCCCAACACTATATTTAGAAAAACTAGATGATTTTATCATATAGCATAATTCTAATGTTGATAATATTAGTTAGGTTTATTAGAGTTCTTACTTATAACATAGGAGGTATGTCTATGGGGAAGTTAGGAGAATTGATATATACTAAGGAAAGTATTACCTCAGAAGTTATAGCTAAAGCTGAATATCACCTACCTAAGATAGTAGCACCTGATAATGTTAAGGTTAACGAATCTTTTAAAGTACGTGTTACTGTAGGTCCTCATCCTAACACACCTGAACACTATATTAGGAGAATTGAATTATACTTTAGTGAGGAGGGTAGAGCCTTCAACCCTATCTTAATAGCATATGTTGACTTAACCCCGTTGAATTCAGAACCAGATATAGAATTTACTGTGAGGTTAAGTAAGAGTGGTACATTACATGCTGTAGAGTACTGTACATTACATGGGCTATGGGAAACAACAAAGACTATAGTAGTTAAATGAATTAACTGCATATTAAGATGGGGATGTTAAGGTGGGTACATTACCAGAGTTATTAGATGAGAAGGATCTTAAGATAATTGAGATACTAGTTAGGAATGCTAGGACATCTTATGTAGATATAGCTAAGGAAGTAGGTATTAGTGATGTAGCGATTATTAAGCGTGTGAAGAGGTTAGAGAGCTTAGGTGTTATTAAGAAATATACTGTAGTTCTAGACCCTAAAAAATTAAATTATAATGCTGTCTCAATAGCTGGAATTGATGTTGAGCCTCAGTATCTCTACGATGTAATTAATGAGCTTAGGAGTAAGGACTACGTAAAGTATCTATCATTAACTAGTGGTGATCACTCAATTATTGCTGTAATATGGGCTAAGGATAGTGATGAAATGGCTAGAATTAATAGAGAGATTGCTAGCTTAACCGGGGTTAAGAAGGTCTGTCCCTCATTAGTACTTGAGGTTATTAAAGATTAAATTAATTATGAGGTAGTTTATAAATCCTTATTAACGTAGTGTTTAGATATTTCAAGAAGGTGTAACGTGAGATTAGCTAGTTGGAACTTAATTAGAGAGTTAGTATTGACATCAGATATCGTTTTAGAGGTAGTTGATATTAGAGATCCTATCAATACTAGAAGTACTAAGTTGGAGGGTATAGTTTCAGAACTTAATAAATCATTAATAGTAGTTATCAATAAGTCTGATTTAGTTCCTAGGAACGTAGCTGAGAGTTGGAAGAAATACTTTAACGAGTTAGGACTTAATGCTGTCTACATATCAGCTAGGGATAGACTCGGTACTAGGGTTTTAAGGTCTGAGATTAATAAGTTAAAACTAAGTAAGAAACCCTTAGTTATAGCTGTAGTTGGGTATCCGAAGGTAGGTAAGTCAACATTGATAAATACGTTAAAGGGTAGACACTCAGCAAGTACTTCAACTACACCTGGGAGTCCCGGGTATACTAAGAAGTCAAGACTTTATAGAATTAGCGGTGGTATATACTTAATAGATACACCAGGTTTAGTACCTCCTGAAGGTGATGATGTAGAATTAGTTATTAGGGCTAAACCTCTCGATGAGATTGAGAATGTTGTTAACGTAGCTACTAGATTAATCAGTAAAATCTTAAAGTATAATAAGACTGCGTTTAAGGATGCCTATGGTATTACTGATGTAGACCCGTATAAAATCTTAGAGGTACTAGCACTTAAGAGGGGTTGGATTTCAAAGAGGGATCGTGAACCATTAATTCATGAAGCAGCTAAGACTGTCGTAAGAGACTACTTAGATGGTAAGATAGTGTTCTACTATACACCAGATATGATTTCTAGGAATTAGTAGTAATTAAGTATTACCTTACGGAGGTTCAACACCGTAAAACTTAACTATATTATCAACATTTAATCTAAAGAGGTAATCCTCACTTACTAACCCCTCCTTAAGTAGGAGTAATTGATTCTCTACTATTTCCCAAGGATATGCAGCTACTCCAGGACGTCTAGGGTCATCTATAAAATCACTCTCAATCATATATGTAGGTTTTAACTTCTTAAACCCCTCCCTCAGTAATTGTAACTTACCGCATAAGGTATACCTCAGACCAACTTCTTCAGCATTCATAGCTGTTTTTATATCCATATGGTGAAGGAGTACTAAGTCTTTACTTAGTGATATACTCTCTAGTAGATCAGTCATACTTAATACTGTTAGTATTCCTCCCTGCTCAAGATGTAGGTGTACTATAGAATGTAAGTCTTTAGCTAGTCTTAAAGCATGATGTAATATTAACTCATTAACTACGTACCCCTCAGGAGTTGTCTTATAGTGAGGTCTACCTACCTCACCAATACCATCTAATACACCTGACTTAATCAGTTTACTTATATAGTTGAGTATTTTTAAAGCTAAGTTAATTACCTCATCATATTTTAATGATTGACTATTAACAAGTTTCTCTAAATCAGCTGGGTGAATACCTGCTAAACACTTAGTTTTAACCTCCTCCTTAGCTGTCCTACACTCACGTATCAGTATCTCAATACTCCTTACATAATCATCATAACTACTACCTAATCCGTAATGTGATGGAGGTAGTGAAACTATAGCTAAGAACCAACCACCAACAGCTTTAAAATTCTTAACTATACTCTTTACACCAATACCTCTTAAAGGATTTGAATGTAGGTGTGCATCAGCGAATAACACTTAACAACACCTTAATACTAACATTAAATATTAAGTGTGTTTAAAGTATTAAGCTTCAGTAACCTTAATTATCTCCTTTTGAGAAAGTTTAATTACTCTTAAGTACTTATTACTTAAGTTTCTTAGATCTTTATTCTCACCCATTATCATGACCGTCACTAACCTCACTCCAACAACTTTAAGTTTCCTCCGTACTAAATGCTCAGATATCCTATCCTCACCATCAGTTATTAATATAATATCTGATATACCTTTACTACTACCGAATTTTATATCATCACATGCTGTTACTAAAGCTTTAGTTATATCAGTACCCCCACCACTCTTAACTCTAGCTAGGTAATCAATAAATGAAAGGACTTCATTACCTCTTAATCTTTTAGAAATCCTTACTAGTTGATGGGGGGAACCATCAAAGAATCGTATGTAGTAATCTCTACGTTCTTTCCTAGACCTCATGAACAATGCTATAGCTGTTGCCTTAGCCCACTTAATCTTATCACCCTCCATACTACCTGACTTATCAACTAGTACGTATAGTGGGCCCTGACTCTCAGGTAGTAACTTATCGTATAGGAGTAATTTCCCCTCAGAAATCTTCATGTTGAGGTATATCTTAGGGTATATAAGTTCTGTAGGTACTAACCTCTCAACATCTGAACCTAGTTCATACCCTTGTAACTCACCCTTAGAGGACTTAGTAGTCCTCCTCTTAAACCTCTCAACAATTTTCGGAACCCATGAAATAACCTCTAACAATCTCTTCACATCAGCTGATCTAGCCATCCTCAACACATCCTCAGCACTTTCCTCTAAGTCTAAGACAGTCCCCTTACCAGCTTCAATACCATCACTTAACATCTTCTCAATATTTCTTAATGCCTCACCCTCCTCCTTCACATGTTTTAAGGCGTTATTAACAGCTTTCTTTAAAGTATTATCATCAGTATCTTCAGGGTTTAACGGTTCATTACCTTCAACACCTTTACTAAATGTTAACTCCTCATGTAGGTGTTGTAGGAAGCTAGCTGATAATAAAGTACTTACGAATGAGTTAACTAATGTATATCTCTTAATATCTCTAAAATCATTACTCTTAATTAATTCGTTAATTAAGAGGTAGTTCTTAACCTTATTCTGAGGGATGTTATGGTAAGGAGTTAGTATAGGTAGTGGTAAGTACATAGAGTAGTAAGTATCTATAGCTAAGTCTAAATCTGCTTTAACAACCCCCTTACTGAGTCTACGAGCTATTTCTAAAACTTTTTCTCCACGATAGATAACTAACGGATCCTCATACCTTATACCTTTAAGAACTCCAGGCATTACGTTATTCTTCCTCTTATTAATTCTATAACTGAATCAATTAAACCTATTACTTCATTACCTAACTTCTCAACATCTTTATTACCACTCTCAATTACTAAACTTATAATCCTCTCCTTAGTTATCTCTAAATCCCTATAAATCTCTCTAAACCTCATCTCTACAAATCTCGACTCAACATTACGTAATGAAGATACGTAATTAAGGATTTCCTTAACATTAGCTTTAATCTCGTTAAGTTCTCGTAAGTACCTATAAGGTGTTTTCAACTCCTCAGATAGTATAGTATTAACCTTCTCTAACTCTTCAAGATCTCTAGCAACGACGTACTTAACAGCTATTAAGTCATCCTCAGTAGCAACGTTCCTACCATTAATTAACGAATGTGCAGCAATAACCTTCAATACCTTACCCTTACGTCTATCAGTTATATGTATACCCCTACTCTCAAGTACGGCAAGTAACTTAACCAGCTTACTCTTAACACTACTTAAATCTACATTTAACACCATCTGATAAAGTTCTCTTAACTGACTAATATCTAATACTTTACCCTCCACATAAGAATCACTATCTAAGCTATATATTATCTCAAACCTCCAAGACTTATCAAGTAAATCACGCCATAAGTCCTCACTAACAGGTCTTACAAAATGTCTTAGGGTAAACCTATCGTAGAAAGCCTCTATCTCAGGGTCGTCAGGAACCTCATTACTAGCTCCGAATAGACTCCATAAGGGAACTCTAATCTCGTTATAACCATCATATAATATCCTCTCCTGTAGTAATGTGTTTAAAGCGTTTAAGATTGCTGAGTTAGCCTTAAAGATCTCATCTAGGAATGCTATATCAGCTTCAGGAAGCTTCCCACGTGTTATCCTTACATACTTCCCATCATGTAACGCCTTAATATCTAGAGGTCCGAAGATCTCTGCTGGTTCTGTAAACTTAGTTAGTAAGTACTTGAAGAACCTAGCGTTAAGGAGTTCAGCAGCCCTCCTAACTAATGCAGACTTAGCAGTATTATGTGATAGTATGCCGTTCGTGAAGAACATATGAGTATACGGTATGTAGAAATCATAAACTCTAACATAATTACTAATTACTCGTACATCCCTCACTAAATCAAATATGTAATCCCTACCTGAAGTCCTACCTTCATCATCATTAATTAACTCCTTATACAATTTAATAATATTCTTAAGTTTTTCCATCTTCTCAGTACTGATGAAACCTACCTCATCATAGAATTTTAGTAAGTTCTCATACCCTGAGATTTCTAGGAAGTATCCCTCTCCACTACTAATTATTCTCGATGTTATCCCATGTCTTAGTAAGAGTATTTGAATACCTTTAATTAAACTTAAATCTAAATTCTTAAGTTGTATAAAACCATGACTATCAAATCTTAACTCACTATAGACCTCAAATAAAGCTCTTAAGAATCCTGCAGATACATTCTTAGGTGACTCCAACACACACCTAGGGATCCTACTCCTCTGAACATCATTAAACACTAATATCGTAAGTAATTTACTTAAGTATTTGGAGAAACACCTCACTAAAACTAGATCCTTTTCATTAAACACTATATCTCTACATACATCACTACCTAATACCTCCCTTACTAATCTACGAATCTCTAAACCTAATACCAAACTACTAAATCTATCTAATGTGAAGTCAACGTAATCACTACCTAAAGAACCGTAAACCATGAAGAACCCGAGTAACTCAGCTAAAACATCATTAACTAACACTACATTATTAAGACCTTCCTCAACATAATCCTTAAGTTCAGGAGTATTAACCAGTGATTTAGGTGATGGGAGTTTAGCTAACGTCAGTATCCTATCACCAGGTCTTAAATTCCTAACCTCAACCCAACCCCTATCAGTTAATACTGGGTGATTATATGTTGCCTTAATAGAGTAGCCTAAATCTGAAGTAATTTCTATTAGACTTGGGACATCATATATATGTAATTCAGTTGCTCTAGCTAACGGATATACTGGGAAGTTAATAGGGTATATACCAGGTGTTCTACTATTAGCTAAGTCGTCAATATAGTAAAGCCTACCCTCAGCATCACTAATGATAGTATCACCAGTTACGCACCCAGGTTCCCCGATAAAGGTACAGTGTTCTCTAGATAGTAACGTAAGTACGACGACTTTAGCTTCCTCATCACGTCCGACGAAAGGCTCTTTAAGCCTCTCTAGAAAGACCCTCAACCCAGTGATTAAGTCCTTCATTATCCTGAAACCTCTTACCTATAAATTACTAAATGTTTACTCCTTAAAAACTAGAATTAAAGTTAAAAATCATTTATACTTAATTTATCTTGGTTTGGGGGCCGTAGTTTAGCTTGGTAGAACGCAGGGCTTGGGCCCCTGTGGTCCGGGGTTCAAATCCCCGCGGCCCCACCATTAAATTGAACATACTTCACTTGGTCTTCAACACTTCTAACCAGTATAAGTTGATTTGGTACATCACCATTTCTAGACTGGTGTATTAGCTGTGAATACTGCTTGACGTAATAATCATCGAGATACGATTATTGATGATCAATACCAGGCTCGTGAACGCTGTATAGCGAGATTTTCTTATCTACGTCTCTATTCAAACTCTTCAAGTAATGCGATGGGTCGTGCTGTCCGCAGGTAGTAGTCGTGTTTAAGCTTAGGAATAAGCATTTAGTAAAGCTAATGGTATGATGTAATTTCATAAAGACATAAAAGTTGTAACACAAAAACCATGTATAGCATGGCTAGCAGGAGGCGAGAACTGTGAAAGAATCTGAAGTTACAGTTGTTGAGGTACCGCTACCTAAAGAGGTGGTAGAGCTAGCTAAGGCCAGAGGTGTAGACCCTAAAGAACTTACCGAAGCTGCTAAGAAGCTTCTAATTCTTGAGATCGTTGCTATGGAGTCCAAGCTAAGTATGAGGGATGCTCTTGAACTCGGTAAAGAGGTGACCAGGAAGGCTTGGGAGAAGCTGAAGAGAGGAGAAAGCTAGCGGTAGTATTTGATACGAATGTTATAATAGCCTCCCTAATAAAGGAAAGCGGTTTAAACCGCTTTGTTGTTACACTAACACCCACAATCTATCCTTCGTATTATCCTGAAATCCTACGAAAAGAGGTGCTTGAGTATATATCAGTTATTACTCAAAAAGCCGGAAGATCAGAAAACGAAATTTCTATAGCCCTAAAAAGCGTATTAGAGTATCTTCGCGAGGTGGAGTCAAGAGAACTATCCCAGTTTATTGAAGTATCCATAAGGTATGTTGAGGACGAAGTAGACTCGTTATACGTTGCAACAGCTCTATACCTTAAGAGAAGCTTTAAACAAGTTGCTATCATTACTTGGAATAAGAGAGACTTCAAGTTCTGGCAACTTGTAAGGCATTGGATTAGAGTGTTAACTCCTCGTGAATTCTATGTCAATTATCTAAGACCTGTCCTTAGACCACAGCTAGCACCTCCATGTCTAGTATGCGCTGTAGATAGAGTGGATATGGTGATAAAAGCTACACTTCTCTACTTAAACGAACCTGACTATATAATTATGGAGCATTTATCTAATGGAAGCATGGAGTTAGAGACCTACTGTCATAGAGTCCTCATAAAGTATGAGGGAGATCATTTTGTCATTTGTCCTCAGACGCTAAATATCAAGGAATGCATAGAAGTCTATGAAAAGCCTATGACAGAAGAAAGAATCCGCAATGTCATGAGAGCATATGAGATATGTAAGCCGGGAACCAAGTAAAGTTTTAGTTCCAAAGATTGATTATGGAGGAATAAGCATATGCAGGTTAGGTAGAGGTCTTTAGAATGGAAACTTTGCATAGTAAATGCAAGGGTAAAGACTCTTCAGTTAAATAGCTTGCCATAAACCAGCATTAATAATGTGTACTATGAATTATCATATCGTGGCATATCGTGCTTCGATTAATAACCGGTTTGATAGTATCACTTGAATATCATGTGTGCTTATGTGGCATATCGGCTATATACCTACCAAGTAATCTCTGGCATATGACTGGAGCCCCTGTGGTCCGGGGTTCAAATCCCCGCGGCCCCACCACTAATAAGTATTTTAGAGATACTTAACTACCTCCGTAAGTATTCTTAAGCTGTCTACATATGCGTTCGGAGGGAGTCTCTGTACCTCCTCATAAGTACTAGGACAAGTAGTAATCACTATACTACCGTTATTAAAGTATAATGGTAAGTTAAACTTAATACTTAATTCAAAGATCTTCATTAACTTCTCTTCACTAACTAACCATTCATTATATATTAATGAGTAGACCTTAACAACACAGGCTACACACCTACCCTCTAAATACTCATACAGTTCTAAACAGAAGTCCTTCAACGCATCAACACCTTCTAACCTCCTAGGCTCTTCTGCAGGGCAGAAACCAACTGTAGGTACTTTAGAGACTTTAAGACCTTCTAAACTACTTAATAATTCATTAACTGATTTCCCACGACTCTCCACGTAGATATACTGACCTCTTAAAACACCGCCTACCTTAAGAAGTAAGTAGAATAGAGTTAAGTCAATGGTTAACTCACCATCACTAATAACTCTTAACTCAATCCCTACCGACATCCTCACCCATCATAATGATCTGGTGGAACTACGATAAATGTTTAAGTAGGTCTTAAATATTAAGAAGTATTAGTTTCACTGAACCCTCTAAGTACTCTCAATACATACCTACATATATAAACTCTAAACATCATCTCAATCGGTATACGGCATGAGGATTATAACATTTAAATTAGATGATAGGTTATTACAAGCAATTGATAGGTATGCTATAGAGCATAGGATGTCAAGATCTGAAGTTATTAGATTAGCTATCATAAAGCTCGTAAACTCTAACGAATATCGAAGTCAGAGAATCAATATTAAGAAGTTAACAATTAGTTGAGGTTAATGAATATAATGATCAGTTGGGGATTCTCTACTCATCAATCATCAGCGGTAGATATCCTCATCAATATTAATATTTATAATGAATTTAAATATGTTATGTTTATTAACTCTAACGTTTAACTCCACACATTATCTCTTCTACATACTCTCTAATCTTCTTAACACCTTCTTCAATTGATGTGAAGTCTACTGCAAAGCTAAATCTTATGAAGTTCCTACCGTATGTTTCTGGGAATGCAGTACCTGGGAGGACTACCACACCCTTATTAATGAGTAGTCCGTTTACGAACTCCTCAACAGTTATATTAAGTTCGTTAAGTATTTTACTTACGTTAGGGAATACGTAGAAAGCACCTCTGCTAGGCCATACCTCAAACCCCTTCACCTCACTTAACCTACTACATATTAAGTCTCTCCTCCTCCTAAAGACCTCAATCATCTTATTAACACTCTCTTCAGATTCCTTAAGTGCTACTACAGCAGCCTTCTGTACAAAGCTAGTTGCACAGCTATAGATATTCACAGCTAGTACTGTCAGTCTAGGTATAACTTCCTTCCTAGCTATTAAGTACCCTAACCTCCATCCAGTCATTGAGAAAGTCTTTGAGAACCCATTAACGTATAGTACGTAATCACGCCAGTCTGGAAATGATAAGAATGACTTAAACCTCACGTCATCGTAGATGAAGTGGTCGTAGATCTCATCAGCTAATACTATGATCCCCTTCCTCCTAGCTAAGTCCATAACCCACTCAACCTCATCACTACTAAACACAGCACCTGTAGGATTATGAGGATTATTTACGACTATCATCTTAGTCTTAGATGTAATCGCATTCTCAATAGCTTCAAGATCTAATTTAAACCCCTTCTCACGTCCTAACCACTTAAGCGGTATGAAGATAGGTTTAGCTCCTAAGAACTTAGTAACTTCCGGATATGCTGGGAATGAAGGTTCAGGTACTAAGACCTCATCCCCTTCCCTTAAGTAAGCTGAGAGTGCTAAGAAGAGAGCTGTCTTAGCTCCTGGAGTTACAATAACTTCGGAATACGTTACATCAGAACCATACCTATTATTTAAGTATTCAGCTATAGCCTCCCTCAACTCATAAATTCCTGCAGTTTCTGTATAACCAGTGAATCTAGCATTAAGTGCTTCCTTAGCAGCATTAATGATGTGTTCAAATGTAGGTATATCAGGTTGTCCTATACCGAAATTAAATATCTTCATTCCCTTCCTCTCTAACTCCTTAGCCTTAGCAAGGTAAGCAAAAGCTGCCTCACCACCTAAATACTGTAGTATTTCCTTAGCATTCATAGTAGGAGTTAACACTCAATTAACACCTTATGAAATAGTTAACTAGAGTTTTTAAACTGTTTTAAATTACGTCAACATTTAATCTTAAGGGTTGGTTAGTGGGTGAGGAGTTCATTAAGGTGATATTAAGTAGGTGTAGTGTAAGGATGTTTAAGCAGGATCCAATACCAGATCAAGTGATATTAAAGATCTTAGAGTGTGGTGTAAGAGCTCCGAACGCTGGAGGTAGTGAGCCGTGGTACTTCATAGTTGTTAGGGATGAATCACTAAGGAGGGAGGTCCATAAACTACTCCTCAAAGCACATGAACTATACGCTACATCAGCACTTAAGGAACCATTACCACCTGAGAAGGTTAGTAAGTGGGTTCAGAGGATAGTTAGTGGGATGTACTTAGCACCAGTGTATATAGCTGCCTATGCAGACTTTAGACGAAGTACTCATAAGGTACAGTACTCAGAGGTTGAGAAGGTATACATAATCCAAAGTGTTTCAGCAGCTGTAGAGAACATCATACTAGCAGCTCACGCCCTAGGTCTAGGTAGTGTATGGTTAGGAGTACCTCTACTGATGAAGGATAAATTCGATGAACTCTTAAAACCACCTGAGGGTTGTGAACTTCAAGCTATAGTAGCTCTAGGTTATCCTTCAGAACAACCTAGAGTTAGACCTAGGAGGAACATTAATGAGGTAGTTAAGATAATTTAAGTCACTACTTAAATACAAACTTAAGTAAATGTACGTAAGGTATAAGTTGTTAGGGGTAGGTCTTGAGTATGAAGTACGTATATATTTCGTGGGGTGAGGCTATTAAATTAACATTTGAGTTAGCTGAGAAACTCCTAATGAGTAAGTACTTACCTAACTCTATAGTAGCTATATCTAGAGGTGGTTTAATCCCAGCTAGGATCTTAAGTGATGTTATTAATGTTGATGAGGTGTATAGTATTAAAGCTAGTTTATGGGGTGTTGCCGGTAAGATCTCTGATAAAGTTATTATACAGGAGGTAGAACTACCGATTAAGAGTAAGAAGGTCTTAATAGTTGATGATGTTGTAGATAGTGGTTCAACACTAGATGCTGTAGTTAGACGTATTAAGACCTTCAACCCTGAGGAAGTTAAGACTGCAGTACTTCATATTAAACCAACATCGAAGTATATACCGGACTACTACGTGGGTAGGTTAGAGTCTTGGGCATGGATTATCTACCCATGGACTATACATGAAGTTATATACTCATTAATGTATAAAGAGTACGGGTGTAAGTTATTGGATATGTCTGATGAGGATTTAGTTAAGGTCTTTCAGGAGTTAACGAATGTAGTTGTTAGTGATATCTCATTAACAACAGTTAATCTAGCTAAAGAATACTACCTAAAACCTTTATGTAGGGGATGACGTTATTTAAACTTAATTAGCTTAATAGGATTTCAAGACTAATTAGGTGGTGTATGTGGATGATGAAGTATTGATTAAGGCGTTAGTAGGTAGTGGAATGGATTTAAGTAGTTTAAGTAGGTTTAAAGTAGTTAGTAATGAATCACCTCATGGAGTATACATATATGATAGGGTTAAGGGTGAGTGGATCTTAACTCTAGTTGGTGGTAAGGCGTTTAAACCACCTATTGATGGTTACTACATAATATATTTCGATAACGCTAAATGTAGTGCTTGTAGAGCTTACGATAGTATTTGGTTTAAGTATGTAGGGGAAGTAGCTAAGAAACTAACTAATCACTACTTCATAGTAGTCCTCTGCGAATGGTTTTCACGGAGATGTAACTCTGAAGCTGCGAGTAACTCCTTTAAAGAGTATGACATACATGCATCACCAACTACATACCTCCTCTACTTTAGGGATGGGAGAGTAGTTTATAGAGAAAAGTATGAAGGGAGGTTAGACTCTAACGAATTAGTTAAGATTGTTGAGGAGTTTAGTGTGAGGGTGGAGAAGTTCTTAAGAGGTGAGAAAGTAGAACTACCTAAAAAGGAGGAAGAAGTTGATATTACTGAGGTGATTAAGAGGTTAATTGAGATATTAAGTGAGGCTAGTAAGAGTAGACGTGATTAACTTCATAAAACCTTACTAACGTTCCCCGAAATAAGTACCTCTATACACCTTCATACTCTTCTCCATCATCTTTATAAATACTAGTTGAGCTATTTGAGCACCTCTCCTTACTCTAATACCACGACTATTATACACTATTAATAACCCGTAACCCCTACCCTCATATCCGGGGTCCCAAACAGCTGTAAATAGTGTAGAACCAGATCTAATTAATGATGATCTAGGGATTGCTAAAGCTATAGCGTCCTCAGGGATCTTAACATACTCCCTATACCTAATTACGTATGAACCTTGAGGTAAGTAGTAAAACCCATTACCATCATGTTCTAACCTCCTATAATGTGGTATTACCTTAGAATCAACATCAATACATCCTTCAGACTCAGTAGTAAATACCTCATCTAATGTTAGTTTCACACCACTACAGTCAAGTATTTCTGTACTATAACCTAAATTTATTAAGTACTGAGGAGGTATTATCAATTACTACCACCTAATAGACTAACACCTTAATTAGTTAAAAGAGTTCCTTAAGGAGTTTCACTAGTTTATCCTAATCGTTTCACGGTATCCCTCTTATAACTCTTTAACTATTCAGTAAGTGAAGGTGATGTAAATGAGTAAGAATTTAAATGTTAGGGTATATATGGTAGCTACTCTAGTATTAGCTATAGTTGTGTTAGGTCTAGCAGGTATGGTAGCATATGCTAAACCTAATCCTAAAGGTCTAGGCCTTGTATATGGAGGACAGCAAACCGCTGATGACGACGGTGTCAGTAACGGGAGGGGATTAATGATGCAGAAGATGTTTAACAACATACATAAGTTACCTCCAGGATGGGGTCTATGGCTTAATAAGAAGTTTATAGAGGTTAGTGAAGGATTTAAAGATAGAGTCGTAAGTATACTGCAGGGTAATGAGAACACCTCAAAACTATTAAATGAGGGTTATAACATCACAGCTATAAGACCTATAATTAAGCTAGTAATACAGGACGACGGCAATATATTATTGAAGACTGTAGGGGCTTGGGTAACCCTACATAAGGAAGGTGGAGGTGTAGTCCACGTATTAGTAGATTTAGAGAAGCCTGAAGTAGTTAGTATTTGGGGACCGACAACCTGTGTTTGTAAATGCCCATGTATTAGTAAGTAAATAGATTCAAAATAAATTCTTTTTCATCTCCAATTAATACTCCACTCATTTCACTCCTATTATCCATCCAGACCTCTAAGGTTACGGAACGAGAGTTTCAGAAGTTTCAGAAATACCCTTATATTCCTTATAATACTATTTCCTGAGGAGGTGTTGTAATGAATGATGAATTTCATGTAGTACTTAATGATGTTTGGAAGATTTATAGGACTGGTAAAGTTGAGTGGCCTGCTTTAAGAGGTGTTAACTTAACTATTAGACGTAATACGTTCACAGCTATTGTAGGACCTTCCGGTAGTGGTAAGACAACATTATTAAACATTATTGGAGGTCTTGATAAACCTACGAAGGGGTCTGTAATAGTTGATGGTATTGACATAACTAGACTTAATGGTAGGAAACTAGCTGAATATAGGAATAAGTATGTAGGTTTTGTATTTCAGTTATATAACTTACTAAGTTATTTAACGGTTTTCGAGAATATTGAATTACCACTAGCTATTAAGGGTATTAGCTTTAGGGAACGTAGGGACTTAGTACTTAAGGCTTTAGACGTATTTGGTCTTAGGAGCTTGAGTAGTAAGAGACCTCTAGAACTTAGTGGTGGTGAGCAGCAGAGGGTAGCGATAGCTAGGGCTTTAGTTAATATGCCTAACTTAATACTTGCTGACGAACCTACAGGTAATTTAGATTCTAAGAATGCTCAAGTAGTTGTTGAGACATTTAGGAAATTAGTTGATGAGCATGGTAAGACAGTAATCATGGTTACACATAATGTTGAGTTAACAAAATATGTTGACGTAGTTGTTAAGATGAGGGATGGGAATGTGGTGGAGGTGGTTAATCAATGAGTGTAGGTAGTGTAGGCACAGTATTAGTAGTTATGTTAGTATTGTTTAACATAATACCATTACATGTACTTAATGCTCAAACAGTAGAACTTGAAGTGTTATCAGTTACTTGGGGATCTCTAACGAGTCCTACTGAAGTAGGGCCTGGAGATATAGGTCAGTTATCAATAACTTTAAGAACTATGAACACCATATCATCATCTACTATAACAGCTACTTTAGAACTACCTAAAGGTTTAACATCAGTTACTGGGGATTCTAAAGTCATAACGTATTACAGAGCTGGAGGTTCTTCAATACCTGCAGGATCTGTTATTGAACTTCAGTTTAAGGTTAGAGTAAGTGATAACGCGGTTTTAGGGACGTATAGAGCTAAGTTAACTCTAGAATACGTTGTTGAAGTCTTATACTACAGTAGGGTGTATACTACTGAGTTATACGTAAGTATTCCAGTCAATGGAAGACCTAACATTAGAATCTATAGTTATGATAAATCTGTAAGTCCTGGGAGGCAGGTAATAACTATCGGATTAGTTAATAACGGTACAGCAAGTGCTAAGAACGTAGTTTTTGAGCTATTAACTCAACCTCAGATATACATAAACATAACTAAGTTAGAAGTAGGTGATATCCCACCAGTTAATGAGGTGGATAATGAGGTGAAGGTACCTGTAGAACTATTCATACCACCAACACTATCTAATACAACGTTAATACTTACAACGACAGTAACGTATTACGGCCCCTTAGGAATTACGTATACCTCAACATCTAAGAATAATATCTATGTAGAACAGTACGACAAACCAATACTTAATGCTTACTTAAGTTCTAATGAATTATTAAGTGGTTCTTCATTATCAACTAACTTAACAATACTTAATAGTGGAGGTATTGCTAGAGATGTAGTAGTTAGGTTAACAACGCAGCAACCACTACAGATCTACGGTAACACCCTCTACGTAATTGATGAGGTAAGACCTAATGAGGATATAGTAATTCCATTAACTATATCTTCAACACCTACAACCTCATACGTTAATACATTCATTACAGTAAGTATTGATTATAACGATATGTATGGATTAAGTAGTAGTAGGTCTTTCAACCTACCGGTAGTTGTAAAACCTATTAGGGACTCACCCTTAACTCTAGACTTAATCACTAAGGAGGTTAGAGGTGGTGATATCAGTAACCTAACTTTAAGGCTTTATAACGGAGGTAGTAATTACTTAAGTAACTTAACTATACAGGTAATCCTACCCTCAAACATATTATTATTAAGTGAACCTCAAGTAAGGTTAGGAATTCTAAACCCGCTCACAACAACTTATATAGGCTTTATCGTTAGGACCCCATACGTAGATTCAGCTACCTACGTAAAGGTTAGTTATCAAGTAAGTTACTCTGATGCTCTAGGTAATTACTTCAGTAACACGTACGACTTCATAATAATGATTAAACCTCCTGAAACTCAGAAGAGGTTAATAGTATATTTAGAGCCTAAAGTGTTTAAGGCTTTATCTACAGATTCATTAAGTATTAAGGTATTAAGTAATGACGTTGTTAATAATGTTGTACTCAGTATAGTTAGTAGTGGTACCCCTCTAGTCTTGAGTGGTAGTAATGAGGTGTTGATAGGGAGTTTAAAGTCTGGTGATGAACGTATCGTAGAGATACCTTACGTAGTTACTAATAAACCAGGTACATATACATTAACTATTAACGTCAGGTATTTAGATTCTTTAGGTATTTTAAGGACTGAAACTTATAATGAGGTAATTAAAGTATTACCTACTAGGATATCCTTAAACATTAGCTTAACACCTACAAACATACTATCTAGTAGTGTTGGTATTCTATCGATAAATATTTCAAATACTGGGGAATCAGATGTTAAGGACTTAGTAGTAAGTGTAAGTGTTCAAGGAACTACAATCACCTTAATTAACTCATCAAGTAAGTTCTATATCGGTGATGTAAGCCCTGGAGATTCTAAACATGTTAACGTGAATGTTAGGTCTAGTTATGTAACTACATATACTTCAGTCCCTATAACATTCTCAGCTACGTACTACGACGTTTTAAACCAACTATATAGTGATACATATACAGTGATGGTATCTGTAGAGCCTAGAACATTAGTAAGTAATGTGGAAGCAAGTATAAGTGCTAATGAATTACTTATAGGGTTTATAAATAACGTTAGTATAACTTTAAGGAACGTAGGTAATGAAGTGATTGAGGGGATTAACTATAGATTATTAGTTGGTCCAGCTATAAATATCATAGGTAGTAGTGATGGTTATATAGGGAGATTAAGCCCTGGTGAAGTAGTAGTTATTAAATTACCGGTCTATGTAGCATTAACTAATCAATATACATCATACATAACCATCAATCTCAACTACGTAGATAAGGTATTAGGTACTTTAAAGAATGAGGATAAGAGCTTCACACTCCTACTTAGAGGTAAAGCTGATATTAGAGTTACTGATTATGTAGTAATGCCTACTACGGTAGTACCTGGTCAGACATTCTCAGTAACTCTAACATTAATTAATGTTGGGGTAACTCCAGCATACTCAGCATTTATATACCCATTAATAACTGGTTTACCACTTAGACCTACTACTGAGGAGAGAACTATATATCTAGGTAATATTGATGTAGGAAGTACGACTGCAGCTACAATAACTCTACAACTTATGAATACTTCTGAAAGAGTTTTAAGATTACCTATAACTATCTCATACCTCGATAACTTAAGAACTCCTCAAAACACTACTTTCGAAGTAGTGATTAGGGTCGGGACCCCAGCAGCTACCACACTAACAACCCCGTCAAGATCTACGAGTGAGGGTATCAGTAACTACATTCTCATAGTCGGTGGTTTAGTAGTGATTGCGTTGATTACCTTAGTAGTTATTAAGAAATTGAGGAGGTAGGTGGAGTAGGTAATGAATATCTACGATGTAGTTAAACTTGCGTGGAAACAACTAACTCAGAGGAGGCTTAGGACAGTACTCACCATCTTAGCTGTTGCTGTCGGTGTTATGGTTATAATAGCGTTATCATCACATGCTCGAGGGATATACGTTAGCTTCATAGCTAATTTCGAGAGACTCGGACCTACAACGATAATAGTTTCATCAGCTGGTACTAGATTGTTAAGTGATGTAGATGTTTACAGGATATCTGAGTTATCAGGAGTTTCAATAGTCATACCTATGAGGACGTTAATCAGTAATGTTGAGGGGTTAAATATTAGGGCTACATTAGTAGGTGTTAGAGCTTCAGAACTTAAGGAATTATTAGGTGGTAATGTAGATCTACTTAAAGGTGATTTATTTACTGACTCACCATTACCTATAGCTTTAGTAGGTTATAACATAGCTTACGACCAATCAAGCGGTAATGAAGTCGTTGATGTTGGTCAGACAATAGCTGTGAGGGTTGGTACTAGAACATACATATTTAGTGTAGTAGGTATTCTTAATTATTACGGATCCTCCTTCCTCCTCTCATCACCTGACGACAGTATATACATACCGTTAGATTACTTTAGGATGGTTAGTGGAGCTCAAGGGTATTCAGTAGTTATAGTGAAGGCTTCAGACGTTAATGTAGTTAGTGATGTAGCTGATAGTATAAGGACGTTATTAGGTGCTAGAGCTAGGATAACAACCGTTCAGTCAGTAATAAACACATTCACTACTATATTAAATCAGATGAACCTACTATTAGTTAGTATCGCTAGTACATCATTTATAGCTGCTGGTTTAGGTACATTTAACATAATGATGATATCAGTCCTTGAGAGAGTTAGGGAGATAGGGTTACTTAAAGCTTTAGGAATGAGTGATTTTACAGTCCTACTACTATACTTAATTCAGGGGTCGTTGATAGGTCTTATAGGAGGGTTATCAGGTTTCGGATTAGGTGTAGTATTATCACAAGCACTTACACATATATTCAGTTTAACTATAGGTCCTAGGAATCCGGGTCCGGGACCGCAGGCAAGCCCGTTTACTAGTTATACACCGGTGTTAGACCCTCAATACACTTTGATAGCTATAGCTTTATCCCTCACAACTACAGCATTAGCATCTATTTACCCATCATGGAGAGCGTCAAAACTTAGTCCTGTAGAAGCTTTAAGGTATGAGTAATTAAATTTTAGCTTAAGCACATCCTTAACTAAGTCTATAAGATCCTTAACTACGTAGTCAGGATTAACACTCAACTCCTTCTTTGAATTATCCCTCATCACCAATACCGTAGTAGCACCTACAGCTTTAGCCGGTATTACATCATACTCACTATCACCTACTATTAAAGCATCCTTACCCTCAGTCTTAGCACGTTTTAAAGCTTCTAGATAGAGGTCTGGTTCAGGTTTACTCCTACGGACTTCCTCCCCAGCTACTAATACATCAAAGTAGTTCATTATGTTGAAGTATTCTAACATTGTTATTAGTAGAGGTATGGATGTTGAAGTAGCTACACATAGTTTAACCCCATAACTCCTTAACACTTTTAATACATCATACACCTCCGGGAAGAGTGTTATGTAACCCTCTCTCAGTAATTTAAGGAATACTTTATCCTTATAGAATCTTATCCTTTTATAGTCCTTAAGAGCTTCCCTACCAAGTACTCTCTCAGTTATTAAGTCCCCCCTAATACCTATGTACTTAAGGACAATCTCTATAGGGATATCACCATAACCAACTAACTTATAAGCTTGAACCCAAGAGATGGCGTGAGCTTCATTACTATCTACTAACGTACCGTCTAAATCGAATATTATGGTCTTTACGTGCACCTTAAAATACCCTACATAACATCTTTAGAAGGTTTCTTAACCTCGAATTGCTTAAGTGACCTCGTAATTAACTCCATGACCTTACTCTCAACTTGTTCTGCTAATGTGTCTAAAACGCTAGTATCCACCTCACTATTTAAGTACTTACTAACGATAGTTAGTAAATGTTTTGAAGCTCTATAATCGAATTCATCAACTTGAACTATAGCTTCCCAAGTCTCAGCAAGTAATACAACAGCTGGTATGTCGTAGTAGGAAGCCCATCCAACTATAGCTCCATTAATACCTGAGACAACACCACCTTTTAATACCTGAGCATTTAACTTAACAAACTCATTAATTAGTGAGTCGTCATTCCCAGCTACGTAGATATTCCTTAGAGGACTGACATGACTTGTTACATAAGCTGCAGTAGCTATGATTTTCCTCAACCCCTTCTTACTGAGGAGTCCGATAACATTATCACAGAATTCGTTCTGAGCTTCAGGAGTTGCTGGTTGGGCATTAGCTGTTAGAACTAAGGCTGGCTTCGTCTCATAGAGGTAAGCTTTAAATAAGTAAGCCCTCCCATCACTGATGTTTATCTGTGGTGGGTAACTATATGTGTAGAATTCAGCTACTAACTTACCGCCCATGGAGTTCACGATATGATTAGCTGTAGTGTACGCTACACCACCCATACCTGGGAGACCTACGATTAGTACTTTATCATTAGCTTTAATCTCATTTAATACTTTAACTTTAAACAGTATATCCACCTAGAACATCAATAACTATATAACTTAAAAATCTGAGTCCTAACGTAGGTAACATCTTTATAAGATTAAGAATTAATCTAATCTGGTGTTTACGTAATGCTTAGGAGGGATGAAGCTTTAGAGTTATTAAGGAGATATATTAAGAATGAGAAGAATTTTAAGCATTGCTTAGCTGTTGAAGCTATAATGAGGGCATTAGCTAGGAGGTTAGGTAAGGATGAAGAATTATGGGGTCTTACCGGCTTACTACATGATATAGATTACGAATTAGTCGGTAAGGACTTAAGTAAACATGGTATAGTAGCTCTTGAAATACTTAAGGACTTCCTCCCTAATGAGGCGTTAGAAGCTATAGCATCTCATAACGAATTAACAGGACATACATCAGATCTAGATATGACGTACGCTTTAAAAGCATCAGACCATGTTTCAGGGTTGATAATAGCGACTGCTTTAGTAATGCCTAGTAAGAAGTTAGATGAAGTACGTGTTGATTCAGTACTTAAGAAGTTTAAACAGAAGGATTTCGCTAGAGGTGTTGATAGGTCTAGAATAATGTATTGTGAGAAGCTAGGACTAAGTCTAGAGGAATTTACTGAGATATCCTTAAAGGCGTTGAAGGAAATCCACGATGTTTTAGGTCTTTAACTTAAATGTGGTGGAGGTTATATGTTAGAGTATATAGTATGAATCTCCTTGATGGAAGTATAACGTTATTCCAGGGTATAACCTCTTAATAGTCTTCAGTACTTCTAAGTCATCATCATGGTATTCAACTAATTCATAACCTTCATTTAATGTCTTCTCAATAAGTTCTAACTTAACGATAGTAGATGGTCTATAATCATTAACTCTCCTCATAAATATCTTAGTAGGTCTTAACTTAAAGTTCTGAATAATCTGTTCTAACGTTATCCTGTATAGGTTAGCAGGTCTACCAGTAATTATTATTAGACCATACCTACCTACTCTAGAGTTTATCAACTCTACTGAGGTAATTCTAGGTTTATCCAGTAATAAAAGTTCCTCACTGAAGAATACCCTCCAGAAATCCCTCTCCCTACCACTCTCTACGAGTTCTTTAGCAATCCTAAACCTCTCACTAACATCTAGTAACACACCATCGACATCGAATGCACAGTACTTCATAAGTACTCCCTAAGATTAACTCAGTATTAAGACTTAAAATAGTACTTCCCTACAATAATATCTAGGTGATGTAGTGAGTAAGGATCAGGCCTTAGGTTTTGGGATGATGGTAGCTTCCATTGTGGTAATCCTAATATATGGGTGGTTAGTCTTCTTAAGTGAATACTCTTTACTCATCCTTAAACTAACCGGTTTCGTAGCGGTAGCTGGTGTATTCGGTATCCTAGCCTGGATAGGTTATACATTAGCTTCAACACCTCCACCCAAACCTATAGAGGAGATTGAGAAGGAGATTGAGGAAGAACTTAAGAAATTAGAGAGTGAAACTCAGAAAACCACTACAGTTGAGGAGGGTAAACCATCAACTAAAACTACATAATAATATGTCTGTAAAATCCTTATCTTAATTTTTACTTACTCGTAAACAATTAATCAAAACAACTACTCACAACTTCAGCAACTCATTAGAACACCTTACACATAATCCATGAATGCGGATACATTTATCACATACCCTCCTATAACACCTCCTACACACATACATAGCTAATCTACGCTTGCATACCTGACAATACATTAAACTCAAGACCCTTGAATGAAGTCTTTAATAACTTCCTCAGCAACTTTCTTACCTGAGAGTAGCATACCTCCGAATACAGGACCCATTCTAGGTAATCCGTAAACTGTAGCTACTGCCATACCAGTTACGTATAGTCCAGGGATTAACACACCTGTTTTCTCAACTACTAACTTCTCACTCAGCTCAGTATATGCTGATTTCTCACCTCTAATCTCTAAGTTAATGTTTGGGATCTTCTTCACAGCTATCGAGACAACCTCAGCATCATGACCTGTAGCATCTATAACTGCTTTAGACTCAACAAATAATGGATCAACATGTAGTCCTGATAGAACTACAGCACTCCACTGTATAACAACACCTACAACCTTAAGCGGATTGTCTCTGAAGATAAGATCATCTACGTGAATACCATGTATTATCCTAGCACCAGCATCTATAGCTCCAACAGCTAGTTTAGCCATGAATTCTGAAGCATCAACAACGTAGTGATCACCTACCTTAACAGATCTGATATTGAACTCATCAAGTATAGGCTTAGCTAAACCCTCAACTACTATCTTATGCATTAGCATACCGCCACCACCTATACCACCACCAAAACTCAACCTCCTCTCAAATACTACAACTCTATACCCGCTCCTAGCTAAGTATCTAGCAGCTGTTAGACCTGAAGGACCAGCACCTACAATAACTACATCACAGCTAGTTATATTATCAATCCAGTCACGCATTGTGTACTCAAGTATTATTTTGGAAATCTTACCTTCAAAGGACGTATCAAACACCACTCTAACCTTTAGGTACGATTTATAAGTTTAAGATAACTCAGTTATCTTTACATTACTTATTAGCTGAGAACTTATTAAGTAATTAGGTAAGACCTTAGTAGAGGTGTTTAAAGTGGTTGTAATCGATTTAAGGTTTAAAGAACCTGGTTGTGGTGGTCATCCAGTAACTAAGTTAAATAGAGTTTTAAAGGAGTTTAATGGTTCAGAAGCTGTAATTCTGATTAATCCTGAGGATATACCTGTTAAGGTGTTAGAGGTTTTAATAGATAGGCATGGATTTAAGGTAGCTTCAGTTGAGGAGGACTTAGGTTATGTGAAGGTATTCATACGTAGGGTTTAATTAATTCTGTATTGATTATCAGTTTTAAGGTATGTTTAGTATTCTTCATGAGTAGCTACTACTCCATTCCTTATTAAACTCTTTACTTCATCATCACTATATCCTAACTCCTTAAGTACTTCAACAGTATGTTCACCTAGTAATGGCGGTGGTCTATACATTCCAACTCTTACATTACTAGTTAGGTACTTGATAGGATTTGCAATCATTTTAATAGTACCTAAAACTCTATGCTGGACTTCAACAACCATATCCCTACTTATTACGTGTGGGTCTTTAAGTGCTTGACTAACTCTGTATACAGGTGCTACAGGGATTCCGGCACTTCTTAACTTACTGACCCAGTAATCAACACCTTCCTTACTAAGTAATTCCTCAAGAATCTTAACTAATTCTTCTCTATGTCTTACCCTCTCACTATTTGTGTAGAATCTCTCATCATTAATTAGTTCTGGTTTTCCAATAGCTATACAGAAATCCCTCCAGATACTGTCATTACCTACAGCAACTACTATATAACCATCTCTAGCCTTAAATGCTTGGTACGGAGCTATACTGGAGTGAGCACTACCTAATCTCTTAGGGTCTTCATTAGTTACGAAGTAATACCCTGCTTGATGTGTAAGTATGGAGATGGAACTATCAAGTAGTGATAAATCTATATGACATCCAATACCTAAGTAAAGTGCTGATAATATAGCGATTACTGCGTACATACCGGTAATTATATCTGATATTGGAACCCCGAACTTAACTGGGGGTCTATCAGGTTCACCTGTTAAATCCATTAAACCACTCATAGCTAACGCTATTAAGTCATAACCAGGTAAATCCTTATAAGGACCGTACTGACCGAAACCAGAGATTGAACAGTATATGATGTTTGGGTTTATCTTAGATAGTGATTCATAATCTATACCTAACCTAGTCGTTACACCAGGTCTGAAGGACTCTATAACAACTCGAGACTTACTAACTAACTTATATATTACCTCCTTACCCCTAGGATCTCTTAAGTTAATAACAACACTCTTCTTACCCCTATTAACAGATGCGAAGTAAGCACTATATTTGTCGGTATAGAATGGAGGTCCCCAATCACGAGCATGATCACCTGTAGGAGGTTCTATCTTAATAACTTCAGCACCTAAATCAGCTAATAACATAGTAGCGAAGGGTCCAGCCATAGCTGATGTGAAGTCTAAGACCTTAATACCGGTTAGGGGGTAAGTACTACCCATACTAACACCACATGAATATCCTGAATACACTTACGGCTACGTATTTAAATGTTAGTAGATCTAACCACTATATAGAGTAAGTGGGGTTACTAGTTATTTACTTTAATACGTAAATTCTAACAGTGTTCGAGTATGTTGGAGGAGTTATTAAAGGAGTTAGTAAGTGTTAATGACGTCGTAGCAGGTTCTGAGAAGGAGTTACTCGTAGTTAGGAAATTAAGGGATTACTTTATAGAGTTAGGATTAGATGTTAAGTTACACCCTATTAACGTGATTACGTGGGAGGATATCAGATGTGATGTTAATGATTATATATGTAGGTGTTTACCACCGATAACTACTTCTGAAGTACGTGGTAAGTTAACGGATAAGATTGAGGAGTCCTACGGTAAGGTACTACTCCTAAGTACTACTGAGTTCCCGGATAATGTCTGGGTACTCTATAACTTAGCTGTTGAGGCAGGTGCTGAAGCAGTTATATTCTATGATAGTTATCCGGGGAGGTTTAGGAGGATTGTAGTAAGTGGTGTTTGGAGTTATTCCTTCAGTAGTGGTAAATTCCCTCCAATACCTGCAGTTCATATGAGATTTGAAGACGGTATTAGGATGAGGGAGTTAATTGGTAAGTATGTTGAGCTTAGGTGTAAGACTGACATTAGAGGAGGTACCGGATATAATGTTGAAGTAGTTGTAGGTGGTGGGGAGGGTGAGGTCTTAGTCTCAGCACATCATGATAGATGGTTTACAGGTTATAGAGATAATATAGTAGGACTCTACACACTACTTAAACTTGCTGATGTATTGAGTAAGTCGAGTGTTAAGTATACGTTAAGGTTAGTAAGCTTTACAGCTGAGGAGTTCGGTAGTCCTAACTTAAGTCCTTGGTATTGGTCTTATGGTTCTAGAGAATTTGTGAGGAATGTAGACTTAAGTAGTTTGAGATTCGTTGTAAACCTAGATACAGCATGTATGGAGCCTATCAGAGTTAATGCTACAGGTCCAGAGATTGGTAAGTTCTTCATTAAATACTCAACTATTAAGTACTCCTATGAAGGGTTTGACCACCCATACAGTGATGGTCTCTCATTTAGTTCTTTAGGTATCCCTACAGTAACCCTCCATAATCTAAGGGATATAGATGACGTATATCATACAGACCTAGATACTTACTATAATAATGAATTACTTATAGATAGGTTAGTTACATGGATTGTTAACGTAGTTAATAACTACAGTTTAGAAGGACTTGAATTTAAGGAATATTACGAATACCTTAAAAATTCCCTACCACCAGAGTTAGATGATGTTGTTAGTAAGATCTTAACTGTACATGACCTAAGTAAGTTAAGTAAAGTGTTTAAACTAATATCTAAGAAATTAGTTAAACCAGTAGCTATAGGTAGTTATAGAGATTTGAATAAGGATTTAACTACTGTATTAGCACCTCATGCATTAGTCATTAATAATTTAAGGAGGGGTTCTAGGGTTGGTGTTATAGTAGCTGGTGATGAGGATGTACTATGCTGTGACTTAGGTACTAGCGATAACGAAATCATTAGTAAGTATATCGAATACCTTAGACAAGTACTTAATAACATATTATCATTTATGGAGAGGTAGTAACTAATAGTTAATTTACTTACCCATAACCTCAATAACTACTTTCCTCGAAGGTCTAGGACCGTCAAGTTCTACCAACATAATCTCTTGCCAAGTACCTAAGAGTAACCTACTGTTACGTACTGGTATGACTCTCCCAGGACCTACTATAGCTGATGTGATGTGTGCGTGGGCGTTATCATCTATTTCATCATGTCTCCAACCAGCATTTGGTGGTATATACCTCCTCACCCACTCAATATAATCCTCACATAACCTCGGTTCATACTCATTCACTATTATAGTAGCTGTTGCGTGTGGTACGTAAACTAATACTAAACCATCCTTAATACCTGACTCCTTCACAACCTCCTCAACTAGTTCTGTAATCCTTATTACCTCATACCTCCTCTTACTACTAACCTCGATTTCCTTCATATACACCCTAAATTCATTACCCACGTTAACACCTACTCACTACGGCTATCACTTAATATCTTAAGTAATTCATTGATATAGTTAAGTCCTTGTTTAAAGGTTTCTAACCCTTTCTCAGTAACTCTGTAACGGGTGCCGTCAACCATCTTAACATCTACTATTAACCCCTCCCTAACCATCCTATATATTACTGAGTACACAGTTATAGTAGCAGGTCTTAAATTGAAATACGTTGTTAAGTACTTCTTAATATCGTAAGCTCTTAACTCCCCCTCATCCTTTAGAATCTTAATTATGTATAACCATAAATTCTCTATGGTTAACTTCCTCTTTAATCTCTCATAAGCTTTAGTACTTTCCAGTTACACCACCTAATAAGTTAATGAAGTTATAACTTATATTTATAGACGTAAATATTTATATCTGTAAATATAAGTATTTAGAGGTAGTTGGTATGATTAAGGTTGGTGTAGTTGGTGTCGGGAATATCGCCTCAATGCTTATCCAATCAATCCATTACTACAGATATAGCGGGAGTGTTAAGGGGTTAATACATACCTTTATCGGTAGGTATAGTGTTAGTGATATAGAGGTAGTATACGCTGTTGATGTGTCTAAGTATAAGGTTGGTAGGGACTTAGCTGAAGCTATATTCCAACCACCTAACCTAGTACCTAAACTAGTTGATATCAGCTCAACAGGTGTTAAGGTGAGGATGGGTAAGATATTAGATGGTGTTGCTGAGCATATGGTTGAAGACTTCACACCATCTAATGATCCGGAACCAACAGCTGATGAGTTAGTCCGTGAGTTAAGAGATAATGACGTAGATATACTGATTAACTTACTCCCAGTAGGGAGTTCTCAAGCAACTAGATTCTACGCTGATGTAGCTGCTAGGGCTGGAGTCTCCTTCATAAACTGTATCCCTGAATTCATAGCAAGTGACCCTAACTACCAGGAGTTGTTCATAAGTAATAAAGCGACATTACTAGGTGATGATATTAAGGGTCAGTTAGGTGCAACTATAGTTCATAGAGCTTTAGCTAGGTTAATAGCTATGAGGGGTGGTGAGATTGTAGAGTCTTACCAACTTAACGTAGGTGGTAATACAGACTTTAAAAACATGTTAGAGCAATCAAGACTACATAGTAAGAAGATCAGTAAGACTATGGCTGTAGCATCTACTCAGTTAAATCCATACGAAGCATTTAATAAGGTTTTTGCAGGACCTAACGGGTACATACCGTTCTTAGCGAATACTAAGGTATCATACATATACATTAAAGCTTTAGGGTTTATGGGACTACCAGTAACACTAGATGTGAAGTTAGTAGTTGATGATAAGGCTATGGCTTCAGCAATATTAGTAGATGTTATAAGACTGGCTAAGGTCTTAAACGAATTAGGGATCTACGGAGCACCTAGTTGGGCATCAGCACCCTACTTTAAATACCCACCAACCCTAACTAGATCTGATGAGGAAGCTCTTCAAGAACTCTATAAACGTTTAGAAGAGTATGGAGTCCGTATAGAACCTAAGCACTCGCTATGGTAGACCATACACAGTACTTCTCATTAACTAGTGATTCAGTATGGTTTAGAGTTTGAGATTTAAGTTGTTAATGTTATACTTATAGTGGTGTTAGTACGTCAATACCTATAGATTTTATGGATAGAAAACCGCTTGGTAGGTCTGGAGAATCAGTACCTGCTATAGGTATTGGTACTTGGGGTATCCGTAATTACAGAGACGCTGAAAACGCTTTAAAACATGCTTTAAGTATAGGTTTAACCCTCGTAGATACTGCTGAAATGTATGATGGTGGTAAAGCTGAAGAATTAGTTGGTAAGGTGGTTAAGGAATTTAAAGGTGATTTCTTCATAACTACTAAGCTACTACCTGAGAGGTTTGTTGATAGGAGTGAGGCTATCAAGGCTGCTAGAGCTAGCTTACGTAGGTTAGGTTTAAGTACTATTGATCTAATACTTATTCACTGGCCTAATAGGAGAGTAAGTATTGAGAGACAGGTTAGAGTTCTTGAGGCTTTAGCTGATGAGGGGTTATGTAGGTATATAGGTGTTTCAAACTTTACCTTAACTGAGTTGAGGGGAGCTATAGAAGCTACAAGTAAGTATGATATCGTTGTAAATCAAGTTAAGTATAGTGTCTATGATAGGTCTGTAGAGAGGGATCTACTACCATACGTTATTCGAGAAGGTATAACAATTCAAGCATACTCACCGTTAGAGAGGGGTTTAGTAGTTAATGATAAAGAACTCCTTAAAATAGGTTCTAAATACGGTAGGACTACAGTCCAAGTAGCTCTAAACTTCTTAATCTCAAGACCTTACGTAGTAGCAATCCCTAAAACTGAGAAGGTTGAAAGAGTTGATGAGTTTAGAGGAGCTCTTGGTTGGAGGTTAAGTAAAGAAGATATAGAACTTATTGAGAAGTTATTCAGGTGGGGATTATGAGGAAGGCATTACTCCTAAATGAGAAGGATAATGTAGCTATAGCGTTAACAAACTTAAGAAGTGGTGATGAAGTTGAACTAGTAGTCCAAGGTAATAATATCAAGATAAAATTGTTAGATGATATACCCTTCGGGCATAAGTTCTCAGTAAGAGATATTAGAGAAGGTGAATACGTAATAAAGTATGGGGAAGTTATAGGGATAGCTACTAAGCATATAAGTGTTGGAGAACACGTACATATACATAATGTTAAGGGGTTAAGAGGACGTCCACTCACTCATAATACTTGATATAACTTAAGTATTTAAATCTCAGCGTTTACACTCTTCTCATCAAATCCTACAAATATTATATCATTGAGTTCTGATTATAGAATATACATGTATTTAACCTAATATCAGAACTACTACGGTTTAAACTCTTAATTTAATATTGACCATATATTATGATTGTTAATGAATTAGTAGTAATTCTCTAACACCACTTACTAACATTTCAACAGCGAATGACGCTATTATTAGAGACATAAACCTTCCTAAACCATTTACAAATGTAGGTCCTGTAAGTCTTAATATTATAGGGGATAAGAGTAGTGTTATGTAAACTGCTATGAATGCTATATAGGCAGCTATCAATGTAGTTAACACCCCGTAAACACCAGTAGATACTATAAGTAATGTCATAGTTCCAGGACCTACAATTAATGGAGTTGCTAGAGGTACTATTACGTACTCACCTACTTCAACCTTAGATGGTTTATGTCCTGTTATTAACGTATCTAAAGCAACACCCATTAATATTACACCTCCAGCCACTCTTAATGAGGAGATTGATATACCGAATAAATTCAGTATGTAATTACCGAATAATGTAAAGATGGTTAGTAGAGAGAATATAGCTATACCAGTCTTATTAACTATCTTCTTAATATCACTTTCTTCAACATCTTCAAGAACCCTCATAAACTGCGGTATAGCGGCTATAGGATCCATAATCGCGTAGAGCTGTACTGATAAACTCAACAGTAGGTTTATGTCAAACAATACTACCTAATACCTCAGTAATATCAGTGATATACTACCTACTTTTTAAAGTAATTTTAAATCCTGTATGTATCTTATAGAAGTTATCTCTAAATTCCTCACTTAATATCTTCTCAGCCTTAAACCCTGTACAATGTCCTACATATAAATTTGTAACTCCTAAATCCTCCAGCAACTTAATACTTTCTCGTATATCCTCTTCACTATACTTCAACATATGAAGACCTCCTACAATAGCGTAGACATTCTCCTTGAATATCTCAGATGCTTGCTTAACAATATTAACGATCCCACTATGACTACAACCGCTAAGTACTACCAACCCTAACCCCTCCACCTTAATACCTAATCCAGTATCATCAGGTAAGTTATCAGGTACTAACTCACCATCATCTAATACTGTGTAGAACCCCTCCTTATACTTCGATAAGTCAAGGTAATTACCGATTTCACCTAAGTAGTATGTAGAATCAAATACGTGTAGAGGACTCTTAGTAAGTATTAAATTAGGTTTTAAATTGATTAACTCCTCATAAGAGTATGGTATACCCTTATCAAACTCCTGCTTATCACTACTTAAAGTTATTGATGGTTTAAAAATCCATGGATGTGCTATAACAGTTAATCTCCTCCCAACACTATTATTAACTCTTAACACATACTTCAAACCACCTGTATGGTCATAATGTCTATGACTTAAAACCACAGCTTTAACATCTCTTAAATCCAACCCCAACAACTCTGAATTATACTTAATTATACGATTACTAGGACCTACATCCAATAATAAATTATCAATACCGTTATCTGAGTAAATCCTAATATGAAGTGATAATCCATGTGATGATAGTAATTTAGTAAAACCTGAATAATCATCATTTAAAACAGAGATATCAACTCTATAGACAGCCAACTAAACACCAAATATAGTAAAGGGAGTTGTAATAAAAACTTTTCTAATAGGTTAAGACATCCTAGGATTTACCTTAATTTCATACTTAATTATCTCTTAATTAGTTAGTATATTCATCAGTAAAATTTAATGAATTTCATGATGATTAGTGATGAGTGGTTGCGATCGTGATTTCAGGTTTAATACTGTAGTTTATCAGTACTTACTAATTAACTTTCTTAGTAATTCCTCAGCTCTCTTAACATTAAATACACCGCATACGCATGGTCTAGCAAGTTCTACAGCAGCACTTGCTGGTGAGAGTCTCCCCTTCTTAATCTCACTAATCATCTTCATAACTAACGATGGTGATACCATACAGTGACCACACATCGTAGTAATCTCTAATACCTCCTTAGGTGGTAGTTTTTCAGTCCTACCCCAAACACCTAATGATAAGTTTATAGTATGTGGTTTTAATCCAACTTCCTTAAGTATTTTGAATACCTCCTCATAAACACCTGTAACAACTACTGATAACCCTAGATCAACTTCTTTAAGTTCTTCAAGAACTTCCTTAACCTGCTCAACACTTGTGTATACTCCATGAACTATATTACCGTACTCTCTAAACTTACTCCTTATATCTTCTTCATCCCTCCAATACTTATTACCTACAACCATATTACCTAGGTTGACCGGATTATACTTCCTTAATATCTCCATAACCTTCCTAAACTTACCTACTTCATCCTCATACTTTATAAGTCTTGAGGCCATCACTAGAACTACGAAGTCCTTCTTTAAAGACTCTATAGATCCTACTCTATGGTGTGTGTGAGTCATAATCACACCTACTCTATTAATGGCCTCCCTAAACCTACGTTTGTCTTAGCCCAAGGACTTACTTCAAGACCTAACTCCTTTAAGATATTAACTACAGGTATTGTGAAGTCCGGTTCAACTCTAGAGATAACACCAACACTAAATACAGTATCTGTAGTCTCAGCTAAGTACTTAAGTTTCTCAATAACATCCTTAACCTTACCTATAGGTACTTTAAACTCTAGGACTGCTGAATGTATTTTCTCATTCATTAACTCGTCAGGGAATTTACCTTCCTTCAAATCCTTAAGTAGGTATAGTATTGGGTTAGCCTTCTCCCACTCAACACCAACCTCGTTAAGTACTTTAATGAACCTACCAACTTCAGCGAAGGTAACACCTACTAAGGGTCTACCGATATCTAATGCGAAGCCGACCTCACCCCTCCTAAACCTACCTGTAACGTCGTTAGTCTTCATCTCCTCAGTACCCCTACCAGGAATACCAGTACTTGGGTGTTGAGCGATTGGGTCACTGAAATGTCCTCTAACCTCCCTAGTATAGCCCTCAACAACACCTACAATAGCATCCCTAGGACATAGTACAACCCTAACACACGTACCACACTCAACACATTCTGATGTAACTATATACGCCTTCCTAGTCTCAGGACTTAACTTAATAGCATTCCTAGGACAGTAAGGAATACATATACCACAACCAATACATTTACTCTGATCTATGAAGACCGTAACATCACCGAGAGATATTCAACCTAGACTTAATAAGTTATTAACATAAAAATAAGGTTAGAAGTTAAAGTAGTTTTAATTTCTTAAAATCCTCGATTACGAAGTCAAGACCTAATTCCTTCAGATTCTCTGATTTAGGAATACCTGTTTTTAAATCCCAACCAATTAAATCATAGAATTTCTTAATCATGGCTTTAAACTCCTTAGGACTTGTATAAGCACCTTTTGAAGTTCCTTCAGGTATTGGTTCGTAAAGTATCCTTGGTGGTGGTGCGTTTAGGTCTGTCCTAACGTCAAAACCGTCTCTAACCTCTAAACACCTAATTAAAGTCCTAATCCTCTTAGCTATCCTAATGAGTTCTTCAACACTCCACTCAATACCTGTAACCATCTTAAGGATCTTAGCATGTGTCTCACCAGGTGTTCTCACACCGTAGTAACCTCCAAAAAATCTACAAGTTATTAAGCTTTCCTCAATCATAACTCTTAAAGTTGTGTCATATATTATCTCAGCCTTACCTTCAGTACTGAAGGCTCTAACCTCGACTGGGTTAGCATACTCTATATCATGTGGTCTTGCATCATGGTGTGAACCACCTCTCCAACCTACTGAATAGCCTAGAGTCCATGCTTTAACAGCTCTTGGTGAGTGTCCAGCTAGTTCTAAACCTTTAAAATGCATTGCGAAGTACTGAGAACCACATCCAATTACTTGAGAAGCTCTAGCAACACCTTCAGCAAGTAAGTTACCTAACCAACCCTTCCTAAAAGCAATCCTCTCCACCATCTCAACTACAGCATCACCATCACCAAACCTAAGCTCTAGACCTTCAGCCTCCTCCTTAGTTATTATACCCTTCTCATAAGCCTCCATAGCGAATGCTATAACAACACCTGTAGATATAGTATCTAATCCATATTCATCACATAATCTAGAGGCTTTAGCAATAGCTCCGAAATCATCAACACCAACCATAGAACCTAAAGAATATAGAGTCTCATACTCAGGACCCTTAACTACAGTACCAACCCACTTACCCTCAGTAACCTTAGTTACTTTAACACAACCCATAGGACATGAAGCACATGCCTTATCAGCAATCTTATACTTAGGTATTACAGTCTCCCCACGAATCTTATCAGCACCTTCAAATACCTCAGTCTGCCAATTCCTAGTTCCGAGACCACCTAACCTATTAATAGTCCCTAAAACACCTAGAGTTCCGTAAGTCGGTAAGAATGGATGCTTCCTACACTTCTCAGCTATCTCCTTAAAGAAAGAGATCATACTATCCTTATCAGCTACTTCAACCTCCTTACTCCCACGTACAGCTATAGCTTTAAGATTCTTTGAAGCCATTACTGAGGCAATACCACCACGACCAGCTGCATGACATTCAGGTGGTGTTGGATGTATTATAGCTGAGAATCTAACTAAGTTCTCACCTGCAGGACCTATACAAGCTACTTGGAATTTAGGATCACCGAGGTCTTCAGTAATAATCTTCTGAGTTTCGTAGGTAGTCTTACCCCATAAATACGAAGCATCTCTAACCTCAACCCTATCATCATCAATAACTATGTAGACTGGTTTCTCAGCCCTCCCAGATATAACTACAACATCATAACCAGCCCTCTTCAACTCACTACTTATGAAGCCTCCAAGATTAGAATTAAAGAACCTATTAGTTAGTGGTGATTTCGAGATAAACAAACCCCTACCTGAACCAGGTATGAGGGTGCCTTGTACAGGTCCTGCAGTAAATATAACTACGTTAGCTGGGTCGTAAGGATCTATACGTGGTGGTACTAAATCGTAGTATAACTTAGCTGCAAGACCTAAACCACCTAAGTAATCCTTAATTAAACCTTCTGTAAGAGCCTCCTTCACCACATCCTTAGTTGATAAATTAATTTTAAGTATTTGACCAGCATAACCCTTAAACACTATATATAACACCAAAGTAAGTACTTAATAAAGGTTTAAATCTTTAACTCTGAAGATTTAAAATTATTGAATATTAATAGATCTTACTTAATAGATCTTACAAATCTTTTTAGATTCTCTTTAAAACCCTATATATGAAATAAACTTATTCCTTCAAAAACAATAAATTTGCTTTACTGATGAACGACTATGAGTACCTTTAATTTTAAGTTAATTAAAATAAACACTATAATGAAATACCAGACATACTTGCATAGATATACATGAGGTAATCTTTTAAAGTTACTAGTCAATATATCTACCTATAAGGTTTTAAGTTTCTAACTCTATGATTTAATGGTGGTTTAATTGGTTGTTAGGTTTAAGTCTGCTGTTGGTTCTATCAGTAGGGTTGTAGTTGTTAGACTTCAACCAGGTACTGATATTATTGAAGGTATTGAGAAGGTTTGTGATGATTTAGGTATTGATTATGCTTATGTTGATGTAGGTACTGGGACACTAGCTAAGGCAACAGTAATGTACTTCATACCTAACCCTAACGTTAAAATCGGTGCTAGTTATAGCCCACCTAAAGAGATTGTAGGACCACTATCATTCTTAGGTGGTTCAGGTGTTGTTGGTAAGGATGAGAAGGGTAGTAGGTTAACACATATTCACGGAGCAGTATGTGATCAGTGGGGCCACGTACATGGAGGACACTTAGTTAAGGGTGGAAACCCAATACTAGTAACATCAGATGTAGTTATTATGGAGTTAAAGGGTGTTAAGATAGTTAGAAAGTATGATGCTGAAATAGATTTCTCACCTTTAGAACCTGAACAAGTATAACCTAAAAAGAATAATATTTTAAACTGTTTTACCTCCCCTTCAGTAAGTCCTCACGTGGTGGTGCGAAGACCTCTAACACAATTAATTTCTCAGGTCCTGGATTACGGGTTTCATGAGGTTCGTTAGGTTTGAAGTGGTATGCTGTTCCTTCATTAAATACGTAAGTACCTTCTGAAGTCCTGACCTCAGCCTTACCACTTAATATAAAGCTTATCTGTTCTTGAGGATGTGTATGTTGAGGGATTCCTACGTTAGGGTCTAACTCAACCATCATTAACATCACCTTCTCACCAACGATATAGATCCACCTCCTAATACCGTTACGAGGTTCTTGATAAATAGCTATTTCCTTACTCTTAAAATCCATAGTATCTAACCCAGGTAATTACTTCTTAAGTAGCTGTAATAAGTCTTTAATACTGGAGTCGGGGTATGTAGGACTTTATATTTTTAATACCTTTACTGTAGTGGAAGTAATCCACATGATTAGGGTTTTAGAGGTGTTTATGTTTGAGTAGTACTTGTGGTGTTGTTGTTAGGAGGGCTAAGAATGAGGACCTTAGACGTATAGTTGAGATTGAGGGTAGGTCTTTTAAGTACCCGTACTCAATACTCGTACTCACTACATTATTAAACCTATATCCTGAGTACTTCCTAGTTTGTGAGTATTGTGGGGAGGTTATCGGTTATGTAGTAGCTGTTATTGATAAGGACTCCTCAGGACATATAGTCTCAATAGCTGTAGACCCTAACTATAGGGGTTTAGGTATTGGTAGGTTATTGATGAATTCTATAGAATCTAAACTACGTAATGACGGTATCACTAAGTTTAAGTTGGAGGTAGCTGTTAGTAACTACGTAGCTATTAACATGTATAAGTCATTAGGTTATGAAGTAGTTAAGGTGTTGAAGAACTACTACCCAGACGGTGAGGATGCGTACTTAATGATTAAGAATACCTCTGCTAAAGACTTAAACACTGAAAAACACTTACTAACCCTCATATAATACCTTTACTCAGTAGTACTTCCCTAGCCTTATCATATATGTTTGGATGTACGTATAATCTGATTATACCTATGAATCTCGGTATTGTGTTAATTATTGAGGAGTTATACTCAGTAATCCTTACAGAGGTGTTCTTATCTAATACCTTAACACATAGATCCTCATCAACTAAGTTTAACTCCTCCATATAGGGTATAGTCATATACTCCTTAAACCCTACATAACCACTTAAATCCTTAACAACATCGTTTAACATCTTAACTACTTCATCTCTATCCGTAGATAGTGGTTCTTGAGAGAGTTTAACAACGTCGTATACTGCTTTATAACCAACTCTATTCAGTAGTAACCTGATTAACTCTCTAAGTACGTCACTACCTAAACCCCTAACCAACACTAGGTTTAGAGTACCTGCTATGAGGTTATCATCCCATAAGTAGAACTCACCCTTCCTAATACTTGATAGGATCTTCGGTAAAGTAGTGAATGGTTCTAGATAATCACCTAACTCACTCAGTATCATCTCGTATATAGCCCTCATCATAACTTGAAATGCTGCTATAGTCTTATGGTGGTAAACAGCTCTGTACATATGCATCCTAGCTAAGTAGAAGTTCTCAACAGCCTGTATAGACTTTGAAGGGACTGCTAACTCACCATCTTTATCCACAGTTATTGTATGTAATATCCTGTCAATATCTATCATACCGTAAGCTACACCAGTATGTAGTGAGTCCCTAAGTAGGTAGTCTATACGGTCAGCATCTAAATCACTAGATAATAACATGTTATACAGTGGTTCCTTATGATTCCCCCTAATCACTGATGCTACCTCCTTAGGATTTATACCATACTCTGAGAAGACCTCATTTAAGTATGGGTCAGTCTCTATTATGTATGTAGTTAATTCCTCATGTCTAATCCTGAAGGCTTGAGTCATGTACGACTCAATAGCGTGGCTGAACGGTGTATGACCTATGTCATGTAATACCCCAGCAATCCTTAATAACTCATAATCATCACGTCTTACGTAACCTTCATCAATGAATTTCCTAACTAGAATACCTATTACATGCATAACTCCTAAAGAATGTGAGAACCTAGTATGTAGTGCTCCAGGGTATACATACCAAGCGAGAGCTAACTGTTTAATCCTCCTTAACCTCTGAACAGTTGGTGTCTCAATTACCTTAAGCTCAACCTCAGATACAGGTATGTAGCCGTAGACCTCATCATAAATACTTTTAACACCTTTACCACTATCTAAAGAGGTCTTAACCCTAACCGTGAGACCCACCTAATAAACACATTACAACTAATAATTTATAGTCTTTACTAAGTAAACGATAAGTATTTAAGTCCTTGAGTATAGGATTTACGGTGGTTTAGATGTTCCAAACCTATTAGTTTGTGAGAGGTGTGGTAGAGAGTACGAGTTATTAAGTCGTAGAGTCTTCTGTGATTGTGGAGGTCTTCTCAGGGTTGAGTTAAGGTCTCTAGATGTTGAGGTCAGTTGGGAATTATTCAGAGGTAGGAAATTCCACGTGTGGAGGTATAGAGAGTTAATACCTGTACCTAAGGATGCTGAGATAGTAACACTTTATGAGGGTGGGACGCCTCTAATACGTGTTGCTAATCTAGGTAGGCCTTTAAGACTTACTAACCTTTACGTTAAGTTCGAAGGTGCTAACCCAACAGGTAGTTTTAAGGATAGGGGTATGACTGTAGCGATCACTATAGCTAAGTACTTAGGTGTTAAAGCTGTTGTCTGCGCATCAACAGGTAATACATCATCTAGTATGGCTGCATATGCTAGGAGGGCAGGGCTTAAACCTATCCTAGTAGTTCCTAAGAACGGTATTGCTAAGGGTAAGATGGGTCAGGGTTTACTCTACGGTGCTACAGTAATTGAAGTTGAAGGTGGTTTCGACACAGCTATGAAGGTGATTATGGAGTTAGCTAACGACCCCAACGTATACCCCCTCAACTCAGTTAATCCTTGGAGGATTGAGGGTCAGAAGACAGTAGGTTATGAAATTGTTGATGAGTTAGGAGTTCCTGACTGGATAGTATTACCTGTAGGTAACGCAGGTAATATAACATCCCTATGGAAGGGGCTTAAGGAGTTGAAGGTTTTAGGATTGATTAGGAAGTTACCTAAGGTATTAGCTGTACAGGCGGAGGGGGCATCACCTATAGTTAAGGCCTTCCACAACGGTAGCTACGTACCTGAGAGTAAGGTAGAGACTATAGCCTCAGCAATCAGGATCGGTAGTCCAGTCCATTGGGAGAGAGCTTTAAGAGTACTTAATGAGAGTAGAGGGTATGCGTTAAGTGTTAGTGATTTAGAGATCTTAAACGCTCAGAAAGACCTAGCTAGGTTGGAGGGTTTAGGTGTTGAACCAGCTAGTGCAGCATCTATAGCTGGTGTTAAGAAAGCTGTAGATTTAGGTGTTATTAGAGGTGATGAGGTAGTAGTAGCTATTGCTACTGGACATGCGTTGAAGGACCCTGACGTAATGTTAAACTATGAGGTAGATCGTGTGGTAGTAGCTGATGCTGAAGCAGCTATAAAAACTATTAAGAAGTTAGTGATGAGTGATTAAGTTACATACCTACTATAGATTTTTAATATGCTCTGAACATCTTCATAACTAATATATGACTTCCTACTTATTAATTCCTTAATAGGGTCTTCAGGTCTTGGATACACATCTCTAGAAAGCATTAAGTAACTAGCTAGTACTTCAGTAGATACGCTTAAGTCCTTACCTAAACCTCTTAAATCGTTAACTAATGATTTAAGCCTACTTAAAGACTCACTACTTAATTCAGGACACCTACATGTAGAGTCTGTAGAAACTCTAAGATCTCTACTAAGGGTTTTAGAGTAAGGACCCCTAATATGCCATATGAACTTATACCCGAAATCAATACCGAATACAGTCTGGGCTATGTAGACAATCTTCTGAGCTAGTAACCTATCCTTAAATGAGTTGAAGTCTGAACGTATTCCTAACTCCTTCAACATCTTAACTACACAGCAAGCCCTACTCATCCAAACACCTAAAACTACATTATCCTCGTAAGTTATAAGAGATACTGTTTAAGACTCTAGATAGATAGTTTTTTATAGGTATTACCTCAGGAATTAACCAACCAACATAAAATATTTAAGTCTTCATTATAATTAGTTATTATGAAGCCGGGTCGTCTAGCGGTCAAGGATGCGGGGCAGGTAAGTCATTAACTTACCCCCGAGTTTGGCCCCCGTGACCGGGGTTCGAATCCCCGCCCGGCTACCACTAAAGAATTTATTACGTAAGTTAAGTTACTACTGGTGGGTTTAGATGTCAGGTAAGCCTATAGTATCTGTACTTTCAACTAAGGATGCACCACTCCATGAAGATGCTGTTAAGATGTTGTTAGAGTACTTCAACGTAAGGTTTGTAACTACTAAGGGTTGGGTAGTTGATGAGGATGTGTTGAGGGGTGTTGTAGGTTCTGACGCAATATTAGTTAGGATTGGTAGGGTTGATAAGTCTGTAATGGATGTATGCCCTAACCTAAAGATAATTTCTGTCCATGGTGTTGGTACTGATAGAGTTGATGTTGAGGAAGCTACTAGGAGGGGTATACTAGTAACTTACACGCCAGGTGCTAACGCCCCAGCAGTTGCTGAACTTACTGTAGGTCTCATGATAACGATCTTAAGGAATTTACATCTAATTATTGATAAGATGCTTGAGGGTAGGTGGGATGATGCTAGAGTTTTCGGTACAGGTAGTGAAGTCTGTGGTAAGGTTGTAGGTTTAGTAGGTATTGGTAATATAGGTTCTAGAGTTGCTAGGATTGTTAAGGCTATGGGTGCTGAGGTAATTGCTTACGATCCATACGTAACTGAGGAGAGGGCTAGGGAATTAGGTGTTAAGTTAGTTGATCTAGAGACACTACTAAAGCAAGCAGATATAATCTCAATCCACGCACCGTTAACTAAGGAGACATACCATATAATTAATGAGGATAGGTTGAAGATGATGAAGCCTACAGCTGTGATAGTTAATACAGCACGTGGTGGTTTAATAGATACTGAAGCACTTTATAAGGCTTTAAAGGAGGGTTGGATAGCTGGTGCAGCATTAGATGTTACAGACCCTGAACCACTACCTCAAGAACACCCACTATATAAGCTACCGAACGTAGTGATAACACCACATGTAGGTGGTTCAACATATGAGAGTATGAGGAGGGTTTCGTTAATGGCTGCTGAGGAAGTAGTACGTAGGTTTAAGGGGTTACCCCCGTTAAACCCTGTCAACCCTCAAGTACTTAAGCAGTGACGTAGTCTCTAACATATATACTTAAGAACTTAGTTAGTGGGTTAGACCTAACAAAACTGTATAACTCATTCATAAAGTCCTTAGCCTTTTCCTCACTAACATCACTACTCATTAAGAATTCCTCAATCATACGTAAAACCCTATCTAAAGCTTCGTAGAGGTCATCATCTACACAGTTATCCCTGAAGAAGAGTACTATACCGTAGAGATCCTTAACACCCTCTAAAACACTCCCTACAGACATCTCAACACCTCTGAAATACTTAGTTCATCATATAATAAATCTTATTTAAAGAGTTTTAGATTGTTTTGAGGGTAGAGATGTTAGTAGTAGTTGGTAGTAGGAATAAGTCTAAAGTCGTTGGTGTTGAGAGAGCGTATAAGTTCTTCTCATTAGATGTTAAGGTAGTTGGTGTTGAAGTACCTTCTGAAGTACCACCACAACCATTAAGTATGGAGGTGATATTTAAAGGGTCTTTAAGTAGGGCTTTAAAGTCTTTAGAGGTAGTGGGTTCTGCAGATCATGGGGTAGGTGTTGAGGCAGGATTATTCAGAGTGGGTGATAGGTGGTTTGATGTACATGTAGCTGTAATTGCTGATAGGTACGGTCGTATCACATACGGTTTAAGTCCAGCGTTCGAGATCCCGTACACGTTCGTTAATGATATACTCAGAGGTAGTGCTAGGGAGTTAGAAGTAGTTGTTGATAGATACTTCAAGACTAAGGATATAGGTGAGTATGGGGGGTTCATAAAGATCCTATCTAATGGTAAGGTACTTAGGGAGGACCTCACATTCAACGCTGTAGTTATGGCGTTAATACCTAGATTAAACCCAGAACTCTATAACCTCAGGAACTACTGATCAATAACTTTTAAAACCGTATAATACCCTTTATACGGTGTAGGTTAATGCCTATAGAGGTTAAAGATGAGGAGCACGTGATTAAGTTAAGTGAGGTAGCTATAGAGTGTAGGGTTAAGAAGTTAGAGAAGGAGAAGATCGCTAAGATTAAGTTAAGGACTAAGAAGTACTTATTCACTTATAAAGTCCCTCTAGATAAGTTAGATGAAGTATTAAGTAAGCTTAAATGTAGTAAAGTTGTTGAGGTTTAGTAAGAGTTTATGGCTTAACAACTCTAAATTTAAACTTTAATACCTATTACTTACTGGTGATTAATTGATTGAATATGATGTTGAGGAATTCCGTAAACTATTCCCTAAACTATCTAAGGAGATCTTAGGTAGGAATCCGACTAAGGTTAACAGTCTCGTTAAAGACCCCCTACATAATTACGTACCGAACATCTACGACTTCCTAGGTAGGGTTAGGAGTGTTGAGGAGGGTTTAGAGGTAATTGATTATTTAGAGAGGAAGGGTGAGTTAAGTAAGGAGTTAGCTGATAGTCTTAGAGAGACCTTAAAAACTAAAGGTATTGAAGCCTTCGGTGAGAGGAGGGAGTTTGGATATTACTACAAGTTAGCATCTAATAAGAGGAGGGAATTACTTAGTAGGGAGGGTAGGGTTAACGACCCCTCACAGAAACAGTGATTAAGGCAACCACCATTAAAGTATATGCGGTAAGTAGAGTTAATGTAGGGATCTTACTAAATATTAGGTAATCCCATATAGATGCGAATACAGGTTCTATAGTTGCTATTACTGAAGCTGTTGATGCACTCAGTCTTCTTGTACCCATAGTAAACAACCTATAAGGTATTAACGTACAGAATATAGCTAAGTATGTACCTGCAATTAATGACGAATGTATATTACCTGGTGCGAAGCCTCTAAATATGTAGTAAAGTGTTAATGGGTAAACAGTTAATGGTATGTACGGCATAGCACCTATAGATACCTCCTTATCAAGACCTCTAGATGAGTAATACCTAACAACTGATATGTAGAGACCGTAGATAAACCCTGATACGAGTCCGGAGACTATACCGTAAATACTTAATACATGATTAACAACACTATCGTAAGTCATTAAAACAACAGCTACTACTACTAACACCATACCTAAGAAATCGTACTTACTACTCTTCTCACCATATCTTAAAGCTAGTACAGAACTCCATATAGGTGCTGTGTATAGGAGGTAAGCTGCAGGTCCTACACCAGCTAATATTATTGATACTATATATGAAGTGAAGAGTATACCTAGTATTAAACCTACTACTAACGATGCTTTAGACCTAGACCTACACATCAGTAAACCTACAAGAGCTACTATAGTAGAACGTACTAATAACATTAAGACTACATCACTACTTAGTAAAGTAGCTACACCTATAGTAGACCATAGTATTGACGCTACTACTACGTATATCCCTGACCACATAATATTCAACTATATCAAAAATCATTTAATAATAAATATTTAAATTATCTAATAAGAAGTTTAAGGGAATTTTATGAGATTTGTTTTAGGATGCATACCCGGTGAGAAGTTAAGAGGTAAGAAGGTTGCTGTGGTAGGTTCAGGGCCTGCTGGGTTAGTTGCTGCAGGCTTCTTAGGCTGTAGTGGTGCTGATGTAGATGTGTATGATAAACTACCTGAGCCTGGAGGACTACTCATATTCGCAATACCTAGTGATAGGTTAAATCCTGAGAGGATTAGAGGTGGTGTTAAGGAAGTACTACAATCCTATAATGTTAACTTCTTAGGTAGGGCTAAAGTCGTTGGTGAGAAGGAAGTTCATGATGAAGGTGATGAGTTTATAAAGTCTAAAGTATACTTAGGTGATATCATAGATAGATACCATGCAGTACTCATAGCTACTGGTACTTGGAGGTCTAGGAATTTAGGGATTCCCGGAGAAAACTTAAATAACGTGTTTAAGGCTTTAGACTTCTTATTTAAGGTTAAGTCCTGGGGATTAGGTTACTTAAGTCTTGAGGAAGTACCTAACATAAGCGGTAAGAGAGTTGCTGTTATAGGTGCTGGGTTATCAGCTGTAGATGCAGCTTCAGAAGCTTTAAGGATGAATGCTTCGAAGGTCTACATACTCTATAGGAGGACTATTAAGGAAGCTCCTGCTGGGGAAAGTGAGATTAGAAAGTTGATTGAGTTAGGTGTTGAGTGGGTTGAGTTAGTAGTACCTAATAAGATATTAGGTTCTGGAGGTTCTGTAAGAGCTGTAGAGTTAATTAAGTGTAAGTTAGGTGAGCCTGACGAGAGTGGTAGGCCTAAACCAGTACCTATAGAGGGTAGTGAGTTTGAGTTAGAAGTTGATGTAGTTATTAACAGTATTGGTGAGTTACCAACACCTCCTATAGCTGATGGTGAGTTCGGTATTAGGTTAGGTAAGGATGGGAGGGTATTAGTTGATGAGGAGGGACGTACTAGTAGGAAGGGGGTCTTCGCAGCTGGTGATGTAGTTACAGGCCCCTCTAAGATAGGTCCGGCAATGAAGAACGGTTTAAAAGTTGCTAGAACTATAGCTGATTACTTAATGATGACATGAGCTACTTAAACGTATTAGTTAATAACCTCCTCTTCTAGAAATCCTTGGAGTTTAATGTATCACCTAGTAATTACGGAGTTAGTAGTACCTATAGCGGTAGCGTTGTTAGTAACTGTAGTTAAGAGTAGATTATATGCTGGTATACTCTCAGTACTAGCATCAATAACATCTCTGATAATATCATCAATACTCTACGTTAATGTAGTTTACTCAGGTCCTCAAAGAATTGAATTACTTAGTAATTGGTTAGTCATACCAGGTATTAAACCAGTAAGTATTTCATTTATTATAGACCCACTAAGTACTTTAGTAGGTATCCTCTTATGTAGTCTATCAACAATAATTCTAATCTACTCTATAGGGTACTTAAGTGATGATTACTACGATAGTAGACGTTATTGGTTCTTAATGTTAATCTTCATCACCAGTATGTTAATAGTAGTTTATGCTGATAACTTCATCCTACTCTTCATTGGTTGGGAAGGTGTTAGTATATGTAGTTACTTACTAATAGGTTATTACTACGGTGATGAGAAGGAGCACTGGATTGGAGGACCACCGAGTAAAGCACCTCTTCACCCACCGTCGTACTGTTCCTTCAGAACACTCATCACTGTAGGTTCTGCAGATTCTGTAATGCTAGTAGGTATCCTTACATTAGTAGTTCTTACTGGATCACCATACTATGAAGACTTAGAGAGTATTAAATCCCTAGTAAGTAGTGGATTACCTGTATGGTCAGTCCTAACACCTCTAATACTATTCCTTACAGGCCCTCTAGCTAAGTCAGCTCAATTCCCCCTACATATGTGGTTACCATACGCTATGGCAGGACCTACACCAGTATCAGCACTACTTCACTCAGCAACTATGGTTAAAGCAGGTGTTTACCTAATCATTAGATTACTACCTGAGTTAGTAGGTATTAGTGAGGGTGTTAGTGAAGTCTCAATAATCTTCACATTACTAGCTGTAGCTGGGGTATTATCTATGATTGACGGTGCTGTAAATGCTGGTAGGGCTATAGAGTTGAAGAAGGTTTTAGCATACTCAACAATAAGTCAGATAGGTTATATGTTCTTAATACTAGGTATTGCAGGTCTCACAGAAACAATTACTAACGGTATTGCAGCAAGTCTATACCATATGATGAGTCATGCAGTTTTCAAATCAGCATTATTCTTAATAGCTGGTATTCTAATACATTTAAGCGGGACTATATACTTAACCGGGATGGAATTCCCTCTTAAGAACCGTAATAACCTCATACTCTTCCTAATAACTTTAATCTCTTGTTTAAACTTATTAGGGATACCCCCATTAATAGGTTTTTGGAGTAAGGAGTTCATAATAGAGATAATACATTTTAAGGAATTATACATACCCTTATCTATAGTTATCATAACAACCTTCCTAACAGCTTTCTACGCTACACGTATGGTAATACTTGTATTCTTAAGTCATAAAACCCCATATAAACTCCACGATACTCATGGAGTGAGTAAATTAATGTTATACCCGGTGATATCCTTAATAACTACAATGGTTTATGTAGGTGTTATCGGTTATTGGTTTAAGCATTCGTTAATAGATGTCTTAAGAATTGTTGGGGAGGAGGTTGAGTATATCTCTACTAACCCGTTAATTACTTGGTTAACGATATCAGCAACAGTTTTAGGAGTTATACTGGCTTTAATAAGGTATGAGTTGATGGTAATATACTTAGTAAGTCCAACTAATATAACTAGCTTAATCTCATATATAGTTAGTTACCTATTAAGATTAAGTACTCCGCTTAGGAGGGGAGTTACGCTACTAATGCATACTATAGGAGGTGGTATAGCGAGGGAGATTAGGGAAGTATTTAATTTGCTAGAATATACATTGATGTATGTCGTAGGAGGTGGGATAGTGAAGAATGTTAGAGATGTATTTAACCAGTTAGAAAATACGTTAGATACTACTATGAGGTATGTGGGGATGGTAGTCTTCAGGTATTTGAGTATTTTATTTAAGATGATTAACTATGCAGATATGGATTCCTTCCTAACACTATACCTACTAACACTAACTATGATATTAACTTACGTCTTAATAATGTATAACCTACACCTACTAATTACGGGTTAGTCCATGGTTGTAGAATTAATACTCATACCTACAATCACAGCATTCATAGTTTTTAACGTACGTAATGATAGGTTAATCCACTACTTAAGTACTTCATCTATACTACTAACACTTACATACTTACTCACAATTCTATTATTTAGGGATTTACCGGTAGTTGAGAACTACATAGAAGTAAGTGTTCACGAACATATAGAGTATTCCTTCTCACTACATATTGATAACGTAAACGTAGTTCTACTGATAACTGCATTAACTCTACTACCTTCTATATATCTATACTCGGTAGCGTATATGAGGCATAGGGTTGAGGAGGTAGGTACACCGTTAAACCTCTACTACGGACTACTACTACTTAACACTGCTGGGATAGTAGGAGTGTTACTATCATATAACATTATAACATTTGTAATATTCTATGAGTTACTAGTGTTGACTTCATGGGCTTTAGTGTACTTCTACGGTTATGGTAATCGTGTTAACATATCACTTACTTACTTAGTATGGTCTTTAATAGCTTCTCTACTAATAATCATCGGTTTAGTAAGTATTTACGTACACCTAGACACACTATCATTCAATCTATGCTTAACTCGAGATATACCGTTATGGACGTACTACATATTACTTATAGGTTTTGCTATTAAGATGGGTCTTGCTGGGGTACATCTATGGCTACCTCTAACACATGCTGAAGCTCCAACACCCTTCAGTGCTGTCTTAAGCCCATTAATTATAGGTTTAGGTGGTTATGGAGTTTTAAGGATTTTAAAACCTTTAATACCTACTAATGAATTCCTAATGATTATCTTGATATGGGGTATAGCATCTATAGTTTACGGAGGTATTGGAGCGTTAATTGAAGATGATGTTAAGAGGATCTTAGCGTATTCAAGTATTAGTCATATGGGTTACTTAACGTTAGCGTTATCAGTGCATGACTACATATTAAGTAATGCTGCATTCTCATACCATTACCTAGCACATGCTTACTCTAAAGCATTACTCTTCCTAGCTTCAGGAATACTAATCTACACATTGAACATCAGGAATATTAAATTAGTTAGTGGTGTCTTACGTACTTGTAGGTTATGCGGTATAGCCTTCATAGTCGGGTTCTTAAGCTTAGCTGGTCTACCACCGTTCGCAGGATTTATATCTAAACTCATAATAATATCAACAATTTTAAGAAGTGCTACGTATTTAGGAACTGAATTCTACATACTATCGATTATAGCATCAATAACTATGATCTTCTCCTTAGCTTACGGTGTTAGGGTGATTAAGTACGTAGTCTTCGGAACTCCGAAACCTGAAGTTAGTGAAGTTAAACTACCATTAACTATGAGTTTAAGTATAATCATAATTATAGTGTTATTAGTAGTTACATGGTTAACACCACATATAATTCTAGGTTTAGCTGTAATTACCCCTCAAATCGATTAATGATGAAGTCATCCCTTATATAGTTTAAATTGTGGCTAACTTAGTAATACTTGGTGTGTAGTAAAGGGAATGATACCCTCAATACTGTTGAAGGTATCAACCCTGATAATATATACGTTAATCATTACGAACGTAGCTAACGTTATGATCATCCAAAAAGATGTTTACTTATCATCTATTGGTGATGGGATCATATTAAGTTATTCTGGGAGTGATGAGGTCTACATACTAATATCTCAACTACCTGAGAACTTCGATGTTAAAGTAAGTAATACTTCTAAGGGGGGTACATACAGTGGTGTTGTTCAGGTTAAAGTGATTAGACAATTAATAGATAGTACGTATAAGTACTTAGTAGCTCTATACTCTGCAAGTCCCTTCACTACTAACATAACCATAGTTAGTGGGGGTAGGTACTCTACAGAAACTATTAACTGCCCACCTAACGTCACTATACAGCTAACGTTCAACTTAATAAATAACTTTACAGGTAGTGTGAGGACATCACCTCAAATACCTATATACTTAAGTACCCCTATATGGAGTTTAGCAATTCTAGCATTAACTACATGTTTATTCATGACCTCAGCAGTACTTGATGTTAGGGATTACTCAAGGATTAAGAAGGATAGGTGGGGGATTCAAGAATCTATAGCTGTTATTGTTAGGTACTTACTCTACAGTTCATTAATATCATTTATATTATCAACTATACTAACTATAGGTACATCCATATATATGAGTATTGCTTATAAGACAACATCATTTGAGTTCTCATGGTTGTTAACACCGTTTATAGTGTTGATAGTTAATACTCTAGTTTACCAGATATGTAAGTGGAAGGGGTGGTATGATGTCGTTGATGAAGAGTGAGGAAGGTAGTTACTGGTGGTTGAGGAGGCCGTTACTTAGGAACTTACTATACCTACCTTTACTACTAGCTAATAAGGATTTTAGGAAGTGGAGGAATGCTAGGTTAACACCGGCTAAGATTAAGAAGAAGTTACGTGAGCTTGATAGGTTATTCCCTAAGAGGAGGGAGGACTTAGTCGGTAGGGATAAGGAGTTTGAGATGATTATGTCTGCAATAGCTTACCACGTCGTTAAGGATGAAGCTATAATAAACTTACTTAAGGGTATGGAACCACCTAAGTTCTTCATACTTAAGGGTGCTACAGGAACTGGTAAGACATTACTTGCTGAGGTTTGTTTGAGGGAGGCAGTTATTTACGGTCTTAAACACGGTGTTAATGTTCAGCCCATGGTTATACAGTGTGATGAGATTTTCCACCCACTCTACGGTCAATCACTTAAGAACTTAACAGCTGTATTTAGGAGGGCTGAGGAAACACCTACTGTTATGTTCTTAGATGAGTTCCACTCTATAGGTATGAAGGTTGAGAGGCCTATGTACGGTGCTGAGAGGGAAGATGTTAAAGTTCAGGATCTCTTCATAGAACATATAAATAAGATCGTAGATACTAATAAGAGGATAGTTATAATAGCAGCTACTAATAAGTTTGAAAGTATTAGGGAGGATATTAGGAGGAGGGCTTACATCATAGACTTAGACCAGAACATAAGTAGGGAGATGTTATTAGCAGTACTTGACTCACAACTGAAGAGGTATGGCTGGACTCATCTGAAGGCTGAGGACGTCATGAACATCTTAGAGAAATCAGTAAGTGCTTACAGACAGACTCAACTAACACCATTCGACATAATAGATGCTTGTACTAAGGTATATCTAAAGAAGATAGAACCTCTAAGAGGTAAACTACTGAGTAGGTTCTTCAAAACATCTAAGATTGAGGAGATAATTAAGAGTAACGTCACTTTAGAAGATTTTAAACTAGTTTCTAGGGAGTTAAGAGGTTATGTAGAACAGGAGAAGAGTGTTGAGGTCTTAAGCACTATACTACAGATTAAACCTGCAGTTAATTACTCAGATATCGGTGGTTTATTCGGTATTAAGGATAAGTTGTTTAAGTTGGTAATGCTTAGTTTAAGACCTGAGTTAGCAGGTAAGCTTGGTTGGGTCCCACCTAAAGGTATATTACTCTACGGTGAGCCAGGTTGCGGTAAGACCTACTTAACTAAGGCTATAGCTAAGGAAGCAAACGCAACATTCTTCTACGTACCAGCATCTCAGTTATTAATTAATGCTAAATGGGTTGGTGAGCCTGAGAAGAATATTAAGGACTTATTCTCACTTGCTAGGAGACACGCACCAAGTATTGTGTTCTTCGATGAATTCGATGTTATAGCTGCTAAGAGGAGGGGTGACCCCGTAGGTGATAGATTAACTGCTCAAATACTTACTGAGTTAGACGGTCTACAACCCCTAGAAGGTGTTATAGTTATAGCAGCTACTAACAGGATTGACGCTATTGATGAAGCAGTAATTAATAGGTTTGAACCTTACGTGATTGAGATCCCACTACCTAGGAATGATATGGAGAGGTTAGATGTCGTTAAAGTACATTTAAGACAGTACCTACCACACCTACATCCTGAAGTAACTCCTGAGAAGGTTTTAAGTGTTTTGAAGAGGTTTAGGATTGTATCCCCTAGAGTAATTGCTGAAGTTATTAGGGAGGCTAATAGGTTAAGAGTTCAGGAGATAACAGCTATTAACGACTTGAAGTACTCATTAAATAGTGTTAGGTTTGAAGAACTTCTTAAGTTCTATGAGGATGAGTTGTTGAGGGTTAAGGAAGTGTTAAACCTCTCAGATATTAAGGATGTAGTTAATGTGAGGGTTGAGGACTATAAGTTAAGACTTTACCACTTTGAGAAGGCTGCGGAATCACTTGAGCAGGAGATTGATAAGGAGTTAATAGATGTTCAGGAGAGTTTAATTGTAGATAGGTTAGAACCAGGTGTAGTTGTAGGTTTAGGTACAGATACTCAGGGTAGGAAGGGGATACCGTTAATAGTTGAGTGTAGTGTTAACCCCTTCGGAAACGGTAAAGTAAGTATTACAGGGGTTGCTAAGAACATAGTTTTAGGTCCTGGAACATCTGTTGAGGATTTAAGTGTTGTTGAGAGTGCTTCAAACGTTGTTGACTACATAAGGAATTACGTGATGTTGAATGTAGGCTTCGATATAAGGAACTTCGACTTCAGATACCAGGTGATAAGTCCTTTAGAGGGTGTGCCGGGAGCTGGTGTGAGTGGTCCTAGCTTAGGTCTAGCCTTAAGCGTAGCTGCAATATCAGAATTATCTAAAGTCCCTGTAAGTCCTGAGGTCGTCATGACCGGTAAGTGTGATATTAAGGGTGGTGTAGGACCTGTAGGTGGTTTAGATTGGCGTGGTTCTGGTAAGATATTAGCTGCTATAAGGACTAAGAGGGTTAGGGTTAGAAAGTTCTTAATGCCTAAGTGGAACTACTTAAGATCTCCTGATGAGATTAAAGTCTTGGAGGAGAATGATATAATGGTAATACCTGTTGAGAAGCAGTTAGATGCTTGGTTAGTAGCTCTAAACTTAAGGAGTGAGTCTGAGTTAATTAACGTCTTAAGAGATAGGTTAGGTAGTCTTAACAATTCTAGACAAAACTATTTTAATAGTTGATACCCTCCTCCTAATACCGTTAGACTCTATACTCACACTACCTATATCTACTGAAGAGTAATTAACACTACCTATTAATTCCTTAGATACCTCAGCTACTAAGACAGCTCTAGATATGTTACTACCCCTAGCTTTAATAACTGTAGTACTGCATTCAAAGACGTTAAACTTCATTAAAACAGCTAATACGTACCTCATGAAGAACTTCCTACCTATATACACTATATTATCACTACATACATTCATATAAACTACCGTTAATAGAGTTAGTAATGAATTAATATACTTAAAGGATATTAACTCCTGCTACATAATACTAACGTGATCGTTATGAATCCCTTCAAGTTATTAGGTGTTCTATTAATTACATTGTTAATAACAACCTTAACACCTACACTATTATCAAGTAGTGATGATAGGGTCTTAGTAGAGGTCTTACTAAACCGTAGTATAAGTGATGATGACTTAAAACTAATTTCTAGATTAGGTGGTGAGGTAGTATATAGGTTTGACGAGATTAGAGGGTTAGTAGTATTAATTAGTGAGAAGTTAATTAATGATTTAGTTAAGGTCTTAGGTAATGTTAGGTCTGTAGGTAAGGCAGGTATAGTAAGACCTTTAAGTGAGGAACTACCATCTAGTTGTGAATTACATAACACTGTACTTACTTGGAATTTAGATTTGATTAACATACCTACAGTCCATGAGGTATACGGATTAAGCGGTTCTGGAGTCTATATAGCTGTACTAGATACTGGTTTAGAACCTCATTGGAGGAATTACTTTAGTGAGGATAGTATAGTTAGAGAATATGCTACAGCATTTCTAGGGCCTAGAGCATCTACGAATAGAAATGCTTGGGAAGCTGATAGTGTTGGTCATGGTATGGCTGTTACAGCAGTAATACTTGGATTTAAAGTTTATGATCTATATGTAGTTGATGGAGTTGCTCCAGAAGTTAAGATAATACCAGTTAAAGTTATAGGTAATCAAGGCTGGGGTTGGACTTCAGACTTAGCTGCAGGTATTCACTATATAGCTAAGCTATTCTATCTAGAGAATTTAACTGGAGGTAAAGTTCTTGACCCACCAGATATCGTGAATCCAGTAATAATTAGTTTAAGTGTTGGTAGTCTATATCCTTCAGACTTAGTTAAAGCAGTAATAGACTATGCTTTAAGTGTTGGTGTCTTCATAGTAGCTGCTGCAGGTAATGAAGGTCTTAAAGGTATGGTATATCCAGCAGCATATCCTGAAGTAATATCTGTAGGTGCTGTTGGTTGGGTAGGTCAATTCAGTATTGATCGTTGGTGGCGTTCAGCTGATGTCCCTGAAGACCTAACATACCAGGTATACGTACCTGATTTCAGTAGTAGAGCTCTTGAAGGTCAAGAATTAGATGTATTAGCTCCAGGAGCTTATATAGTGCTACCATACACTCTATACGGGACTGCACACCCACCACTACAAGCTATTAAGGCAATACCAAGACAATACTACTACTTAAGCGGTACTTCATTCGCAGCACCACACGTTAGCGGTATATTAGCTCTAATACTTCAGAAGGACTTAATTGACAGGAAGTTAGACCTTAATCAATCAACTATAGAGGATTTACTTAAGGAGAGTACTTTCAGTATAACTTGGAATGAGGCTACAGTTTACGACATAATTACTGAAGGTCTTATAACGTATAGCTGGGGTGATGATGCCTTAGGTAGTGGTTTAGTACTTGCTGATAAAGTTATTGAGGCCTACACCTATTAAACTGAAACACCTGTTTTTACCGTATCTCATACCTAAACTTACCGTTTGAATATGTTATTCTTATATTCTTAACCCAACTGTTATTCTCCTCAGGGTGGTCTAGTCTGAAGTGTGCACCCCTACTCTCAGTCCTTAATAATGCTGAGTATGTTGTAGTTATTGATGTGAGTAACGTGTTCAGCATTTCTGAATATTTAATAACTTCCTCATAACTACTTATCCTGACTTTATCTAAGTCTTCATGAATTCTTAATAACTCCTCCATACATTCCCTCAGTGAATTATCACTCCTTATAACACCTGCTTTAGACCACATTAAGTTACGGATTCTATACCTAACTTCTGATGGTGTATACCTACCATCTCTGAAGCTGTATTCCTTAATTACTTGATTAACGCCTTCATCATTTAAACTAACACTTCCTCTAAATTTACTTTCTAAGTAGTCTACTACATTCCTAGCTACTACCTCAGCAGTAACTACGCATGATGTTAATGCGTTACCACCTAATCTATTAGCTCCGTGGATACCGCCTACTAACTCCCCAACTACGTATAATCCGTTAATTGAGGTTTCT
>CAZZLT010000045.1:0-7007 GCA_964655125.1 uncultured Desulfurococcaceae archaeon | reverse complement strand
TCTAAGTAGTCTACTACATTCCTAGCTACTACCTCAGCAGTAACTACGCATGATGTTAATGCGTTACCACCTAATCTATTAGCTCCGTGGATACCGCCTACTAACTCCCCAACTACGTATAATCCGTTAATTGAGGTTTCTAAATTATCACTTACTTCAACACCACCCATGGAGAAATGTGCTGTTGGTAATACTTTTATAGGTGGTCTTAAGTTTAACCTCCTCACTAACTCTTTAGCAAATGATGATAACTCCTCATCACTCTCTTCAGGATATACTACTAATGCGTTGTTAATTCCGTTACCATTCATGACCTCTAACATTATATACCTAGATAGACTATCCCTATTAACTATTATTGCCTTACCTAAACTCCCTAACCCGTACTTGATTACGACGTCCTCACCTAACTTATTAATTAACTTACCCTTAGTGAAGGGTATCATGAAGGCAGGCTTCCCAGGTTCTGCGATACCTAAGGGGAAGAATTGGATGAACTCCATATCAATTAACGGAAGTCCTAACCTAAGACATACTCCATGACCATCACATGATAGTTGTTGTGGGTTATCACTTCTTACGTATATATTAGCAGCACCTCCAGTAGCTAGGACAACTACCTTACTAGTAATTACTACGTAATCACTGTTAGTCGTAATACACACTATGTTGAAGGTACCATTACTACATTTAATGATGTCTAACATGTACGTGTTCTCTAAGACTACTGTGTTAGGTCTCCTAACTACGTAATTCTTAAGAGTTAATACTAACTCCCTACCCTGGAATAAGGGGTCGTTACTAACAACTCTTAAAACACCTCTAGAAGTCCTGAACTTAATACCTAACTGTTCTAAAGACTTTATAGTGTTGATAGACCTTAAAGCTATTAACTCAACTAAAGATCTCCTATTAACATACCTACCACCCTCAATAACATCTCTTACATAATCATCTACGGAATACCCGTTAACAGGACATCTAAAAGCCCCTGCTGAGTAGTAAGTTGATGTACCATAACCTAGAGATGACTTAGAGATAATAGCTGTTCTAACCTTCTCAGCCGTGAACATGTCTAGAAAGTATACAGTTGATAAACCAGCTAAGCCACTACCTACAATAGCTATATCTGTTACGTAACTCCTACTTAAGATTTTAAACACCTTAATTGATATAGTATTAAGTTAAAAATGTTTTAGGTAGTTATTAAGTCTTAAGTAAGTAGTAGTTAGCGAAGTGATAGTATTGAGTAATCCGAAGATTAGAGGGTTAGTAGCTCTAATACTTACATCAGTTCTTTGGGGTACTTCATTCCCTATCATTAAGACTGTTATGTACTACGTTAATGAGTATACCTATACTTGGGTTAGGAGTTTAATAGCTATTCTAGGCTTAACACCCTACCTACTATATACTTACTTCAGAGGTGAGTTCTCAGTTAGTACTGCTAGGGGTGGTTTACTAGCTGGTGTGGCGTATGCTTTAGGTTTATGGCTTCAGGGGTGGGGTACTAAATTCACTACAGCGTCTAACTCAGCATTTATTACTGGTTTAAACGTTATCTACGTACATCTATACTCAGCTATTATTATGAGGAGGTATAGTCTTAAGTTATGCTTAGCCCTCATACTATCTATCTCAGGACTCTACCTACTAACAACACCTACTACAGGTTTTAACATAGGTGACTTACTAGTCTTAGCAGGTTCCTTCATGTGGGCTCTACAGATAATTCTAGTAGATAGGTATAGTCGTGGAGACCCACTAATATTCACGTTATTTGAGATGGTCCCAGCCCTAACATTCTTAATACCTGATGTATTACTCTACGGTAGTATCTCAGTAAGTGTTAACGTCTTACTCTTAATAACGTATCTAGCATTCGTATGTAGTAATGCCGCATTCGCGCTTCAAGTCTTCGGTCAGAGGTATGTGAGTCCTGCAGTAACAGCTATAGTATTCCTACTAGAACCTGTAGTTGCTGCTGTACTCTCATACGTAGTACTTAATGAGGTTATTACTTCTATAAAAGCTTTAGGAGCTTCACTGATACTAACTGCTATGTTCTTATCATCTACTGATAAGTACTTAAGTATTAAGAAGTAAGGGGGAAATAAACTATATGAATTTAACTGATACTGAACCTATCCTATCGAAAGTTACTTTAACGTAATCCCCAGCTTTAACAGGTATTGCAGGGATTAACGAACCTGAAATCACTATATGACCGGCTCTTAAGTAATCACCAACTTCAGCTATAGCATTAGCTAGGAATACTAATGAGTTTACCGGGTTGTTCATTACCGCAGCGCCTGCAGCTGTAGCTACTACCTCACCATTAATCTCTACAACACATCCAACTAGTCTTAAGTCTAACTCCTTCACATCCCTAATAACACCACCTAATACTACCCTAGCAGCTTTTGAGCTATCTGCTACGAAGTCTTCAATCCTATTTTTACCGCTGATTCTACTATCCACGATCTCGATAGCTGGTAGTACACCTTCAGTAGCTTTAAGTATATCACTTACAGAGACTCCAGGACCTCTAACATCCTCTTTAAGTAAGAATGCTATTTCAGGCTCTATCCTCGGTTGTATTAACTTCTTACTATCTACTTCACCACCATCAGGTACTAACATACCGCTAGTTAAGTAACCCCACTCAGGCTTATCATAACCCCAAGCCTGTTGTACAGCTTTAGATGTCAAAGCTACTTTAAAACCTATTACTTTCTCACCCCTCCTCAACCTCTCATTAAGAATACCTAAGCTAATCTTACGGGCATCTACTAACGTAATCTCTGGGTACGTAACTGTTAAAGGCTCTATAGGTTTAGCATTTATCTCAGCATCTAATAACTTCTTAATAATTTCCTTAATCACATCATCACTTAAGACCATTTTAAAACCCAATACATAGTTAGAGTAAGTGTATTTATATCTTAATCCTAATACCTTTATATATAATACCCTTATATACTCTGTCCAAGAGAGTTACTTGGTGTTATACTTGAGCGAGAAGAAGGATTGGTACTCAATTTCTGAAGAACTTCATAGGAGGTATAAGGGTAAGTTAGAAGTAGTTCCTAAAGTACCTATAAAGAGTTTTGAGGACTTCTCAATCTGGTATACACCAGGTGTTGCTGAGCCTTGTAGGAGGATTAAAGCTGGTGGTAAGGAACTCTCCCTAGAATACACCTTCAGATGGAATTTAGTTGCTGTAGTTACTGACGGTACTAGGGTTTTAGGTCTAGGTAAGATAGGTCCTGAAGCAGGATTACCTGTTATGGAGGGTAAGTCATTACTGTTTAAGTATTTAGGAGGTGTTGATGCTGTACCCTTAGCTTTAGGGACTACAGATGCTGATAAGTTTATAGAGGTTGTTAAGTTATTAGAACCTAGTTTCGGAGGTATTAACTTAGAAGATATTGAACAACCTAAGTGTTTCTACATACTTGAGAAACTACGTGAGATTCTTGAAATACCTGTATGGCATGACGATCAGCAAGGTACTGCAGTAGTTAATCTAGCAGCAGTTATTAACGCCTTAAAAATAGTTGGTAAGAGGTTAAGTGATATTAAGGTAGCTATAATTGGTGCTGGTGCTGCAGGTATAGCTACTGCTAAGTACTTAATAGCTGCTGGTGTTAAAGCAGGTAACGTCTACTTAGTAGATACTAAAGGTATACTACATAGGGATAGACCTGACTTAAAGACTGGTGAATTCAGTGTTAAGTGGAAGAAGGAGATAGCTGAGATAACTAATGCTGAGGGTAGGACTGGAGGTATTCCTGAGGCTATGAAGGGTGTTGATGTAGTGATAGGTCTATCAACACCTGGTCCTGGAGTTATTAAGAAGGAGTGGGTTAAGTTAATGAATGATAACCCGATAGTCTTCTCTGAAGCTAATCCAGTACCTGAGATATGGCCTTGGGAAGCTAAAGAAGCTGGTGCTAGAGTTGTAGGTACTGCTAGGTCAGACTTCCCTAACCAAGTAAATAATAGTTTAGCATTTCCAGCAGTGTTTAGGGGTGCTTTAACAGTTAGGGCTAAGAAGATAAGTGATGGTATGTGCTTAACTGCTGCGTACGCGATCGCTGAATTCGCTGAGATGAGAGGTATTTCAGAGGATAGGATATTACCGACTATGGATGAGGTAGAACTCTACATATATGAAGCTGTTAGAGTTGCTGAGAAGGCTATGGAGGAGGGAGTTGCTAGGAGGTCGTTAAGTAGGAGTGAGTTAGAGGAAGAGATTAGAGAGTTAGTTTTAAGACCTAAGAAATACCTTGAACTAGCTATGAGTAGTTCATTAATTAAAACCTAATCTATTTTTACCTACTCGTAAAACCTACATACTTAGGTGTATGTATGAGTAGCTCCTCATCTAAACCTTATGATGAACTCATTAAGTCAGTGAGTATGATGATGAGTAATATAAAGTATAAGGTTTTAGTTATTAGTGGTAAGGGTGGTGTTGGTAAGAGCTTTATAACATCTTCACTAGCTCTACTTACAGCTTCTACGGGTAGGTCTGTAGGTATCTTAGATGCTGATATTCACGGACCTTCAATACCTAAGTTCTTAGGTATTAGTAACCCTACCTTAAGTATAAGTAGTAACGGTGTAGAACCTATAGTAGGTCCTCTAGGTGTTAAAGTCATATCAGTACAGTTCTTCCTACCTGAGGAGGACTTACCAATTATCTGGAGAGGCCCGCTTAAGGGTAGGTTGATCGGTGAGTTCTTATCTCAAGTTAATTGGGGTTCTCTTAACTACTTATTCATTGATTTACCACCAGGTACTGGTGATGAGGTATTAAGTGTTGTTCAGTATATTAAGGATTTGACTGGGGCTATAGTTGTTACGATACCTTCACAACCATCTAAGTTAGTTGTTAAGAAGGCTGTTAGATTCTGTCAGGAACTTAACGTACCTGTGTTAGGTGTTGTAGAGAATATGAGGGAGTTTATATGTCCGTCTACCGGTACTGTCTATCGGGTCTTCCCAGGTAGTGCTGGCTATGAGATGGCTAAGGAGTTAGGACTTAAGTACTTAGGTTCAGTACCTCTAGACCCTAGAGTTAGTGAGTGTGTTGATTTAGGTATACCCTACGTAATTAAGTATCCAGATACTCCAGTGAGTAGGGTTCTTAAAGAGATAGTTAATGATGTAGTAAAGCTTGTTGAGGGTATTAGTTGAAGGTATTGATAACTGGTGGGGCTGGATTCATAGGTCATCACCTAGCACTATACTTAAGTAGTTTAGGTTATGAGGTATTATGTGTAGATAATCTATCCAGGTCTTCACCAGAAGTTATTAATACCTTAAGAAGATACGGTATTAACTTAATAGTTGTTGATGTCTTAGATATTAACTCATTAGATGTTATTATGAGTAGGTTTAAACCTGAAGTAGTTATCCATACAGCTGCGTTAGTAAGTGTTGAGGAGTCTGTGAAGAAACCTGAAGAATACTTTAGATGTAATGTTTTAGGGACTTTAAATACTGTTAGAATATCTACTAACTACGGAGTTAGTAGGTTCATATACTTAAGTTCTGCAGCAGTTTACGGAGACCCTATTAAACTACCGGTGAGTGAGGAACACCCACTAAATCCTAAATCACCGTATGGATTAAGTAAGTTACTTGGTGAGGAAGTAGTTAAGTTATACTATAGGATGTACGGGTTAGAATACGTGATATTAAGGTTATTCAATGTTTACGGTCCTAGACAGTTCTTAAACCCCTACTCAGGAGTTATTACTAAATTCATTGATAGAGTGAGTAAGGGTTTACCACCAGTGATTTACGGTGATGGTACTCAGACTAGAGACTTTATACATGTATTAGATGTTTGTAGAGTTATTCAACTATGTGTAAGTACTGAAAAAGTTAATGAGGTTTACAACGTAGGTTCCGGTAAGCCGTTAAGTATTAATGAATTAGCTGATCTAGTCGTAAGGGTTAGTGGGTTAGATTTAAGACCTACTTACGAATCATCAAGACCTGGTGATATAAGACATAGTTATGCAGATATATCTAAAGCAGTTAAGTACTTAGGCTTCAAACCATCAGTAAGTATTGAGGAGGGTATTAAAGAACTTTTAAGACTTAAGAATACTTAATACTTAAGTAGTTTAAATCCACTAAAATTTATTATTCATGAAGTGATATAGCTCTTGAGGGTGTCTTTATGAGTGTTTCAAAGTTTAAGGCTAAGGAGACAGCTATAGTTCTTATAGAATTCCAAAACGACTTCTGCAAACCTGGATTCCCACTATACCCGGGTGTAGAACCTATACTAACTAAGAATAAAGTTATAGAGAATACTGTTGAGGTTGTGAAGGAGGCTAAGAAGAAGGGTGTTTTAATAGTCGGTTGTCCAGTCCTCTTCGAACCGGATTATAGAGACTTAGGGCAGGAGTTCGGGATTAAAGCAAATGTTAAAAAGTTAGGATGTTTTAAGAAGGGTACTAAAGGAGCTGAATTCATTGATGAGTTAAAACCCTATATAGATATATATGTTGAGGGTAAGAGAGGTTTAGACGGTTTCCACGGTACTAACTTAGACGTAATTCTAAGGTATAACGGTATTAAGAATGTAGCATTAGCTGGGTTCTTAACTAACGTATGTGTAGAGTCAACAGCACGTACTGCGTACGACTTAAATTATAAGGTCATCATATTGAAGGACTGTACAGCAGCTAATTCATGGGAGGAGCAGGTATATGCTGAGACTAAGTTATTCCCATTAATTGCTGAGGTATTAACTCATAAGGAGTTCTTAGAGAGGTTAGAGGATTAACTTAAACTTAATTATTTTCTATACTTACTTTAGGTTTAACTCCTTCCTTATGAAAGTATCTACATCAACACCTATCTCTGAAGACCTCTTATAAGCAGCTTCTACAGTCTCCATCAACGCTGACTTAACCCCCTTAGACTCCATAATAGCTAAACCCCTAATCGTCGTACCTCCAGGTGTTGTTACCTCATCCCTA
>CAZZLT010000044.1:0-9250 GCA_964655125.1 uncultured Desulfurococcaceae archaeon | reverse complement strand
AAAAGGATTAGATGTACTGTCATTCTCCATAGACGAGCTCAGCGATAGAGAAAAAGCCCTTATACGCGTAGTGACGGCTGGAATTGCACCACCCAGCTTTCAGAAATTGATGCTTAAAATACTGATGAGCACATTGTTGCTCAGCCTAAGAGATGACTTCGGAATTCCTCATCTAGCCTACTTAATGTTACCGCATGTCGCTTAGCAAGTCCTTATATTCAGGCTCACGATGGTGAGCCTGTTCTGCACTAATTTAGTAGTCTCCTTATGCGCTACCTTGATCATCAACCTTCAAGAAGTCCTTCCCATACAGTAAGGTATTCCTAGCTTTAGACCTATACTGTCTTAGGGTAAAATCATATGGAGTTGCATGCGTATGAGGTTTAAGATGAAGATTAGTATGAATGTAGAGAATAATTCATATCAGATATTCATAAACCATTCATATCGTGGTGCCCTTACGAGGCGGAGGTCCTGGGTTCGAATCCCAGCGGGCCCACCACCCCTCAATCACATCACACGGACCTACGTAAATAAGCTTCTTCCTACCGTTTATGTAGATACCCTTATACAGGTAATAACGTCCTTTAACCTTCATAACCGTGTAGAAGATGTTATCACCACTTATTATTACCCACCCCCAAATTTATGCCTTATAAACATTTCAATATGTGATGACTGTAGAGTATGTATAGAGGGAAGAACCGAGTTTTATCTTAGATAAGGATACTTTGATTGAAAGTTAATATTATATGTCAATACGTCTTTAATAACTGAAAACCTCACCATCTAACGCAGGTACCTTACTTTCAGTGTTTAATATTTAAATATCTCTTTACTTTTGTGTTATATTGGTTGGTGAAAATCTGAAGGGTTCTATACCTCTGGTATTGTTGGTTCTAATACTCTGTTCAATAATCTTCACGGGTGTGGTTGAGATGCAGGCGTCAAATATTAGAGAGGTGAGGAAACGTGCTGAGGAGATGTTACTCCCGCTTGAGGGGGTTGTTGGGGTAAGTCATCGTGATGATCCTCCAAGAATAATAGTCTATCTAGAGCATGAGAAGTATAAGGGTAAGATTCCAGATAAGATAGATGGATTTAAAGTAGAGGTCGTCGTAGTTGGTAAGATAAAAGCTTTATCATTACTCCAGCTTGAAGAAGTTAAACAATACTATACATACAGAGAACCAGTCATTAGGACTGCTAAAGTAAGACCCATAGTTGGAGGGGTATCAATAGGTGTTCCAGAAAAAGCTTATGGAGGGAAGATGGCTGGAACCCTCGGCTTAGTTGTAAAAGGTCCGGAAGGAAACTATTACATCCTTAGCAATACGCATGTTATAGCCATGAACAGTAAGGCACAATTCCTACCATTAGGCACAGCTGTACTCCAACCTGGAACTTATGATGGTGGTACTACAGGGGATAAAGTAGGTGAACTCTACAAATACATTAAGATAGCATTTGGCCCTAGAGGTAAGAACTATGCTGATGCCGCTATAGCAAAGATTACAATATCTGATTACTTAGTTAGTGAAGTCCTAGATAGTGATAATCAAAATACTTACACCATTAGCAGTACGGTTGAAGTGAATATAGGAGATAGTGTTAGGAAGTCTGGGAGGACAACTGGAGTCACCACCAGTACCGTAATCGATACGGATGCAACGGTAAAGGTTTGGTATACACTATCTAAATTTGCTATATTCTACGATCAAATATTAGTGAGTCAGCCGTTCATTGAGAGTGGGGATAGCGGAAGTTCCGTAGATAAAGATGGAGAATTCGTTGGGCTAGCCTTCGCAGGGAGCGATACCATAGCCGTAGTATGTAAAGCTAAATACATAGTTAGTGGGTTAGGGATAACAATATAATCAGTTAAGTAAATTACTTCTTTTTATTCACCTTTTTTATTCACCTTAAATTTTGCCAGTATATGAGGGTCGACTTAGCTATGCTCATGCGGAGTATTTAATGCTGAGAAGACTGAGAAACCATTACTAAACTAGGCAATCGCGCCGATACCTAAGCAAGCTACATAGTTAGGGTGTCAAACTCATACATAATCCACACATCATATAGCTCACTAACTACTAAATCAGCGGTAATCGCAGTCAAGACCAAGTTTATAACGTTTTAACCTAGTTTAGTAGTGGTTTACTCTTCTAGAAACGAATGATTTTAAGTAGGTTTAGAGACCTAGCATACGTTTAGAAGTGTTGAACTACTTATCTATAGTTTAATTCAAAAACTTAAGTTCGAGGCAGTACTTCTTATTTTGTTTAATTCGAAAGGCTAGATACTTGATAATATACTCAAGTACTTCTCCATCCTCATTACCCTACCTTCAGGCTGTATAAGCCATGTCATCCAGCAGAGTTCTATTGGTCTGTAACCACAGACTGAGGCTAATTCCTCAGTTTTTCTAATAAATTCTATATCATCATTTACAAGTTTTAACCCAACATTAACTAAAATCCCGTTCACACTCTTTCAACTATTTTATCAGGCATTACAGTATCGATATCGCCCATCATCCGTAAGTATTGAAAAGTGATTAGACAGACATCCTTAATCCTTCCAATAGGGTCTTCCCTCCAATTCTCAAGTTCAGTATTCTTAGCCTAAGTCCTTAATGCTATCTTATCATCCTCACTTAATGTTGAGAGGTAAGACGCTACTCCTTTAGCAATAATCTACGACCTCATATTCCTCCATACAACCTTTAATTCATCAATATCAGCATTCGCAAGGTCTTTAAGATTCCTTATCCTCATACTATCAATAAACCTTCTTTTGAATTCTATAACCCTAGGAACAATAACTGTAAAGTAGTTTAAACCTATTGAGGTAAAACTGTGTCGATAACCATTAAAACAACATTACCACCCCATCTCTCAGTCCTAAGACATCTCTCACAATACTCTCTTAAACCCGGAACTTTCTTCATGTGGTTATCTATAATTTCTTTTAATGAAGTCATATAGCAGATCTCCTGAAATCTACTGACATTAAAACTTCAAAAACCTTAAGAACGAAGTCTAGTTCAAATCTTAACAGATCTATCGTTGCTTAAGATTACAACCTTTAGGTTATTAAAAACCGACCATATATTTGATGTCCTTAACATACTGTAAGTAGATTATATGGTAGGGTACTTGTTGAGATTTTAAGATAAGTATTGTTATGGGTCTTAAGATTTGATAAAAAAGTTAAAGTTTAGTTTAGGTATTGTTTATTCCTATAGTACACGGTGATGAATAACACACTGGTGAATGCTAATACTAACGAAAGTGCTAATACTGCATGACTACTTAGTAAGGATCCAGACGTTGCGGCAGTGGTTAATGTCTTAACGTTATTCTCACTGTATAATAAATTCTTAAGTGCTTTGTATTGATTTACTATGGATTCTAAGTTGAAGTTGTAGATTAATATAGGTCTTGCAGGTGCTCCAGAACCTTCCTTAACGAGCATGGCTGGTAATGATAGTATGAATGCTGTAGTATCTTTCTTCGGTAATATAGCTAAGTTATAGTTCTCACCTATCCATATGTTAGCATTTACTAAGATCTTATGAGCTGGGAAGTCTACAGCTTGAGTTGGTGGGTCTACACTAAGGGTATCTAGAGCTATACCTTTAATTCCTTTATTTACTAAATACCTAGCAGCATCAGGTGATAATCCTGGGAATCCTCTACCGATAGTATTCCAATACTCATCCCATGTCCTATAAGTTCCCCAATAACGAGCCCAACCAGTATATACTAATACTATATCATTTCTACCTATTCTAATACCTGTCTTCTCCTCCCATGATTTAATATCCTCAACAGTTATTGAGTAGTTAGGATGTCTTATATATGGCCTCATATCCATAATTACAGCTCTCCCCCAGAATCTGTCTAAAGGAACCTCATCAATCCTCCAAACACCAACTGCGAAGTGTGCCGGTGCATCCATATGAGTACCTGTATGTTCATTCATTGTTAAGAAGCCATAGTAAGCACCGTAAGTGCTTATCATCTCTTTAGGAGTACCTAAAGTCTTAAAACCTCTCCATATGGTAAACCATGCAGGTATACCGTTCTCAACAGTAAATGCTAGGTCAAACTTTTCAACCTGATCTAATGAAGCCTTAATCATACTCGCTAATAGTAGATTAAGATGTATGTCCGCGTTAGGATCATAGATAGCTAGTAATTCAAGACCAGGACCTGCAGAACCGTATTTAGTCTTCATAGGGGCTAATAGTAGGAATACTGCATTATCAGCAAGTTTCTCTAAATTAGTATTTATATTCTCAATTATGTATATATTCGCTTCAGTCAGTATGTAATGTGCTGGGAAGTTCATAGCAGGTGCAGGATCTATACTTAGTGTATCTATACCAACACCTACAATTCCCTTACTTACTAAATACCTAGCAGCATCAGGTGATAATCCTGGCCAACCTCTAGCAATGCTCCAGTACTGATCCCAACTAGTGTAGAGACCCCAGTAACTAGCCCAACCAGTATATAACAGAACTATAGAACCCTTAGGAATTGAGACACCAACACTCCGTTCCCAATCCATTAACTCATTCATAGTTATAGTATCGTTAGGATGTGAAACATACTTCCTAGCATCAATAACTACAGCAACCCCGTAAAGAACATCTAATGGTAATTCATTAATGAATAATCCATCATAGTAGAAATGTACTGGAGCATCTACATGAGTACCAACATGTTCCCCAGAATTATTAAGGAATAACACGTAATAACCATCCTTAGGAACCGTAGCTAATACCGAAACCTCATTAATAACCCCAAACCACTTAATAACCTCATTCTGTATAGGATTAGTTAATTCTATAACCTTAAGACCTAATAGGTCTGACTCCCTAGGAGTAGGTAACTTCTCGACATAGGCTGACGATATAATTCCTGAGAAGGCACTAATAATTATTATTGTTATTAAGTATGAGAGTATTAAATTACGTAATGGAAATCTCATATTAGACACCATCAAATAACTTTCTGTAACGACGGTTTAAATATTTATTATAATAAACAATAATAAATTTAAAATTTAGAAAGAGGTTATAATGATTATAATTCCCCTCCGTATTTAAGTATATTTAAGTATTCAGTTTAAACACTGGTCAGCATTGTTTATGCTTAGTTCACAGCCGTCTCATCACTTAATTAAATCCGTAGTTAGTTCTAAGTGTTAAGGTATATTAGTTTTAGACTTGTATTAGTATGTGGTAATGTTATGAGGGTTAAGGAGTTTTTAGATGAGTGGTTTCGTTCTGTAGAACTTATTAAGATGAGGTTTAAGGATAGTATAGTTTATGAGGTAGGTCCTAACGACTTACCTGGATTAAGTGATTTGAGGTCTTCTATTTCTGAAGCTATTAGTAATCCTATAGGTTGTAGACCTCTTCATGAGCTTGTTAGGCCTGGTATGAAGGTTGTTATAGTTGCTGATGATATTACTAGAGCTACTCCTAGGGATAAGATAATACCTATACTACTTGATGAGTTGAATAGGGCTGGAGTCCCTGATAAGGATGTTACTGTATTGATTGCTTTAGGTACTCATAGGTATATGACTGATGATGAGATCTTAAGATGTTTTGGTGAGGAGGTTGTTAGGAGGGTTAAGGTAGTTAATCATGAGTGGATGGATAAGGATAAACTCGTTTATGTAGGGACTACAAAGAGTGGTACTCCAGTATATGTTAATAAGTTAGTCTACGAAGCTGACTTCGTAATAGGTGTTGGTAGTATAATACCTCATCTATTTGCAGGTTATGGTGGTGGTGCTAAGATCATACAACCAGGTGTATGTAGTGAGGAGACTACAGCCTACACACACCTACTAGCAGCTTTAGAAGACCCTCTAAAACTCCTTGGAGACCCTGAAAACGTTGTGAGGAAGGAGATGGAGGAAGTTGCTGATGTCGTAGGTCTTGACTTCATAGTTAACGTAGTGTTTAACGGTAGGGGTGAGGTAGTTAAAGTAGTTGCTGGTGATATGAGGAAGGCATTTAGAGAAGGTGTTAAAGTAGCTGAGAAGATCTATAAGAGGGAAATACCTGAATTAGCTGATATAGTCATAGTTAATACCTACCCAGCAGTAATAGATTACTGGCAATCTATTAAGGGATTCATACATGCACAACTAGGTGTTAAGGAAGGAGGTACTGTAATACTCTACACTGACTGTCCTGACGGTATATCACCAACACATAGAAAGACCTTCGAGAAGTACAGTAAGGCTACCCCCCACGAACTAGAGAGGGTTATTAAGGAGAAGAGTGAGGAGGACTTAGTAGGCCTAGCTACAGTCTACATACATACTAAATACGTAAACAGAGTTGAATGTATATGCGTATCTAAAGGCTTAACACTAAAGGATAAGGAAATACTTAGAGTTAAACATGCAGATACACTACTAGACGCTGTAAACCTAGCTGTAAGTAGACATGGTATTAAGGCTAAGATCGGAATCATACACCATGGCGGTGAGGTATATCCAGTACTAAAGCATTAGCTGTAGTTTATTAAAGTATTTAAGGATATCCTTAATATTGTCTTGGTGTTAATATGTCTGAAGGTACTTACTCATCACTTCATAAAGACCTTATAGAGATTATTAAGCTTAAGTCCGACCCTATAGGAATTAAACTATTCAGTGATGTACGTCCCGACCTACCATACCTTAATAAGAATTTAGCCTTATGTCAAGTTATGAAGTTAGCAAGTATATACGGTAGGAATATCGGGATCTCAGCAGATAATGTTGATGCATGTGTTATAGGTACTTGGATACTTGGGTTTAGGGAATTACCTGAGGATTACGCTAAAAGATGGGTAGTCCTGAGGAGGATTACTGAGGAAGTAGCTAGTAAACTACTTGAGCAAATCCATAGACTACCTATGGGTAAGTATAAATCCGGTGTTATAGCACCTCTTAAGAAATTTGATGAACTCAATGTAGACCCTGATGTAATCATATTAATGACTAACTCAGCACAAACATACCTACTACTGAGGGGGTTCTTCGACTCAACAGGTATTAAACCTAAGTCAGACTTCAACGGACATGCTGCATGTGAAGTTATAGCCACACCATATGAGGGTAACTCACCATGGCTTACAATACCTTGCGGTGGTGCTAGAGGACTTGCTGAAGCTCAAGACGATGAGATTTGGTTAGGTATGACTGTAGAACACTTAAAAACAGCTATTAATAGGTTGAAGAGTGAAGGAAGTAAATACCCACCAACGGTTTATCAAATAGTTATGACACCACCAATACCTGAACACGCACTAACACGACTAATAAGTAGGAGTTAACTTAAACATAAATTATTTTTACTTAACCCTCACTACCTCCTTAACAGCTCTAACTATATCTGAAGCTGTAAGTCCTAAATCTTCTAAAGACCTAACCCGATACCCTCTAAAATCCTTAACCCCTACGAACTCTATAGGTACTGGGTATTCCCTGACTAATACTTCAGCTACTGTACTACCTAAACCTCCTAAGATGTTATGTTCTTCAGCTACTACTAAAGCCCCAGTACTCCTAGCATACTTAACTAATGTATTAGTATCTAAGGGCTTAATAGTATGGAAGTCTAAGACAGCAGCATCAATACCGTAGTTTCTAAGTTCTTTAGATGCTTTAAGTGCTTCAAAAACCATACCACCAACAGCAACTATAGCTACATCAACACCATCCCTAACAACATTAGCAACCCCCAACCTACATACACAATCATCATAAACTCTCTCATCCTCATCCCTACCGATACGCATGTATGTAGGTCCATCAACACTTAAAACCTCCTCAAAACAACACCTCAACTCTACAGAATCTGCAGGTGCTATAACCTTCATACCAGGTATTACACGCATGAGTGCGAAGTCCTCAAAACACTGGTGTGAGGGTCCGTCACCATAGTTAGAAATACCTCCATGAGTACCTACTAACTTCACGTTTAACCTAGCCCTACCTACAACATTTCTAATCTGTTCCCAAGCCCTCATAAGGAATGATGCGTATGTAGCTACAACTACCTTCTTATTACAGGATGCTAAACCAGCAGCAATACCTACTAAGTCCTGCTCACTAATCCCGACATTAACGAATCTTTCAGGGAAGTTCTTAGCAAATATTGAGGTCATTGTATGACTAGCTGAATCAGCATCAACAACGTATAAATCCTTATACTTAAACCCTAACTCTACTAGTGTTTTACCGAAGGCTAATCTCATTATAATACCCCGAAACTCCTTAACTCATCCTTACTTACAGGTCTACTATGGTATACGTTATTCCCTTCAGCTGGAGGGAACCCCCTACCCTTAACAGTATGAGCTATTATTACTGAGGGCTTCCCAACATTATCAACTTCATTTAAAGCTTCTAACAACTGTTTGAAGTCATGACCATCAACTTCAACTACGTACCAGCCAAACATAATCCACTTCATAGTAAGTGGTTCTAAAGGTTTAACATGTTCAGTAGGTCCTTCCTGTTGGTATGAATTCCTATCTACTATTAATACTAGGTTATCCAGTCCTAACTTACTAGCAGTTAATGCTGCTTCCCATACCTGCCCCTCATCTAACTCACCATCACCTACAATTACGTAGACCTTAGCAGGTATACCATCCCTCTTAAGTGCTAAAGCCATACCACAACCAATAGATAGTCCTTGACCTAAAGACCCTGAAACCATATCAACACCCGGTATATCCATCTCTGGATGTCCCTGCAACATACTCTCTATATCTCTAAAACGCCATAACTCATCCTCAGGTAAGAATCCAACTAAGGATAAGACAGCATATAATGCTGGTGCTGCATGACCCTTACTCAGTATTAACCTATCTCTTAAAGACCAGTTAGGATTCCTCACATCATACCTCATCTTACAGAAATATAATGTTACGAGGATATCTACTACTGAGAGTGAAGCACCTATATGACCTGCACCAGCCTCAGCAACCATCCTAAGCACATACCTCCTAACTAAATCAGCTTTCTCACTCAACTCACTAAGGATTCTAAGATCTAAATCCAAACCATTATTATACCTAGTATTAATTATTTCTGTTATTATTTTTCCTGCTTGTGTTATTTTTACTGGTTTTCCTTCATTTACTTCTATTATTCCTAGTTCTTTAAGTATTTTAGCGTTTGTTTTTAGTGTTGATATTGGTATGTTATACTTCCTAGATAT